>JBEQBK010000035.1:0-19112 GCA_041639855.1 Halobacteriaceae archaeon | reverse complement strand
CACTTCGTCCTCGACGTGGTCGGGAGCAAGCGCGGCATCGCGCTGTTCTACCCGCTCTCCTCGACGGAGTACGGCCTCCCCGTCGGCGTGACCGTCGTCAGCGACTACGCCGGCATCGTGACGGTGCTCATCACGGTACTCGAAGTGCTGGCCGTCGCGGGCCTCCTCTTCTACGTCGTGCCCGCGCTCCCGCCCGAGTTCGCCGACGCCGTCGCCCGCGCGACCGAATCGATGAACCGGACTGTCGGGCTCTGAGCCCCGGGCCTCAGTACAGCGCGGCGTCCTCGAAGCGCCCTCCGTAGGCGATGTGTCGAGGGTGGGTCGGCTCCATCCCGGAGAGGAGCACCCGGTCGAGTTTGCCGTAGGAGTTCTCCCAACCCAGATGCGCGAACTCGGCCGCGCGCCGGAGGCGGTGGACCGCCCCGTCGCGGTGGCTGACGCCCCTCGCGGCGTCGTCGCGCAGCGCGGCTACCAGCTCCGATTCGGAGGTTATCGGGCGGTCGAAGCGGGTCCACACTTCTCCGACCGTCTTCCGGAGGTGGGCGTAGGAGGAGGCAAACGGCGGTATCTCGGTGTCGGCGGCAATTTCCCGGGCCCGCCTGTTGTTCGCGGGCAGGTGTTTCGGGTTGTACGTCTCGACGGCGTGTACGGTGTCGTCGTAGTAGGCGATGTCCGATGCCGACAGTGAGACGTTCAGGAACTCGGGGTGGGGCGCGAGGACGGCGGCGTCCTGACGGTCGAACTCCGCCATCGCGGTTTCGAGGGGGATGAAATCCGGGACCGGCTCGGAGAGCCCGACGGCGAGCACGTGTTTCCTGTTCCCCCACGTTCCGGTGAACACCTCGCGGCCGGGGACGACCGTGAGCTCGTCGTCGGTGAACGCGTCCGCACGCTTCCGTATCGTCGGCAGGCGCGTGAAGTGAGGGGCGTAGACGAGCGTGTCGACGCCGCGGCGCTTCGCGCGTTCCGCGACCCGCTCGTCGAGCACTTTCACATGGAGGTCGACCCGCGCGTCCGTCACGGGCGGTGGTACTTGGTCCCCGCTAAAGTCCCTGCCGATAGCGGTGCGGCGCATCCTTTTATGCTCCTTCCCGCCCCAGTTCGGGTATGGACCTGCTCTCCGAGGACCTGGTTCCCGAGGACGCGAGGGGAATAAAGGAGGACGCCCGCGAGTTCGCCGCGGACCACATCGAACCGAACGCCGCCGACTACTTCGAGTCGGGCGACTATCCGTGGGAGGTTCTGGAGGCGGGCCGCGAGGCGGGCCTCGTCGCTCAGGACATCGGCGAGGCGTACGGCGGGCGCGGGCTCGGCCTACAGGAGTATCTCGCGATGGCCGAGGAGTTCTACCGCGCGGACGCCGGTATCGCGCTGACGCTCCAACTCGCCAGCTTCGGCGCCGAGATGCTCGAACAGTACGGCACCGAAGAACAGAAAGAGGAGTACCTCCGGCCGGTCGCGGAGGGCGAGCAGATAACGGGGCTCGCGGTCTCGGAGCCCGAAACCGGCTCGGACCTGGCCGGGATGACGACCCGCGCCGAGCGCGTCGAGGGCGACGACGGCGAGGTGGAGGCTTACGAGCTAACCGGCGAGAAGTACTGGGTCGGTAACGGCGTCGAGGCCGACTGGCTCACGGTCTACGCCCGTACTGGCGACGACGAGGACAACCGCTACGGGAACCACTCGCTGTTCATCGTCCCCACGGACACGGAGGGGTTCGAGGCGGAACACATCCCCGAGAAGATGGCGTTCCGAGCCTCGAAGCAGGCACACCTCTTCTTCGACGACTGCAGAATCCCCGCGGAGAACCGCATCAGCCACGAGGGCGTCGGGTTCACGATGCTCGCGGAGTTCTTCAACCACGGTCGGGTCATCGTCGGCGGGCACGGCATCGGCCTCGCGGCGGCGGCCATCGAGGAGACCGTCGACTTCGTCACCGAACGGGAGGGCTTCGGTCGGACGATGGACCGTTTCCAAGCAGTTCAGCACGGCGTCGCGGACCAACTCCTGGAGTTCGAGTCCGCTCGTTCGCTGGTGTGGCGCGCCGCCCGAAAGGTCACGGAAGGGAAAAACCCGGGCTACTGGGGCGCGCTCGCGAAGACGAAGGCCACCGAAACCGCCGTGGACTGCGCCGAACAGGGGATGCCGTTCCACGGCGGCCGCTCCGTTCTGAACGACCGGCGCATCGCACGGGTGTATCGCGACGCCAGGGTGCCGGTCATCTACGAGGGCGCCAACGAGATACAGCGCAACCTCATCTTCAGCCAGCGGTAGCCGGCCTGTCTACCCTGCCGTAACCTTTTTGAGAGGATTCGGGTAAAGAGTGCCTATGCCCGGGTGGGAATGTTGTATCGGCGACTGTGGGCGGACCTTCGGCGACCCGGAGGCCGCGCTCGCACACCAGGTGCAGGCACACGAGGCCCACGAGTGTCGCGTCTGCGGCACCGTCGTCCCGGAGGGTTTTTTCGCCATCAAACACGCCTTCGAGGAACACACACGAACGGACTTCGTGCGCCACTACGACGGCTCGACGGACGATATCCGACGCCGCGAGCGACTGCTCGCCAGCGTCGAAGAGGTCGTGGATACGGATCGCCTGCGCGAACAGCTGGCGGAGGGGACGGCGCCGGCGGCGCGCGCTGACTGACTCCGGAAAAGCGACGTCTCTTTTCCCCGGAAACTACCGTTCTTCCGAGTCGAGAACGCGAATCTGGTCCCCGCGCACCGTCACGGGAATCGGGACCGTCGCCTCGTAGAGCTCCACGGTGACCTGGTCCTTGCCCTCGTCGATGCGCTGGACCTGCGCCTTCTCGCCTTTGAACGGCCCGGCGATGAGTTCGACGATGTCGCCCTCCGCGATGCCCTCGACGTCGGGCTTCGGGGAGAGGAAGTGCTCGACTTCGGAGATGCCGCTCTGGCCGGGGACGATGGAGCGCGCGTGCGGTATCTCCTCGATGACGCGCTCGATGACCGCCTGGCCCTCGGCCTCGACCATCACGTAGCTCACCAGCGATTCCGGCGCCAGCACCGCGTGGATTTCGGGCTCCTCGCGGTTGGCAATCATGTCGGCCACGGTCCGCTCCTGGCTGGCCGTGGTTTTGACGGCGAAGACACCCATCTCAGACACCCGGGATGAGGCCCATCGCGAGGAGGATGATGAATCCGATAACGCCGATGAGGAGGATACCCGCTCCGGCGACGAGCGCCACGCGGGAGAACTCCTCCCACTCCGGGGTGCTGGCGAGTTTCAGCACCCGTACGTACGCGGCGAGTGACGTGGGAACTTCCATACCGGCGGGTTACACTCGGCGGGGTTTTAAACTCACGCTCTCAGCCCCGCCGCGAGAGGTAGGCGACCAGCCCGAGGAGATTGAGCAGGGGTGCGGCGGCGACGTGGAGCCACGCGGGCTCGATTCTCCCGCGCCGGCGCATGTCGAGGTAGACCGCGAGCGGAATCAGCAGTTCGAGGAGGAGAAAGAGCCAGCCCGCGCGGACGAACCCCGTCGAGAAGGAGCCGAACCCGCGCCCCGAGAGAGCTGCGGGTGTAAACAGGAGGAAGAAAGCGAGGAGCGCGAGCAGTTCGGCGCCCGTCCACGCCCACAGGATTCGCTCGCTAGAGCCCGCGAACGCGTCGTCGGCCATACTGGCCACACGACGGAGTGCATCATAAGCGCCGCGCCCGGTGTGTGTCGGCCTTTCATGCCGCACAAGCTATTTCAGAGGCGCTTCGCTCATTCGGAACGTAATGACCCGAAGCCATCGATTCGATTCTGACACCCGCGGGTCCGGCGCGGCCCGCGGCCGGGTTCCGCGATAGTCGCACAGTCGCTCCTTCTACAGGTCTCGACGACTCCAGGTGGTTCGATGCGGCGTAGCGAGACGCTTCTGTTCACCAGCCGGGAGTTCCCCGACCGGGAGAACCGTGTCGTCCGCCTCGTGGCCCGTGCCGGCCTGATACGGCAGTTCGGTAGCGGCCTCTACGCTTTCACGCCCACCGGCGAGCGCGTCCGTCGGGCCGTCGCCGGGCGTATCCGCGAGGCGATGGCGGACGCCGGCGCCCGCGAGGTTCGCCTCCCCCAACTGAGTTATAAAGGCCTCTGGGAGCGAAGCGGCCGGTGGAGCGCCTTCGAGGGTGAGATGTTCACCTTCGAGAACCGGGAGGGCAAGGCGATGTGTCTGGCCCCCTCGGCGGAGGAGGGCGCGGTCCGTCTCGTCGAGGGGGCCGTCCGGTCCTACGACGACCTTCCCCTCCTGATCTATCAAATCGGGCGGAAACACCGCGACGACCACGCTCGGAGCGGGTTGCTCCGGACGAAGGAGTTCACGATGAAGGACGCGTACAGTTTCCACACGTCGGCGAAATCCCTCGACGCCTGCTACGAGCGGGTCCGCGCAGCGTACTGCCGGGCCTTCGACGCGCTGGGAATCGAATTCGTCGTCGCGGACGCCGCGAACAGCGTGATGGGCGGGTCGGACTCCGAGGAGTTCCTGGCGCCCGTCGAATCGGGGACGGTTGACGCGACCTACTGCCCTACAGACGGCTGTCACTTCGGGACGACCGACGAGGCGGGTCCCACGCTCGCGGCCGGCGACGCCTGCCCCGACTGCGAGACTCCCCTCGAAGGGGGTGAGGCAATCGAAATCGGACACACGTTCAAACTGGGTGCCCGATACACGGACGCGATGGACTTCGCCGTCGACGGACCCGACGGCGGCGAACGGTCCGTCTCGATGGGGAGTTACGGCATCGGCATCGAGCGACTTGTCCACGCGCTCGTCGCCCAGCACGCCGCCGACGACAGCCTCCGTTGGCCCGTTCCCTCTATCGCCCCCTACAGCGTGTCGGTCGTCCCCCTCGATTACAGCGGCGACCTCGCGGCCGTCGCGGACCGCATCCACGAGGAGTGTGGCCCCGAACGGACGCTGCTCTTCGACGACCCTGACCAGTCTATCGGGGAACGCTTCGCCGAGAGCGACCTGCTGGGGATTCCTCGGAAGGTGGTCCTCGGCAACCACTTCCGCGAGACCGGCGAGGTCGAAATCGAGAGCCGTGACGGGGAGACGCGCTCGGTCGCGCCCGACGCCGTGGAAGGCCTCTAAACGCCCTCCTCGCCGGCGAGAGAGTAGCCCTCGGCCGCGAGATAGACGCCGTCCCCGCGGCGCTCGACGTTCAGTCCGTGCAGCGATTTCCCCGCACAGGGGCCCGACTCGCAGGCGCCCGATTCGGGGTCGAACGCCGCGCCGTGGCGGGGACACCGAATCGCGCCGTCCCGGAGCGCACCCTCGCCCGTGTCGAGGCGGGCGCCCCGATGTCGACAGTAGTTCAGCCATGCGCGGGGCCCTTCCTCGGTGCGGACGAGCACGGCCTCGACCTCGCTCGCGGCGACGTCGTCGCGGACGGTGAACAGATGGGTCGTCTCGGCGGGGAGTTCGGCGACGATGCGCTCGGCCATGCACGAACGCGGGGCGGGCGGGCCTTCAGTCTATTCGCCACGCAGAGCCCCGAGGAACCGCTTCGCCCGTCGGGAAACCCGGCTCCGGAGTCGCCGCCCCCAGTCGGTGAAGACGAGCGCGAAGGAGAGCGCGACGGCGGCGATGTAGGCGCCCGAAACCGCCGCGTCCGGGAGGCGACCACCGGTGAGTGCGAGCGCGACCCCGACCGTACCGAACAGGAGCACCCCTTGCGAGAGGAGGAAATGCGCGAGCGCCGCGGGGAGCGTCGGTCGGAACCCGGCGGCGTCGAGCGCGAACGGCGAGAAGAGAACGGCGGCGACCATCATCCCAACGGGCGCGCTCGCGACGGCGTCGACGACGGCCGCCAGCACGCCGGCGAGCGTGAACCCGACGAGCAGGCGCGCCGGTAGGACGACTGCGAAGGACTCGACGGTGTCGGCGAGACGCTCCCGGTCCATACCCACAGCAAGGCGGCCCGCGCAAAGAGGCTTTAGTAGTGCTCGGCGACCCGCTCGTCGAAGCGGTGGGCCAGCAGCTCGGTAACGGGCCCCCCACCGACGGCGACGCCGTCCGCACGCTCGATGGGTCGAACTTCCCACGTCGTGTTCGTGAGGAAGGCCTCGTCGGCGCTCCGCAGGTCTGCGGGCGTCAGGCGCTCCTCGCTCACCGGGAGCCCTTCCTCGCGGGCGAGTTCCAGCACGACTTTCCGGGTGATGCCGGGCAGCACCGGCCCGTCCAGAGTGGGCGTCCGCAGGGCGCCCTCCGAGACGAGGAAGACGTTGCTCGCCGCTCCCTCCGCGAGCGCGCCGTCCGCGTCGGTCATGAGGGCCTCGTCGGCGCCCGGGGCATCGAGTCTGGCGAGCACGCCGTTGAGGTAGTTGTGCGTCTTCGCCCGCGCGGGCAGGGCGGCGTCCGGGATTCGCTCGACGGACGCCGTCTCGACCGTCGCGGGGTTATCCCACACGGAGCGGCCCTCCGGCCCGCCCCGCGGGAGTTCCTTGACGATGACTACGACACCCGGCTCGGTCGCCTCGCCCGGCGTGAGCTTGCCGGGCTGGACACCCCTCGTAATCGAAACCCGGACGTACGCCTCCTCGAGGCCGTTGCCGGTGAGGGTCGCCACGATTCGGTCGTAGAGGTCCTCGGGCACGGCGTCTTCCATCTCCAACAGGCCACAACTGCGGGCCAGCCGCTCGGCGTGCGCGCGCCACTCGAATATCTCGCCGCCGTAGGCGCGCAGGGTCTCGAAGGCGGCGTCGCCGTACATGAACCCCCTATCGCGAACGCTGATTTCGGCCTCGTCGGCCGGCACCAGCGAGCCGTTCACATGGTAGCGCATAGTTCCTCTACGAAGGTCCGAACCATCCGTTTGCCGAGCTCCAGACTCCCGGGGTCCTCGGGTGTTCCCGTGAGAATGCTCTCCGGGTGGAACTGGACGCCGACGTGCGGCTTCTCCCGGTGGCGGACGCCCATCAGGACCTCCTCGTCGTCGTCCGTCGCCGCCGTCTCGACCAGCTCGGCGGGCAGGTCCTCGCGCTCGACGGCCAGCGAGTGGTAGCGCCCGACCTCGAAGGCGTCGGGGAGGCCGGCGAAGACGCCCTCCCCGTCGTGGTGGACGGTCGAGGCCTTCCCGTGGACGACCTCTTCGGCGTGCCCGACCGGCGCGCCGTGGACCGCACAGAGCGCTTGGTGGCCGAGACACACCCCCAGCACGGGCAGGTCGGTCCCGAAGACCGGCATCGAGACGCCCGCCTCGTGGGGGGTGCCGGGGCCGGGCGAGACGACCACGCCGTCGGGCGCCAGCGCCTCGATTTCCCCGACGGTGACAGCGTCGTTGCGCTTCACGACGACATCGTCGGCCACCTCGCCGACGTACTGAACGAGGTTGTAGACGAAGGAGTCGTAGTTGTCGACGACCAGAATCATCGCTCGACCTCCATCTCCGTCCCGAGCGCCTCGTCCACCGCGTTCACCAGCGCGCGGGCCTTGTCGAGGGTCTCCTCGTACTCCTGCTCGGGGACGGAGTCGTGGACGATGCCGGCGCCGACCCGGAGGCCGTACTCGTCGCCGTGGCGGACCAGGGTCCTGATGACGATGTTCAGCGTCGCCGCCCCGTCGAAGCCGATGGCGGCCATGCTTCCCGTGTAAGGCCCCCGCCGGCTCCGCTCGACCTCGTCGATTATCTCCATCGTCCGGGGTTTGGGCGCGCCGGTGATGGTTCCCCCCGGGAACATCGCCGCGACGGCGTCCGCGAGGTCGGCGTCCGGGCGCAGGTCGCCCGTCACGAGCGACACCAGATGCATCACCTCCGAGTAGCGGTCCACGCGGCGGTACTCCGCTACCTCGACCGAGCCGTACTCGCTTACCTTCCCGGCGTCGTTGCGCTCCAGGTCCACGAGCATCGCGTGCTCCGCGCGCTCCTTCTCGTCGCCGGTGAGGTCGGCCTCCAGCTCGGCGTCGGCGTCCCGGCTTTCCCCGCGCGGCCTCGTGCCGGCGATGGGCTCCGTTTCGATGCGCTCGCCGTCGGTTTCGAGGAGGAGCTCGGGGCTCGCGCTCACCAGGTCGACGCCCGGGAACTCGACCAGTCCCGAGTACGGCGCGGGGTTCACCGCCCGGAGGGCGTCGTAGGCGGCGACCGGATGGACCGCCGCGGGCGCGCTCAGGCGCTGGCTCACGTTCGTCTGGAACGTGTCGCCCTCGCGGATGTACTCCTTCACCCGACGGACGCGCTCGGCGAACGCCGCCGGCCCGCACTCCGACTCGAAGGCAACCGATTCGGCGGGGGCAGGGGGGTCGCCGTGGTCCGGGTCGCCCGTCGCGACGCGTTCGGCGAGGGCGTCGATGTCCGCGAGCGCCCGCTCGTATGCCCTGTCGGGGTCCCCCTGCACCCGGGGCGCCGAAACCAGCTTCAGCTCCGTCTCCTCCTCGTGGGGCTCGCGCCACGCGGCGACCGTCGGGTAGCGGCCCAACTGCAGGCGGGGGAGGTCGCGCTCGCGCGCGGCCGAGTCGGGCAGGGCTTCCAGTTCGCGGACGGCGTCGTAGGAGAGCCAGCCGAAGAGGCCGCCGGGGTAGGGGATTTCGCAGCCACCGCGAGCGAGGGACTCCCCGTCGAGGACGGTTTCCAGCGTGTCGAAGGCCTCGCCGCTCTCGTGGAAGCTGTCGGGCTCGACGCCGAAGTAGCCCCAACCGGTGGGGCCCCCGGATGTCTCGAAGAAGAAGGCGGGCTCGTCCCCACGGGCCCGCCGGTAGGCCCCGAACGGCTCCGCGCGGACCGTCGCCACGACGGGGACGCGGGCGTCCGGGGCGTCCGCCGCCGTTTCGCGGAACGCAGCCCGGTCGGTCACCGGCGTCGGATTCATATCTCTCACTAGCGGGCCCCCGGCAACCCGCTTACGGTTCCCACGAACGCGCGCGGTCGACCCAGCGACCCAGCCGCTTGGCGGAGAGGCCGGTCTCCTCCGCGAGCGCCTCGGTGTCCTCGACGGCGGCGAGGTCGGCGATGGTGCCGACGCCCGCCTCGGTCAGGGTCTCGGCGTACGCCGGCCCGATACCCTTGATGTGCTCGACCGACTGGTCGAGCTCACCCGCCGGCCCGGCGGCCTCGGCGGCCTCGGCCGCTTCGTCCGGTTCGTCGGCGTTGTCCTCCTCGACGAGGGTTTCAGTGGAGGCCGCTGCCTCCGTCCCGGAAGCGGCCGCTTCCGCTTCGATTTCCTCCTCGTACTTGGCGGCCTCGGCGTCCGCGTCTTCGGGTTCGGCCTCCTCGATGGCGTCCTCGGCGCCGGTCGGCCCGGCGGCCTCGGCGGGTTCGGCCGCTTCGTTCGGCTCGTCGGCGTTGTCCTCCTCGACGAGGGTCTCCGTGGAGGCGGCGGCGTCCGTCCCGGCGGCGGGGGCGTTCTCCTCGATTTCCTCCTCGTAGGCCTCGGTCTCGGACTCGTCGACGGCGTCGGATTCTTCGGTTGCCACCTCGTCGGCGGGGTCCTTCACCGCGTGCTCGCTCGACGCGTCCGGCTCGGTGTCGGGGTCGCGTTCGACGGTCACATCCACGTCGTTGCCCCCCCGCTCCGTCCCGGAGTCGAGGCCGAGCAGCGACTTGAGTTGCGAGAGCAGTCCCATTTCCTCCCCCTACTCGCGCCCCCCTTTTAAAGTCGTTCCCGGAGCGCGTCGTTCATCGCGTCCACCGGGGCGTCCTCGCCGGTCCAGTGCTCGAAGGCGACCACGCCCTGGTAGAGGAGCATCCACGCCCCGTCGACGGTCTCGGCGCCCGCCTCCCGGGCCTCGCGCAGGAGTCTGGTTTCGAGGGGGGCGTAGACGGCGTCCATCACGGTTAGGTCGGCGTGGAGCGCGTCGGCGGGCACGGGGGAGCGGTCCTCCTCCATTCCGACGCTGGTGGCGTTTACCAGCAGGTCAGCGTCCCCGACGAGTTCGGGGAGGGCCGCGAGACCGCCCGCCGCGGCGCCGGTTTCGTCGGCGAGTTCCTCCGCCGTCTCGACCGTTCGGTTGACCACCGTCAGGTTCGCGCCGGCGTCGGTGAGCGCGTACGCGACGGCGCGACCCGCCCCACCTGCCCCGACGAGGACGGCCTCGCTCCCCTCGATAGTGACGCCGTGGTGTTCGAGCGCGCGCCGGACCCCCGCGGCGTCGGTGTTGTGGCCGGTCGGCGGCGACGTCGAGAAGTCGACGGTGTTCACCGCGCCGATGCGCCGAGCGAGCGGGGTCGGCTCGACGGCGTCGAGGACGTCCTGCTTGAACGGGATGGTGACGTTCAACCCGTCTATTCCCAGCACCTCGGCAGCCTCGATGGCGTCGACCCCGGCGTCCTGCTCGGGCTCGAAGGTGACGTAGCGGGCGTTCGTTCCCAGCGCGTCGTAAGCGGCCTCGTGCATCGGTGGCGAGAGCGAGTGGCCCACCGGGTTGCCGAGGAGTCCGAAAACCTGCATACGTCCTGTGTTCCGTCCTCGCTTAAAAATGGACGGTGCGGTCCCCGCCGGCCGGGTCACCGACCGACAGACAAAGGTGGATGGCTCTAAAAACCGCAAAGCATGCTACAGCGGCTTCGTCATCCTCTCGCGGCGTTCTTCGGGGCGCTCGCTCTAGCCGTTCCGTGGGTGTTCATATGGGCCACGGGCGGCGCACACGACCTCCCGCCGCTCACGACGGTTGCGGTGAGCGGCGTCGGCATCCTCGGGGCCTCCTTCCTCCTGGCGTGGGGCGCCGAAACGGCGGAAAAAGACGTCCCCCGGGCGTTCGCTATCGCCATCCTCGCGGTACTGGCCGTCGCACCGGAGTACGCGGTGGACGCGCTCTACGCCTGGGGAGCCGGCTCCGGCGGCGCGACCGCGGAGGCCTGCGCGCAGTTCACCGCCGTCCAAATCGAGAACGAGATATCCCCGCTGGCCGCCGCGTGTCACGACGCCAACCTCGCCGTGGCGAACATGACCGGCGCGAACCGCATCCTCATCGGACTGGGCTGGTCCGGCATCGCCCTCTTCACCCTTTACCGCGCCGGCTCGACATCCGACCCCGCCGTCGCGGAGCGGGACGGCTTCCTCGCCAACGTCGTCAACCTCGACCGGAAGATAGCCGTCGAAATCGCCTTCCTGCTGGCCGCGACGGCCGTCGCCTTCTTCGTCCCTCTCGGGGGCGGCATCGGAATCGTCGACACGCTCGTGCTGGTCGGTATCTACCTCGTCTACATCGGCATCGCCGTCCGCAGCGAAATCGAGGAAGTCGAGGGACAGGTCGGCGTGCCCGCCTACTTCCACGAGTTCCCGAAGGCCGCCCGGGCGCTCGTCTCGGTCACGCTCTTCGCCTTCTCGGGCGCGCTCATCTACACCGCAGTCCACCCCTTCGCGCACGGTCTCGAAACCCTGGGCACCGACTTCGGCATCCCGAGTTTCTTCATGATACAGTGGATCGCGCCGCTCGCGAGCGAGAGCCCCGAACTCATCGTCGTTGCCTACCTCGTGAACAAGGCGCGCTCGACGGCCGGGTTCAACGCGCTCGTCTCCTCGAAGCTGAACCAGTGGACCTTGCTCATCGGGACGCTCGCGGTTGTCTACAGCCTCGCCATCGGAGGCGTCGGGACGCTCCCCTTCGACGCCCGCCAGTCCGCGGAGATCTGGATCACGGCCGCACAGAGCTTCTTCGCCATCGCGGTCCTGATTAACTTCTCTATCAGCGGCCGGGAGGCCGTCGGCCTGCTCGTCCTCTTCGCCTCGCAGGTCTTCATCGAGTTCGCCCTCATCAGGGACTGGCTGGTGCTCCCCGTCAGTAGCCACGACCTGCTCATCGGCTACACGGTTCTCTACGCGGTGCTCGGGGTCGGCCTCTTCGTCCGCCGTCGCGAGGAGCTCGCCTTCGTCCTCGGGACCGCCCGCGACGCCGCGCGCAACGCGTTCACCCCCTGATGCAAAACCCACTTGTCGGCGCTCCCCCTCCGCTTCGCTGTGATAGGTATCGTCTGTAGCCGCGCCGACGAGGCGTCGCTGTCCATCCGGGAGGCCCTCCTCGAACGCGCGGACTGGCGGGGAAACACCCCGAAGAAACACGGCGACTTCGCCCTGCGGACCATCGACGAGCCCCACCTCGAAGCCGAACGCGCGGCCGCGCTCTTCGACGACCCCGACCTCGTGGCGTTCGCCTCGAAACACGCCGGCGAGACGGGGCCGCTCCTCACCGCACACTTCACGGGGAACTTCGGGCCCGCGGAGTACGGCGGCAAGGCGGGAACGCTCGCCCGCGCCGCACCCAACGTCCAGAAACGGCTCCTCGCCGCCTTCGACGAGCACGCCCCCGAGGCGTACGACACGGGTATCGAGTGCACCCACCACGGTCCGAGCGAGGTGGGCTGTCCGTCCCTCTTTGTCGAGCTCGGGAGCGACGAGGCACAGTGGAACGACCCCGCGGGCGCGGAGGCGGTCGCCGCCGCGATTCTCGCCCTCGGCGACACGCCCCCGACGAGCGAGCGCACGGTAGTCTCCTTCGGCGACGACCACTACGCGCCCCGCCCGACCCGCATCGTCGAGGAGACCGACTGGTGTGTCGGGCACATCGCTTCGGACTGGGCGCTCTCCGCGATGGGCGAGCCCGACCCCGACGTGCTCCGGCAGGCCTTCGAGCGCAGCGGCGCGACCCGCGCGCTCGTCGCCGGCGAGCGCCCCGACCTCCGCTCGACCGTCGAGGGGTTGGGCTATCGGGTCGTGAGCGAAACCTACCTCCGGGAGACCGACGGCGTCCCCCTCGCGCTCGCCGAGCAACTCGAAGCCCGCCTCCGGACCGTGGACGCCGGCCTGCGATTCGGCGCCCCGGCCCGTGAACGAACGGCCGCGGGCGAGTACGCCGTCGAATCGCTCCCCGACGACCTGCTCGCCGAGTGTGCGGGCGTGGACCAAGAACGCACGAGGGAACTTGTCGCCGCGTCGGCGCTCGCCTACGGCACCGCCGAGAACGGGGCGCTCGTGGAGGGGAACGCGGCGTTCCCCGACGCGTCGGCGTACGACCGGCTCGTCGCGGACCTCGCCGGCCTGCTCGGGGAGAAGTACGACGCCGTCGAACGGGAGCGGGGGGAGGTCGTCGCCGTCCGCGAGACCTTCGACCCCGAGGCGGCCCGGACGCTGGGCATCTCGGAGGGGCCGGCGTTCGGCAAACTCGCCGCCGGCGAGGCCGTCGAGGTCCACGGCGAGGAGATACCGCCCGAAGCGGTTCAGACCGAAGAAGAACGGCGCTTTCCGCTGTAGACGGGGTCGAAAACAACGCGACGCGTCCGCCGCGCGTCTGACGCGGAGGGGAAAGGTAATTAGGCGTGCTCACACAGGATACAGGCAATAATGGACTCCATCGTTGAGGACGCCATCGACGAGGCCGAGGAAGAGGAGGCCTCGGAGTCGGCGGAGGACGGCGGTCCGGAACTGACCGGCGCGCCGGACAGTCCCGATTCGGCCCGTACCGACGCGGAGAGCGCCTCGGGCAACATGACCGACGAGGAACTGCAGGCGGTTCTGGAGGACCTCCAGACCGACATCACCGTCGTCGGCTGTGGCGGGGCCGGCTCGAACACTATCAACCGGATGTTCGAGGAGGGCATCCATGGCGCGGAGCTCGTCGCCGCGAACACGGACGTCCAGCACCTCGTGGAAATCGAGGCCGACCAGAAAATCCTGATGGGCGAGGACCGCACGTCCGGGCGGGGCGCGGGCTCGCTGCCACAGGTGGGCGAGGAAGCCGCCCTCGAAAGCCAAGACGACATCTACGGCGCCATCGAGGGCTCCGATATGGTGTTCGTGACTGCGGGGCTGGGCGGGGGGACCGGCACCGGCTCGGCGCCCGTCGTCGCGAAGGCCGCCCGCGAAATCGGCGCGCTCACTATTGCCATCGTCACGACGCCGTTCACCGCCGAGGGCGAAGTGCGCAGAACGAACGCGGAAGCCGGTCTGGAGCGCCTCCGCGATGTCGCCGACACCGTCATCGTCGTCCCCAACGACCGCCTGCTGGACTCGGTGGGCAAGCTGCCGGTCAAGCAGGCGTTTAAAGTATCGGACGAGGTGCTGATGCGCTCGGTGAAGGGTATCACCGAACTCATCACCAAGCCCGGTCTGGTGAACCTGGACTTCGCCGACGTCCGCACCGTGATGGAGAAGGGCGGCGTCGCGATGATAGGCCTGGGGGAGTCCGACTCGGAGCAGAAGGCACAGGACTCGGTGAACTCGGCGCTGCGTTCCCCCCTCTTGGACGTGGACATCTCCGCGGCGACCTCGGCGCTCGTGAACGTCACCGGCGGCCCGGATATGGCCATCGAGGAGGCCGAAGGCGTCGTCGAAGAGATCTACGACCGCATCGACCCCGACGCGCGCATCATCTGGGGAACCTCCATCGACGAGGAACTCGACGGCTCGATGCGCACGATGATTGTCGTGACGGGCGTGGACTCGCCCCAGATTTACGGCCGCAACGGCGAGGCCCAGGAGGAAGCCGAGGACAACCTGCAGGACATCGACTACGTGGAGTGATACCGGTGAGAACGCGGACGAGCGGCCGTCTGTAGCTCTTCTCCTCCCCCCGAACTGCCGGCCCGCCCGACGCTTTTGATGCCGACGGAGGTCGCTGCGCCGACGACAAGTCCGTTGCGCGCCGCGCGCACCACGTCGGACCGCACGAACGTCGGTTCGAACAGCTGTGTGACCGCCACGCCGAGCGCGGTGAGCGCGACTTCGAGCGCTGGCATGGCAGTTGCTCGCGCGACCGTGCGGGTGTGACGTTCCCCGCTACTCGATAGTGAACGCGGGTTCCTCGACGCTCTCGGATTTGCACTCCGGACAGCGCGAAGGGCGATTGATGAGGTCGTCGAAGTCGTTGAACCCGCAGTCTCGACACTCCGGGGGCCGCACCAGGAGCTCTTCGTCCGTGGGGTCGAGACTCTTCGAGAGGTGCTGGACGTGATCTAGGGCGGCGACCGCGGTGATGCCGAACTCGGTGGCCAGTCCGCCCGCCGTCGCCGGGCGCTCCCGGAGGGCGTCGGCGATTCGCTGGCGCGTCGTCTCCGCTGACGTGCCCATACCGTTGGGGCTGGCCCGATGGAAAAATCCTTGTCGGTCGGCGTGGAGAGTATCGATATGAAAGCTGTTGTTCTCGCTGGGGGGTACGCGACTCGTCTCTGGCCGATCACGAAGAACCGGCCGAAGATGTTCCTCCCCGTGGGGGAACTCTCCGTCATCGACCGCATTTTCGAGGGGCTCGAAGACGACGACCGCGTCGACGAGGTCTTCGTCTCCACGAACGAGCGCTTCGCCGAGGACTTCGAGGAACACCTCGCCGAGTCGCCGTTCGAGAAGCCCACCGTGTCGGTCGAGGACACGACGGGTGAATCGGAGAAGTTCGGCGTCGTCGGCGCGCTCGCCCAGCTCGTCGAGCGCGAAGGCGTCGACGACGACCTGATGGTCATCGCCGGCGACAACGTCATCAGCTTCGACGTGAGCGAGTTCGTCGACTTCTTCGAGGCCAAAGGTGAGGACGCCTCCGCGCTGGCGGCCTACGACGTCGGCTCGAAGGAGCGCGCGAAGTCCTACGGGCTGGTACAACTCGATGGCGACGAAGTCATCGACTTCCAGGAGAAGCCCGACGACCCGAAAAGTACCCTCGTTTCCATCGCCTGCTACGCCTTCCCCGCGGACGTGCTCCCGATGCTCTCCGAGTACCTCTCCGACGGCAACAACCCCGACGAGCCGGGCTGGTTCATGCAGTGGCTTCAGGCCCGCCGCGCGGTCCACGCCTTCTCCTTCGACGAGGCGTGGTTCGACATCGGCACCGCCGAGTCCTACCTCGACGCGGTGGCGTGGCAACTGGATGGGGAGAACCTCGTGGGCGACGCCGCCCGTGTCGACAACACCGACCTCGGCGAGAACGTTCACGTGATGGACGGCGCGGCGGTGCAGAACTCGTCGCTCGACCGTGCCGTCGTGTTCCCCGAGGCGGTCATCCGAGACTGCGAGATTCGCAACTCCATCGTCGACGAACACGTCGAGTTGGAGAACGTCGACTTCTCGGGCGCGCTGCTCGGCGCGCACACAACGATTACGAACCCGGAATAGTCAGCTCGGAAGAACGTTTATATCCCGCCGCAAAAACGGAGAACCATGCCCGCTTTCGGCCTCCTCGCCCTCCCCTTCGTCCTCACGCAGGTCCTGTTGGGGGCGGTCGTCCGTTCGGAAGCCCGACAGTACGGTTCGCGTTCGCCACTTCTCGCCGGCATCGTCGCCTTCGCTCTCGGCATCGCCGCCGCGGTGGCGCTCGGGGCGATACTCGAAGTGCTCGTCGTCGAAACGCTGGTGGTGTTTCTCGTCCGGGCCCTCCGTCGTCGCTCGGGGCGCCCCGGCGCGGCCTGAGAGACCGTTCGTCACCCCAGCTCGGCACCCTCGATTTGCAAGCTTCCTCTGGTTCCGTCCCACTCGGTGTCGTATTCGAGTTCGATGGGCCGGCTCATGTGCGGGCCGTCGGTGACGAGCGTCTCGAACTCCCCGCCCTCCCCGAGGATGTGGACGCCGTACTCCTCGTTGAGCGCCTCCAGTTCGTCGAGCGCCTCCGTATCGAGTGTGCGGCCGAGCCACGACTCGTCGAGGCCGTAGGCCGCCACCCGGATGATTTTGATTTCGAAGCCCGCGTCCAACATCGCCTCCGCCAACGCCCTGGGCTCTTCCTGCCAGAGCGGCGCGAACAGCTCACAGCCCAGCCGCTCGCACATCCCCTCGATTCTGCTCGTCTGGAACTCGCTCTCGACTGCGCCCGCAGTGACGCCCGCAAGCTCGAAATCGAGCTCCGAGAGCGCGGCCTCCATCGGTTCGAGTTCGGCGTCGCCCTGCGCACCCGAGTCGGGCACGTCGTCGGCGCCGAAGTCCTCGGGCTCTACCTCTATCAACTCGATGCCGATGCTCTCGGCCGCGAGTTCGGCGAGTCGGGTCGCCGGTACGTGGTACATGTAGGAGTCGCCCTCGGGGTGGACCGTCAGCAGACGTCCCACGTCTAGCCCTTCCTCCAGGGCCCGGTACAGCGCCCACGAGGAGTCCTTCCCGCCCGAGAAGAGGCTCACCCAGCGTCCGTCCATACCGACTTCACGCGTCCCGCGTTGAAACGCCCGTCGAACGCGGGGCCGAACCCTTGGTTCCCGCCCCGAACGCGGGGCTTATGGGGCGCTCGCCGTTCCCATCGCTATGGACACCATCACCGTCTACGCCGACTACGTCTGTCCGTTCTGCTATCTGGGCCGACGGTCCCTCGAACGGTTCCGCGAGAACTACGAGCGCGATGTCGACGTCGAGTGGCACCCCTTCGACCTGCGCGGACAGCACCGCGACGCCGAGGGGAACATCGACGTGGCCGAGGCCACCCCCGACGACGAGTACATGGAGCAGGTGAAGGGCAACGTCGAGCGCCTTCAGGAGCGCTACGGCGCCGACGCGATGCTCGACGTGACCGAGGTCCCGGAAATCGACTCGCTGGACGCGCAGGCCGCCTCGCTGTACGTTCAAACCAATCACCCCGACGACTGGGCGGCCTTCGACGAGGCGCTCTACGAGGCCCACTGGGAGGACGGCGTCGCCATCGACGACCGCGACGTGCTCGCCGAGCGCGCGGCCGCGGTCGGCCTCGACGGCGAGGCCGTCGTCGGCGCCATCGACGACACTCGCGCGGACGTCTTCGCGGCCTTCGAGGACGCCCGCGAGGACGGCATCACGGGCGTCCCGACGTTCGTCTACGAAGGGCAGGCCGCGCGCGGCGCTGTCCCCCCCGAGCAGCTGGCGCGACTCGTCGGTTAGCGAACCAGCTCTTCCTCGAAGTCCGTGCCGCTGAGGTACTGTGCGACCCGGATACCGACGAGGCTCACGAACACGCCGGCCGCCACGAACAGCGCCAACCGCTCGCCCGGCCGGAGGGTCAGCGCCTCGACGGTGACGGGGCCGGCGTCGAGGCGGGGGAGGGACATCGCGGCGACGACGCCGGCGCGTTCGAGGAGATACGCCGAGAAACCGTGCACGACGAGCGCGATGGCGACGACGCCGAAGGGGAGGTTCAGATAGGGCGTCCCGACGCGGTCGTTGCGGATGGCCTCGTCGAGCAGGCGCCCGGCAGAGGCCACGAGGGCCGCGAGCGCCAGCCACGGGACGCTGGCGTAAGCGAAGGCCGCCGCCGAGAGCAACGAGACGGTACTCCCCGTCAGCTCCGAGACGCGGAGCACTCCGGCGAAGGCGCCGAGCGTCGCCAGCCCGGCCGCGACGACGTAGGTGACGATGGAGACCCGGCCGGAGTAGATGGCCTCCCGAAGGTCCCCGGAGAGCGCGGCGACGCGCTCACCCACGCCGAGTCCCTTGTACAGCACCGAAAGACCGACCACGGCGGTGATGGCCGCCACCGCGGCGGCGGTCCCGGCGAACATCAGCAGGGCGGGGAACACCAACAGCACGATACCCAGCGGCACCAGAACGGTCTGTCTGAGCTCCTCGTCGCCGAGGAACTGCTTGAGCAGGTAGTAGGTGGACTCGATGTCGCGGGCCTGCCGGACGACGACGCGGTCGACGGCGTCCACGCGCACCCGGCTCTCGATGACGGGGACGACCTGTTCGTCCTCGGCGCTGTCCACGACGACCACCACGGAGGCGGGGTCGTGTTCGGCCAGCAGCCGGTCGAGCTGGTCGGCCAGCGCGCGGTCGGGCCCGACGACCGACTCGCTCGCGCCCGAGACGACGGCTACGCCGGCGTCGTCCGCGCCGTCACGCAGGTCGCGGCAGACGCGGAGCGCTTCGAGCAGGCAGTTCACCCCCGAGTCCTCGGGGTCCGAGAGGCCGACCTCGACGACGAGCGAGCGGACGGCTTCCCACCCGGAGACGGGCATCTCGACACCCGCCTTCCGGGCGAGGTCGCCGGTCCGATCCACACAGACCACGAGGGTGTCCATTCGTCTGATGAGTCTCCCTACGCGGACAAAAACATCCGGGTCGCCCTCACTCGAAGCGGAAGCGGCCGTCGCCGACCAGCGCGCTCGCGGCGCCCGACGCGGCGGCGTAGGCGACCCCCGCGGCGCCGCCGCGGAGACGGCTGCCGATGCCCTGCTGGACCTCGAACTCGCGCACAGCCACCTCCTCGCCGAGTTCGCTTTCGAGGTGCGCCTCGAC
>JBEQBK010000034.1:0-19158 GCA_041639855.1 Halobacteriaceae archaeon | reverse complement strand
GCCGAGGAGTACGGCCGCGACATCGTGCGCTTCTCGGTGGCGACGTACGTCGTCGCGGCGCTCGTCGTCGCGCTGTTCGCACAACCCATCGTCGAACTGTTCGTGCAGGGCGGCGCCGAGCCGGGGACCGTCGAAGTCGCGACGGCGCTCGTTTACGCCGCCTGTGTGGCGACGGTCACCCAAGGCGTGAAGGCCGGCGCGGCCGGGCCGCTCGACGCCAGCGGCGACACGAAGATACCCTTCTACAGCCAGCTGTTGGGGATGTTCGGCTTCGCCATCCCGCTGGCGTATCTGGGGCTCCGGTTCCCGGCGTTCGGTCTGATGGGTCTCTATCTCTCGCTCATCGCGGAGGCGACGGTGCCCGCGTTCATCAACTACTACCGCTTCTCGACGGGCAAGTGGAAGAAAATCAGCCGGGACTTCCGGCCCGACGCCGCCGATTAGGCGGCTGTCGGAGCCCGGCCAGATAACCGGCGCCCTGCGGGGGCCACCCAAAGAGTAACGCCCGGACCGACTCGCCCTCGAACATGCGACTCGAAGCCGGATACGTCGCCGTCGACCAGGTCGGCTATCGCCCGGACGAACCGAAGCGCGCGTTCGTCGTCGGCGGCAAGCCCGAGACGTTCACGGTCGAATCGGACGACGAGACCGTCTTCGAGGGCGAACTCGGCGAGCCGGTCGACGACGCGGACTCGGGCGACACCGTCCGGGAAGCCCGCTTCGACGCTCTGGCTCCCGGCGAGTACGTCGTTCGCGCGGGCGGCGCCGAGTCTTACCCCTTCACGGTCGCGCCCGATGTTTTCGAGGACTCCCTCAAAACCGTCGCGCGCCACTACAGCCTCAGACGCTCCGCGACGCGTATCGAGGACCCTGTGACCGGGCTCGAAGCCGGACCGGGCCACGAACGGGACCGGAGAGCGGCGCTTTACTTCTCGGACTCCTTCCACGACGCGGGCGACAAGCTCAACGTCTCGGGCGGATGGTACGACGCGGGCGACTACGGGAAGTACGTCCCGCCCGCCGCGATAACAGTTGGGCAGCTCCTCCTGACCGCCGAGCGCTTCCCCGCGGCGAGCGCGCTCGACCTGCAACGACCCGTCGAGGGACCTGACGCGCCGAACGATTTGCTCTCCGAGGCCCGTTTCGAGCTGGAGTGGCTCGCACGGATGCAACGGCCCGACGGCGCTTGCTACCACAAGGTCGCGGGCGAGTCGTGGCCCGGTATGGACGTCGCGCCCGAGGCGGACACGATGGACCGCTACGTCTTCGGGCTCTCGACGTACGGGACGGCGATGGTCGCGGCCGTCGGCGCGCAGGCCGCGCGGTGCTACGAGGGTGATTTCGCCGACCGGATGCTCTCGATGGCCGAATCTGCCTTCGACTATCTGGAATCGAACCCCGAGGCCGCGTTCCGCTTCGACGAGGGACAGGCCGACGGGTCGGGGCCCTACCGGAAAGAAGAGGATGAAGAAGAGCGCTTCTGGGCGGCCGCGGAGCTGCTGAAGACGACCGGCGAGAAAGCGTACCGGGCGTATCTCCGCGACGAGCACGCCGCCGAGTTCGAGGCTGACCCCGTCGCCGTCGAGTGGTCGGACGCGCTCACACTGGGCCAGTGGGCTTACTACACCGCCGACGCGGGCGCGGACGGCCGGAAGGCGGATATCGCCGACGGGCTACGCTCCTACGCCGACACCCTCGCTGAGCGGGTCGAGGCGGACGGCTACCGGACCGCCCTCGACGCCGACGAGTACGTCTGGTCCTCGACGAAGCTCGCGCTGGCGAAGGGGAACGTCTGTTCGCTGGCCGCCGCGGTCGCCGGGGGCGAGGAGGCGACGCGCTACCGCGAGGCGGCGCGCGACCAGCTCCACTACGCGCTGGGCCGGACGCCGACCGGCTACAGCTACGTCACCGGCGTCGGGACCGAGTTCCCCGAGCGACCTCACGACCGCCTCTCCGAGGGGGCGGGCACGCTCGTTCCTGGCCTACTCGTGGGGGGCCCGAACCGATACGGACAGGACGAGGTAATGGAGGCGTACATCGACCGGGAGTCCCCGCCGCCGGCGAAGTGCTATCTCGACGAGCTGGAGGCCTACTCCGCCAACGAGTACGCCATCGACTACACGGCGCCGCTGGTCTACGCGCTCGCCGAGGCCGAGGCCGCGCGCTACTGAGCGGGCCGCGGCGAGTCAGAAGACGGTCCGCTGACAGCTACCACAGAGGGTCTCCTCCTTCTTGTCGACTTCCCGCACGGTAGGGGAGAAGGACATCGCACAGCGGGCGTTGTCGCAGTGGTCCAGTCCCAGGGTGTGGCCGAGTTCGTGGACGACCTCCTTGCGGACGCGGTCGGCGAACACGTCCGCGGGGTCGCGCTCCGCAAAGCCGCCGTCGCTGGAGGTCCGCAGGCGGTACGTGGAGACGACACAGCCCTTCCCCTCCAGGTAGGCGAGCCCGAAGACGTAGTTCCGGCGCCGGTAGTAGAGGTCCTCGTCCGTGATGGCGATAGTCTTCTCGCCGTCGCCGACGCCGGAGGCGGCGTCGATGAAGTCTTCGGCGCGGTACTGTTCGCGGCGCTCGTCGTAGGCTCCGGCGGGGACCGGTTGGGGCTGGGAAACCGCCACCTCACAGTCGTAGATCGTGCGCAGCGCCGACGACGTTTCCCGCTTGACTGCGGCGGGCACGTCCCCGACGGGCACGATATCGACGCGCATGGCTGCGGTTAGGGTGTCGTCCAGTATAAATATCCCGCCCGGCGCGGAGCGCAACGCACTTGCCGGGGGGCACGGAGGGACTCGCATGAACGTTGCCGCGGTCGTCCTCGACATCGACGGCGTGCTCGTGGACGTGGCCGACTCCTATCGCCGGGCCGTCGTGGAGTCCGTCGCGGAGGTGTACGGGGAGACGGTCGAGCGAGCGGCGATACAGCGGTTCAAGGACGCGGGCGGGTTCAACAACGACTGGGAGCTCAGCGACGCGGTCGCTCTCCTCGTGCTCGCGCGCCGGCACGGGATGGGGGCCACCGTCGAGGCGTACACCGACGCCATCGCCGCCCGCGGCGGGGGGCTGGACGCGGCGAAGGCGGTCGTGCGCGCGGAGGCCGACGACCCCGACGCCGTCTTCGAGGCCTTCGACCCCAAGCGATTGAGAGAGGTCTTCCAGCAACTCTACTTGGGCGGCGACCTCTATCGGGAACTGGAAGGAAAGGAGCCGGACTTGGAGACGGCGGGCTTCATCCACGACGAGCCCGTCATCCTCGATGCCGAGGTCGGGACGTGGCTCGTCGAGCGCTATCCCGTCGGCGTCGTCACGGGACGACCGGCCGCGGAGGCGGACATCGCGCTCGACCGCGTCGGGTTGGACGTCCCCGAAGCCCACCGCTTCACGATGGACGACCCCGAACCCGGCAAGCCCGAACCCGACGGGTTGCTCGCGCTCGCCGACGCTTTCGACGCCGACTCGCTCGCCTTCGTCGGCGACACCCTCGACGACGTGCGCGCCGCCGTGAACGCGGACGGGGCGGACCCCGACGCGGCGTACTACGGGGTCGGCGTGCGGACGGGCGGGCTCACGGGCGAGGACGGAACGAGGAAGTACGAGGCCGCGGGCGCGGCCGCGGTCATCGACTCGGTGAACGACTTACCCGAACTTCTGGACTAGTCGTCCAGCGCATCGGCGGTCCGCTCGGCGCGCTCGAAGAAGGATTCCGGCAGCGAGTCCACGTCGCCGACCTGCACGCGCCAGAGCGACGCGTAGAGCCCCTCGTTTTCGAGAAGTTCGTCGTGAGTGCCCGTCTCCACGATTTCGCCGTCGTCGAGGACGACGATTCGGTCCGCGTCTCTGACGGTCGAGAGGCGGTGGGCGACGACGAAGGCCGTCCGGTCCGCGATGAGCTCCTCTAGGCTCTGCTGGATGAGTACCTCCGTCTCGTTGTCCACGTGGGAGGTCGCCTCGTCGAGGACGAGCACGGCAGGGTTCAGCAACATCGCGCGGGCGAGACAGAGCCGTTGGCGCTGACCGCCGGAGAGTTTCACCCCGCGCTCGCCGATACGCGTATCGAGACCGCCGGGGAGGTCCTCGACGAAGGCGGCGGCCTCGGCGCGCTCGATTGCCGCGCGCAACTTGTCCTCGCTCGCGTCGGGCGTGCCGTAGGTAACGTTCTCGCGGACCGTCCCCGAGAAGAGGAAGGGATCCTGCGAGACGTAGCCGACCGCGTCGCGCAGGCTCCGAAGGGTCAACTCGCGGGTATCGTGGCCGTCGAGGCGGATTTCGCCGTCGTCGGCCTCGTAGAAGCGCAGGAGTAGTTTCATCAGCGTGGACTTACCCGCGCCTGTCGGCCCGACGATACCGACCGTCTCGCCGGGTTCGGCCTCGAAGGAGACGCCGTTGATGACGGGGCTGCCCGCCTCGCGGCGCTCGCTCGGGTAGGAGAAGGTCACGTCGTCGTAGGCGACCTCGCCCTCGGGAGCTTCGAGTTCGACGCCGTCCTCCTCCTCGTCTATCTCGCCCGCGGCGCGGCGCACACCGAGCAGGCGGTTGGCGGAGGCCCGCGAGCTCTGGTAGCTCTCGACGACGTCCGCTATCTGGCCCATCGGCCAGCCGATGTACTGCATATAGAGGACGAACGTGACCAGATCGCCCGCCGTGAGCGGTTCCGTGAAGAACAGGGGCGGCCCCTCGATGACCCAGTAGCCGCCCAGTCCGACGGTCAGACAGATGCCGACGCCGGTGAGCAGGCGCATCGCGGGGTAATGTATCGACCCGATGTCGATGGCGTCGATGCGGGCGTCCACGACCTCGTCGCTGGCGTCGGCGACGCGTTCGCGCTCGTGGTTCTCGCCGGTGTAGGCCTTCACGACGGTGACGCCGCTGACGCTGTTTCGCAGTTGGGCGTTGAGCTTCCCCTGCACGTCGCGCAGGCGGCCGTACACCGGCCCGATGACCGAGCTGAAGTAGAAGTTCGCGGCGACGATTACCGGCGCCATCGAGAGCGTGACGAGCGCGAACTGCCAGTTCAGGAGGAACATGAAGAAGCCGGCGCCGAGGACGAAGGAGACGACGGTGAACGCCGAGTCCAGCGTGTCCGTGAAGAAGGACTCCATCGCGTCCACGTCGTTGTTGAGAACCGACATGACCTCGCCCGTCTGCTGGTCGTCGAAGAACGGCATTGAAAGGCGCTGAACGGTATCGTAGGTCTTCGTGCGCACGTCGTCCTGCAGGCGGTAGGCGAAGGTGCCCCAGAGGAGGCTGCGCGCGACGCCGAGGGTGTGGCCGACGACGGTGATGGCGATGATGAGCGCCGCGACGAACAACAGCTGGTCGTACTGGGCGTTCGGTATCCACGCGGGCGGGATAAGGGGGAACGTGAAGGGGTCGTCGCTGAACACCGCGGTGAAGGCCTGCCCCAACAGGACGGTGTTGGCCTGCCCCGGAACCAGCCACGCCAGCCGGATGAACAGCGCGGCGGCCGCGATGCCGAGGTAGGGCCGGGCGTACTCCCGCAGGAGCGCCAGCAGGGGCCAGTCGGCGTCGGCGACGTACTCGCCCTCGCTCATGCGCCATCACCCGCACGGACGCGGTCGAGGAAGGCGTCGGGTAGGGACTCCACGTCGCCCACCTGTACGTTCCAGAGGTCTGCGTAGAGACCGTCCCGGGAGAGGAGTTCCTCGTGGGTGCCCCGCTCGACGATTTCGCCGTCGTCGAGGACGAGCACGGTGTCGGCGTCCCGCACAGTCGAGAGGCGGTGGGCGATGACGAAGGTCGTCTGGTCGGCCGCGACCTCCTCCAGCGTTCGTTGAATGAGAACCTCCGTCTCGTTGTCGACGTGACTGGTCGCCTCGTCCAACACGAGGATTTCGGGGTCGCGGACGAGCGCCCGCGCGAGGGCGATGCGCTGGCGCTGCCCCCCGGAGAGTTTCACCCCGCGCTCGCCCACTTGGGTGTCGTACCCCTCCGGGAGGTCGGTGACGAACTCGTGGGCGCCCGCGAGTTTGGTCGCCTCAATGACGTCCTCCCGGTCGGCGTCGGGCGCGGCGTAGGCGACGTTGCCGGCGACCGTGCCGTAGAAGAGGAAGGGGTCCTGCGAGACGTAGCCGACCGATTCGCGCAGGCTCTCGACGGTCACTTCCCGCACGTCCGTGCCGTCGATGCGGACGGCGCCCGAGTCGACGTCGTAGAAGCGAAAGAGCAGTTTGAGCAGGGTCGACTTGCCCGCGCCGGTCGGGCCGACGACGCCGACCGTCTCGCCCGCCTCGGCCTCGAAGGACACCTCCGAGAGCGCGCGTTCCTCGCGGGTCGGGTAGGAGAAGGACACGTCGTCGTAGGCGACCTCGCCCTCGGGGTCCGGTAGCTCCTGTGCGTCCTCGCGCTCGGCGACGGCATCGTGTTCGATGACGCCGTTGAGCCGGCGGGTGGCTGCCTTCCCGTTTTGGTAGGCGTCCACCACGTCGGCGACGCCGGACATCGCGGTGACGAGCGAACCCACGAAGCGGTAGAAGACGAAGAGCGCGCCCGCCGTCAGCGCCCCCGAGAAGAAGAGGGGCGGGCCGAACAGCACCCAGTAGCCGCCGATGACGAGCGTGAGCGCGCGGGCGGATTCGGAGGTAACCCGCATCGCCGGGTCTACGACCGTCTGGGCGCGGTAGGCGTCCCACTGGGTGTCCACGACGCTCCCCGAGGCCGCGGCGACCCGCTCGCGTTCTTCCGTTTCGGTGCCGAAGGCCTTGATGACGCCGATGCCGTCGATGTTGTTGTTCAGCCGGCTGTTCAGCTTCCCGACACGCTCGCGGACGGCTTGGTGTTTCGGCTCGACCCACGCGGAGAAGCGATAGCTCATCGCCAACAGTAGCGCCGGCACGACGAGCAAGAAGAGGGCTAACTGCCAGTTGAGCCAGAGCAGGTAGACGTAGGCGGCGGCCGCGAGTGTCCCCATCCGGACGATGCGGTCGAGGACACCGAAGACCAGCGAGTTGAGCTCCTGGACGTCGTCGTTGAGGACGGACATCACTTCGCCGGTGTCGTACTCGTCGAAGAAGCCCAGCTCCAGGCGCTGGACCGTATCGAAGACGTCCGTGCGGATGTCGTGTTGGAGGCGCGCGCCGAAGCGACCCAGCACCCGGCGGGAGACGAAGTCCGCCCCGGCCTCCCAGAGGAAGCCGACAGCGACAAGCGCCGTCACGAGGGCCAACTGGTCCATCCGGCCCGTCGGGAGCCACGAGTCCGGGACTAAGGGCAGGCGAAACGGCCCGGTGTTCAACAACACGGCGTCGATGGCGATGCCGATGACCACGTCCGGGAGCCGCTGGCCGAAGCGACCGATACCGACGAAGAACGCCCCGAGGCCGAACGTCGGGAGCCTGGAGCGGCCGTAGCGCCGGTAGAGCCACCCGATAGGGTTCCCCTCCACGTTCGCGCCGATCGACCTCTCAGAACCCATACTCTCGGGGAGAGTCAACTGTATGGGATAAAATTACTGCCGGTTGTGAAAGGACAACATTGCACGTGTACGAAGAACCCGGCGCCGAGCGCGTGCTGGCAAGCTCCGCGTGATTGGCGCCGGAAAGTCGAAAACGGGGCCGATGGGGAGGGGGGAGAGAACCGGCCCCATCGACAGTTACCCCTTCTCCGTCATATGCTTTATCACCAAATTAAATGCGTCCACCGACGAACCGCCTGTCCGCGTCGTACTCGGCTTTCACCGCCGCGAGACGCTCGGCGGCCTCCCCGTAGAGCGCCTCGCGGGCCGCGTCGTCCGTGTCGCCCTCGAAGTTCGGGATTGGGCCGCCCGCGCCGGCGCCGCGGAGCGCCTCGGCAGTTTCGCGGACCCACGCGACGTTTTCGGTGTTTTTCATCGGGTCGTCCCAGCCGGCCTCGATGCTACAGACGAACGCGGCGTCGCGCCGCCGGAACGCAGTCTCATCGTCCCCAACCCGGTTGACGGCGCCGCCCATCGGCCAGACGACGATACTGGAACCCTCGCCGGGCGCCGTGCCCGCCCGCTCGCGGAGGGTTTCGACGAGTTCGTCGGTGAGTGCCGTCGTGTAGACGGATTTCCAGTAGTAGCGCCGGCCGTGGGGAAAGCCCGCATCGAAGGCGGACTGCAGCTCAGTGTACGCCATCCGTTCGCTTTCGTCGGCGAGCGGGTCGTCGTAGCGGAACCGGTCGAGTTCGCTCTCGCCTCTCTGGGGGTCGCCGGCGTACGTCCCGAAGAAGCAGAGCCCGGGCTCGCCGCCCCGCTCGTAGGCGTCGGGTATCCGCCCGAAGTACGGCGCCATCAGCGTCTCGTCGGGCGCGCCGCGTTGGTAGGCCGCGAAATCAGCGAGAAGCTCGGCAGCGCGCTCGGCGGGGTACCAGCGGTTCAGGACCGCGAGTTCGTCGGGCACCGGGTGTAACTCGAACTCGAAGGCCGTCACGACGCCGAAGCCGCCGTCGCCGCCCCGGAGCGCCCAGAAGAGGTCCTCGTGGGCGTCGGCGCTCGCGCGGCGCAGTTCGCCGTCCGCACAGAGCACGTCGGCCCCGCGCAGGTTGTCGGCGGCGAGGCCGTGTTTCCGGGAGAGGTAGCCCGTCCCGCCCCCGAGTGTGAGCCCGGCGACGCCCGTGTCGGAGACGACGCCGCCCGGCGTCGCGAGCCCGAACTCGGTCGTCGCCGCGTCGAGGTCGCCCCAGGTCGCGCCCGGTCCCACGGTCGCCGTCCGTTCGTCGGGGTCGACGCGGACCCAGTCCATCCGCGAACAGTCGACGACGAGACCCGCCTCGGCGACGCAGGAGCCGGCGACGTGGTGGCCGCCGCTCCGGACGCTCGCGGGGAGGTCGGCCTCGCGGGCGGCGCGGACTGCCGCCCGGACGTCGGGGACCGACTCGCAGTACGCTATCGCCGCGGGGTAGCGGTTGACCAGCCCGTTCCAGACGCGGCGGGCGTCGTCGTACGCCGCCGATTCGGGGGTGACGAGGTCGCCCACGAGCGCGGCTCTCAGGGTGTCGAGGTCGTCGCTCGCCCCCGCCGAAGCCCGGCGGGCGGCCGTCAGGTCGTCCATACGGCCGTTCGGTACGCTCGGGTGGTAAAAGCAGGTTTTCGCCGCGACGACCGGCGGGCTATCGCTCGCCCTGATAGTCGCCGTCGTATTCGTCCTCGTGGTCCGCCTTCGCGAGCACCAACTGGGCGAAGCGGGCGCCGGCCTCGATAGTGATGGGGCGATGCACCTCCAGGAGTCCTTCACCCCGTCCCCGGTAGCCGGCGTCCCAGACCGCGGTGTGGAGCATACACGAGTTGCGCATCAGCGAGGAGCGCGGGTAGACGAAGCCGACGTGGTTCGCGGGAACCCCCACGATTTCGCCGTAACCCGCGACGTACGCGCCGGGGTCGAGTTCGTAGACGCCGCTCTCGGGTTCGAGCTCGCGGCGCTCGCCGACCTCCTTCCCGTCTTTCCCGATGCGGCCCGCGCCGGTCTGTTCGTACACCGCACCCAGCGTGAGGTCGACGCCGTTGGGCTGGACCTGCTCGGGGTCGAGTTCGCCTCCGTCGAGGGGCTCGATTCGCTCGGCAACCGCCGCTCCCGACTCGAACATACGTCCCCTTCTCCCCGGGGTGTCGAAAGCCCTGTTGGTCGTGTGTCGAACCCCGAGCCCCGCGCCATCCGGCGAAAGATGCGGTTACACGCTGGATTTATACGGCGTGGGAACCCACCTCGGGACGCTATGGGACAAACGCTCACCGAGAAGATTCTCGACGACCACCTCGTCGAGGGCGAACTCACGCCCGGCGAGGAAATCGGGATCGAGATCGACCAGGTGCTCACACAGGACACCACGGGCACGATGGTCTGGCTGCAGTTCGAGGCGCTGGGCCTCAACGAGGTCCAGACGGAGCTCGCCGCGCAGTACTGTGACCACCAGACGTATCAGTTTGACTTTAAGAATACCGACGACCACCGCTTCCTCCGTTCCGCGGCCGGGACGTTCGGCGCACACTTCTCCCGACCCGGCAACGGCATCTGCCACCAGGTCCACAAGGAGAACTTCGCGGCGCCCGGCAAGACGCTCCTGGGTTCGGACTCCCACACGCCCACCCCGGGTGGGATGGGCCAGCTCGCCATCGGCGCCGGCGGCATCGACATCGCCGTCGCGATGGGCGGCGCGCCCTACTACGTGGAGATGCCCGAGGTCGTCAACGTCCGTTTGGAGGGTGAGCTCCCCGAGTGGGCCACCGCGAAGGACGTCATCCTCGAGCTCCTCCGCCGCCTCTCCGTGAAGGGCGGCGTCGGCAAGGTCCTCGAGTACACGGGCCCCGGCGTGGAGACACTCACCGTGCCCGAGCGGACGACCATCACGAACATGGGCACCGAACTCGGCGCCACCTCCTCGCTGTTCCCGACCGACGAGCAGACCGAGGACTTCCTCTCGCGGCTCGACCGCGAGGAGGAGCACGTCGAGCTCCAACCCGACGACGACGCGGAGTACGCCGAAGAAATCGTCGTGGACCTCTCCGAGTTGGAACCGCTCATCGCCGAGCCGTCCATGCCGGACAACGTCGTGCCGGTCTCCGAGGTCGAGGGCGTCTCCGTCGACCAGGTGATGATCGGTTCCTGTACGAACGGCGCCTACGAGGACATTCTCCCCTCCGCGAAGATGCTCGAAGGGCGGGAAGTCGACAAGAAGACCGAGATGATCGTCGCGCCCGGCTCCAAGCAGGCAAGCGAGATGCTTGCTCGTGAGGGCTGGACCGCGGAGATGATGGCTGCGGGTGTGAACTTCTCGGAGGCGACGTGTGGTGCCTGTATCGGCATCGGTCACGTCCCTGCCAGCGACTCGGTCTCGCTGCGCACCTTCAACCGCAACTTCGAGGGTCGCTCCGGTATCGAGGACGACTCCGTCTACCTCTGTTCGCCCGAAGTGGCGACGGCGGCGGCGCTCGAAGGCGAAATCGTCGACCCGCGCAAGCTCGGCGAGGAAGAGGGCATCGAGGCCCCCGGTCTGGAGATGCCCGACGAGTACAACGGTTCGAAGGCCGACCTCATCGCCCCCGACGAGGCCGTCGACGACGGCCTCGTGAAGGGCCCCAACATCGGCGACGTGCCCCTCAAGGACCCCCTCGACTCCCACCTCGAAGGGGAAGTCCTTCTCAAGATGGCGGACAACATCACGACGGACCACATCATCCCCGCCACGCAGGACATCCTGATGTACCGCTCGAACGTCCCGAAGCTCTCCGAGTTCACGCTCTCGCGCGTCGACGAGGACTTCGCCTCCCGCGCGCTGGAGAAGGACGGTGGCGTCCTCGTGGCCGGCGAGAACTACGGCCAGGGCTCCTCGCGCGAACACGCGGCCCTCTGTCCGATGTATCTGGGCGTCGAAGCGGTCCTCGCCCAGTCCTTCGCGCGCATCCACCGCGCGAACCTGTTTAACTTCGGCATCGTCCCCCTCATCATCGACGAGGAAACGTATGGAAAAATCGACCAGGGCGACGACGTGGAAATCGTCGACAACGTGACCGAGGGCGTGGACTCCGGGCAGGAGGAGTTCACCGTCCGCGTCAACGACGAGTGGGAGGCGACGGCCGAGTTCGACGCCTCCGAGCGCGAGCGCGCCATCCTCTCGGCGGGCGGCAAGCTGCCGTGGACCCGCGAGCAGGCCCTCGACGGCGACGAGGGCGCGGCCTCCGCGGACGACTAAGCTCTCCGTTCTTTCTCTCTTTTTTCCGCCGTACAGCGGCGCCGCCGCGAACCCGGCGACGGCCGTGGGGGTTTTTACTTCTGCCCCTGCTACACAGTAGCGTGACCGTCCCCGACGCCGACGGGAGGTCCGTCCGCACGGCCGAGCAGGGTGACCTGCTGGCCGTCTTCCGCATCGAGCGCCGCACGTTCCCACAGCCGTGGCCCTACGCGGCGTTCGAGCGCTACCTCGACGCGCCGGCCTTTCTGGTCGCCGTCGAGGACGGCAACGTCGTGGGCTACGTCGTCGCCGACGCCGTCCCCAACCACGGGCAAGGGTTCGGCCATGTGAAGGACCTCGCAGTCCACGCCGAGCGCCGCGGCGAGGGGGTCGGCTCGACGCTCCTCGCGCGGGCGCTCGCGGTGCTCGCCGACGCCGGCGCCCGGAGCGTCAAACTCGAAGTCCGGGAGGGGAACGAGCCGGCTCGGGCGCTGTACGACGATTTCGGCTTCGAGTACCTCAAGCGGGTGCCCGAGTACTACGCCGACGGCGAGGCCGCGCTCGTGCTCGTGCGCAGCGTGGGCGGCGAGGGAAACGACTGAGCCGCCCCGAGCACCGACTTTTAGACGCCGCGCCCCGAACCGAGCGTATGGCCTATCTCTGTCCCGTCTGTTCGTCACCACAGGCCGACGCCGAGCATCTGGCGAACCACCTGGCCTTCACCGCGATGCTCCGCGGGGAGGGCCACGGCGAGTGGCTGGACGAACACGCCCCCGATTGGGAGGAAATGGAGCCCGACACCCTCGGCCCCGAGGTCGTCGAGTACGCCGAGGAGGACGACACCGAAATCGAGAGCGAGAGCGACCACGACCACGCACACGGGAGCTTCGAGGACGGCGTGGCACAGCAGAGCGGCTACGGCCGCGACGCGTTCGCCAGCGACCCCGAGGCACAACAGATTCTCGCCGAAGCGGAGGAGCTGACCCGAGAGATGCGGGAAAGCGAGTCGAGCGACGAGGGGGAGGAATGAGCGGTCTGCTCGCCCCCGAGACCGCCGCCGACGCGAGGGAGGCGTACGAGGACCTCGGCGGCGCGGCACAGACCGTCACCCGCGAGGTCGCCCGCGAGATGGGCTTCGACCGCGAGGAGTACCAGGAGCGCGTGACCGGCGACACGGTCGCGACGGCCCGCGACGCGCTCTTCGCCTCCCTGCTGGCGGTCGAGAGCGGACCCAGAGAAGAGCTGGACGAGGTGGTGGAGCGGACGGGCTACGACCTCGACCTCCGCGGCAACGAGAACGTCGAGCGCGCGGCGTGGCACGTCGCGCCCGCCGCCGAAACCGTCGTGGCGGTCACCTTCGCGGAGGAGCGCGACGCCGCGCTCGCGGCGCTCCGCCGGCAAGCCCACGGCTCGCTCTACCGGCCGCTCGTCGAGGGCGACGCTGGCGCGGACGCGGCGACGAGCGACGCCGACGGGTAGCCCTAAGCCCGCCCCGCCGTTGTCGGCGGTATGGAAGAGGACTGGACCCTCATCGAATCGGTCGAAGAGTACGAGACTGGCTGGTACACCGGCGGCTACGACCTGCTGGAACAGCCCGATGGCAGTCGGAAGAAGTACTACTGGGCGGCGCTCCCGCCCGCCGTCGTGGTCGTCGCGCGCGACGGCGACGAGCTCGTCTTCGTCGAGCAGTACCGGCCGGCCATCCGTCGGACCTGTCTGGAGCTGGTGGCCGGTATCGTGGAGCCGGACCCCGGACAGGGGGAGGGTGCTCGACCGGCGCCGGAGCGCGAGCGCTACGTCGATGCGGCCGCGCGCGAACTCCGGGAGGAGACCGGCTACGAAGCCGACTCCTTCGAGTTCCTCGCGGACTTCTGGTGTTCGACGGGGGTGTTGCGCCACCGGCGTGGTATTGTCTACGCGGCGGGGCTCACGGAGAGCCGGACCGGTCGCTCGCTCGATACGAACGAGTTCATCGAGGTGCAACACCTCCCGATAGAGAGAGCCTTCGAGCGTGCCGCCGCGGCGCCCGCGAACGACGCGACGCTGGAAGGCCTGTTACTCGCGGAACGCGAGGGGAAGATTTAGGCGACGTTGAAGCCCTTCTCGCGGAGGAAGTCCTCGACGCGCCCGCTATGGTTGCCCTGGAGTTCGATTGCGCCGTCCTCGATGGTGCCGCCGCAGGCGAACTTCGATTTCAGGTCCGAGGACAGACTGTCGAGGTCCACGTCGTTGGGGTCGAAGCCTTCGATGATCGTTACCTCCTTTCCGTAGCGGCGCTCGTCGATGCGGATTTCGATTTGCTGGGACTCCTTCGCGACGTCCTCACAGACGCAGAGTTCCTCGGGCAATCCACACGTCGAGCAGACTTCCGACATTACGCCTGAAGCTACGGAATCGCCCCATTAAACGTTGTCGCCGTTATCCGCGCCGGACGTCCTCAACCAGCCCGCGGGCCTCCTCGGCCTCCGATTCGGACGGTCCGCCGCCGTAGCGTGCGGATTCCCGGAGTTGTGCGACCCGCCGGGCCGGTTCGGAGGCGTCGATGGCGTCCAGATACTCCCGGACGGTCTCCCCCGACTCCCGTGGGCGGTGGCGGCGTTCGAGGACGAACTCGACCCGGTCGTAGGCCCCCTCGACGACGGTACTCGGGTCGCCGTTGGGCTGGTAGCGGAGCCACGCCGCGCGGTAGGCCCGCTCCGCGAGCCCCGAGCGCCGGACGGCGGCGAGGACGCCCGCGCCGAGCAGGGTCCAAATCGCTAACACTGGAACCGGCGGGAGAAGCGGGCCATCGGTGTCGCCGGGGCCGTCGCTGGCGTTCGCGTCGTCCGCCGTGGGCGTGGCGGTCAGCGTGAAGTTCGTCGGCCCCTGGCCTTGGGCTTGCCGCACGCGGGTCGGAATGTAGCTCGTCACGGACGTCCCCGGCGCGTTCCCGCTGGTGTTGTCCGTCGCCGCGGTGGTTTCCGGTGCGGTGGTCGTGGTCGTGGTCGTCGGGACCGTGGTGTAGGTCTCGTCCGCGCTCGCCGCCGTGTCGACGTTCTCGGCGCCGCGCTCGCGGGCCGATTCGAGCGAGTCCCGCTCGGCCGACGAGCGGGGCGCGGCGGGCGTCGGGTCGAAGCGGGTCCAGCCGTGCCCGGGGAGGTACGCCTCGACCCACGCGTGCGAGTCGAGGCCGCGGACGACCCAGCGGTCGTCGGCGACCTGTTGGCCGTCCGTGTACCCGACGACGTAGCGTGCCGGCACGCCCTCCGTGCGGAGCATCGTCGTCATCGTCGTCGCGAAGTAGACGCAGTAGCCAGCCTCCATGTCGAAGAGGAAGCCGTCGGCGACGCTCCCGCGGGGGCGGCTCACGTTCAGCGAGTACTCCTTCGTCCGTTCGAGGTACGTTTCGATGGCCGTGGCCGTCTCGTAGGGCGTCGTCGCGTTCGCGGCGTCGGTGACGTTCGCGCTCAGGTTGCCGACGCGTCCGGGCGTGCTCTCCGGGAGTCCCAGGTAGCGCTCCCGGATTTCCGCGGGATAGGCGCCGGTCGCGGCCGCCAACTCGTCGTCGCTCGCGTTCTGCACTTGGCTCACGACGGTGTAGTTTTCCGTCACGGAGTCCGCGGGCCGGAGGGTGTCGAGGGCCGTCACGACGGTGTCGACGTCCTCCACGGCGACGGGCTCCGCCGCGGCCGGGAGGACGCCGAGCTCGGTCGCGGGCGAGACGCGCTGTTCGAGGCGCTCGCGGGGCCCGGGCGGCCTGTCCAGTTGGCCGTCCAGCGGGCTCGTTCCGCCGGTTCTAACCCAGCCGTCGCCGGTGTAGCGGTCGTAGGCGCCGACGCGCCAGTAGCTCGACTCCTCGGCCCGCACGGAGAAGCGGACCTCCGGCGAGAGACGGATGCTCCCCGCCACCTGGGTGCTGTCGCCGGCCGACACCAGCGAGGCCTCGACCGTGCCGGGGCCGGAGCCGAACCCGGTGTCGACCGGGCTGTTCGCGACGGTGGGCGCGACGCCCAGCACGGTGGCGCCGACTATCATCGCCGCGAAGGCGACGCCGACGGCGTCCGCCCCTTCGACGCGGGCGCCGCGGTCCGCGAGCGTCCCGAAGCCGAGCGCCCCCGCGGCGCCCAACACGCCGAGCATCGTGCCGAGCGAGCCGCTGTTCCCCGTGAGCACGAAGAATCCCAGCGTGGCCGCACCGACCGTCGCGGCGCGGACGTACTCCGCGCGGGCCGCGAAGTACGCCGTCAAGAAGAGCGGGCCGGGGAGGACCGCGTACGCCCACACACCGGCGTTGACCATCCGCAGGACGGAGTACCCCGTCAGGAAGGATATCTGGTCGCGGACGATGCGCTCGACGGTCAGCCCGTCGAAGAAGTCCGGCGGCACGGAGAGGAGGTAGGCGCCGAGTCCCGCGGCGAGCAGGACGACCGCGAGGCCGAACGCGGTCCGCCCGCTGACCGCCCGTCCGACGACGGCACCGGAGAGGGCCGCGAGCGCGACCAGGGGGAGGAACCCGGCGGCCCCGGTCGTCACGTCCGCGACGTGGTAGAGCACGGCGAGCCACGCCGCCGAGAGCAGGCCGAGCGCGGCGAGCGCTCCCGCGTGGAGGGCGGTGTCGCCGTCGAGTTCGCCCGCCAGCACCGGCGGCGTCCAGCGCCGTGCGCTCACGGCTCCACCTCGTAGCGCGTGTCCGCGGCGGCCGCGGCGTCCGGGTCGTCGGGCGGCCGTTCCTCGGCCTCCTCGGCGCGCCCGACGAGCTCCTGGAAGCGGTGGCGGTTCGCCCCGAAGGAGACGGTCACGTAGTCGGTGCCGGTCGGCGCGCGCACGGAGGCGTCGGCTTCCTCGCGCGCGGTCGCGTCCACCGAGCCCATCCTGAGGCGGGCGAGCGCCTCCAGGAGGGTTCGGCGGTGGGCCTCGCCCGCGCCGGGTCCTATCTCCTGGTTCGGCGTCACGACTCCCACCGAGAGGCCGCCGTTGAGCAGGTGGACCATGAGGCTGGCCGCGGCCTCGGCGGCGGCGTCGGCGCGGGCGTCCGAGCCGGCCTCGATGGCGACCGTCACCGAACTGCTGGCGCCCTCGCCGGCGTACTCGGTGACGACGAGGTCGCCGGGTCGCTTGGCGCTGGCCTTCCAGTTCACATCGCGGAGCGCATCGCCGCGCTCGTAGTCACGGATGCCGTCGAACTGCCCGCGCTCCTCGGTGAGGCCGACGTAGCCCGAGAGCAAACCTGCAGACCCGTAGAGCGGGCGCACCCGGGGGTAGGCGATGACTTGGTGGTCGTTGTCGTAGGTGAAAGTCCGCTGCCAGAGGCCGAAAACGTCGCCGACGGCGACGGCAAGCGGCCCCAGCCGGTGGACACCCCGTTTGCGGATGTGGGCGTCGTACTCCAGGGGCCGGCCGTCCGCGACGGTGACGAAGCGGGTGTCGGCGTCGATGCCGTCGTTGTGGCCGTCCTCGACGGTCGCGCTGACCGGCTTCTCGGCCTCGACCTCCAGTTCGACAGCCAGCGAGTCACCGACGGCGCCGTACTCCGGCGCGCGTCTGGTCGCCTCGGGCTTCGGCAGGCGCGCGACCCCGACCGCAGTCACGGCGAGTAGGGCGCTCCCGGTGATGTACACCACGTCGAGCGACCGGGTCCCGAAGGACAGCGCCATGACGAGCGCCGCGCCGACGACGGCCATCGCGGCCTTGCCCCGGCGGGTCGGTGTGGGAAGAACCATCTACTCGGGGGAGATGCGGTCGAGGGCGTCCTCGACTATCTTCCGGGCGGCCTCGCCGCCGACGGCGCCGCCCTGTTCGGCCCGGACCCGGTGGACCATCACCGGGCGTGCCTCCGCCTTCACGTCGTCGGGGACGACGTAGTCCCGACCGTCGAGTATCGCGCGGCCCTGTGCGGCCTGCAGGAGCCGGACGACCCCCCGTGTGCTCACGCCGAGCGCCGCGTGCCGGCGGGTGTGGGTCGCGAGGCGGGTAACGTACTGCCGAATGGGTGCCTCCACGGTGACGTTCGCCGCGGCGGCCCGTGCGCCCCGGAGCTCCTCGACGCTCGCGACGGGTTCGACCGACTCGATGGGGTGGTCGCCGACGACCCGCTCGAGCACCTCCTGTTCGGCCTCCGAGTTCGGGTATCCGAGCTCGATTTTCTTCACGAAGCGGTCGACCTCGGCGATAGGGAGCTCGTAGGTCCGGTCGCGCTCGACAGCGTTCTGCGTGGCGATGACGATGAAGGGGTCCGGCAGCGGGTGGGTCTCGCCGTCCACCGTCACCTGCTCTTCCTCCATAGCCTCCAGCAGGGAGGACTGGGTCTTCGGGGGCGCTCGGTTTATCTCGTCGCCGAGCACGACGTTCCCGAAGACCGGTCCCGGTTGAAACTCGAACTCGTTGGTACCTTGGTTGTAGACGTTCACGCCCGTCACGTCCGAGGGCAGGAGGTCCGGCGTGAACTGCACCCGGGTGAACGTGGCGTCGACCGAGCTGGCGAACGCCCGCGCGAGCATCGTCTTCCCGACGCCCGGGACGTCCTCCAACAGGACGTGTCCCCGGCCGAGCACCGCCGTGAGGATATGCTCGACGGCGTCGTGTTTGCCGACGATGACGGTCTCGACGTTCTCGATGACGCGCTCGGCCAACTCGTTCGCGGCGTCGACCGACAGTCGTTCGGCGCCGTCCGCCGTCTCGCCACGCCGCTGTTGGGTCGGGTTTGGAGTGGAGTCTGTCATGGGTCGGCGACCGCGACCGGGTGCAATCGCGTAGAGGTACAGAAGGATTGAACCACCGTATGTCCTGTGGTCACAGCCCTCGTTTCCTCCATTCGACACAGTCCGCACACACCAACTCGTCGTCCCGGTACCAGCGCCGGGTCGCGTCGGTGCCGCAGTCGTCGCAGGGTTCAGCGACGGGCGTCCAGTGGGTCACGCCGCGGTAGCTCATGGCCGTGCTACGGGGTGGGGCGACTTGGAACCCCGTGAAGCTAAGGGAAACCCGCCCGGAACTCGGGTATGAGCTGGATCACGACGCTCGTCGAGACGTTCACGTACGTGGCGCTCCGCGACCCGATTTCGTTCATTCTGGTCGTCACGGGCGCGCTCCTCGTCGGGGGTGCCTCCGCCGTCTTCGGCGTTCTCACCCTCGGCGCCGTCGCCGACGCGCTCACGCCGGACCTCAGCCGAGGACGCGCGGGATAAGCTCTATCGCGGCCCGCTCGTCGGGCCCCAAGGGGGCGGCCGCCACGATGCCGTCCGCCGCGTCGAGTATCGCATCCACGCCCGGCTCGATTTCCTCGGGCGTGCCGGCCAGACAGAACGCGTTTATCATCCCCTCCGAGACCTCGCCCGCAGCGCCCGATATATCGCCGGCGCTGATGCGCTCGCCGACCCGCGCGGCGCGCTCCCTGCTCAAGCCGTGTCTGTCGAGCACCGGCGCGGGCGCGCCGGCCGCGATGAACGCCACGACGGGGCGGGCCGCCGCCCGCGCCGCCGCCCCGTCCTCGGCGACGGAGACGCTGGCGTAGACGACCACGTCGATATCATCCCCTCGGAC
>JBEQBK010000033.1:0-19452 GCA_041639855.1 Halobacteriaceae archaeon | reverse complement strand
CGCTGCATCACGTCGTAGGTGTCCACTCGCACCTCGTGTTGGAGGTGTTGAGCGAAGTGGTTCCACGCCCAGGAGTTAACGTAGTTCAGCGCCGCACCGCCGACGTAGGCGCCGAGGAAGAGCCCCACGGAAAGCCAGAACAGCCCCATCCGTCCCTCAGGAAACCAGCCCTGCGGAACGAGCGGGAGGCTGTACGCGTTCCGCTGGTAGAGAACCGCGTCGACGGCCGCGCCCACGACGAGCGCGGGAATCAACTCTAGGGCGCGCGCCGCGACGCTGGCGACGCCGCCGAGGAGGAACTCGCCCTTGTATCCCCCGATGTACTGCGAGAAGATGCGGAGCATGGGTCGGTCGACGCCCTCCTCCAGGTCGTCGAAGCCGTCGTCCGCGTCACTTGTTGCCATCTCCGATTCTTTACCGGTCGAACAGTATAAAACGTGAGGGAGGTGAGCGATTACTCAGGACCGAAAACCGCAGGACGGGGGCGCCTGTTCAATCACTCAATTCAAACAGTAGAGCTCAGTACTTCGGGTCCGCACCGGTCGCGGCGTAGGCGTCCTCCATGATGGCGTCCCGGCGGCTCTGCCAGCCTTCGAGGGCGTCGGGCGCGTCGGGGTAGGACCCGTAGTGGTCGATGAGGCGGTCGGCCTCGCGTTTGGTGTTGTAGAGGGTGTAGACCGTGCCGTAGTGGCCGATGGCCTTGACCGCCGTCTTCACCGCCAGCGAGAAGGAGACACTCGTCGAACCGCCGTAGAGCGCCTCCGCCAGTTTCTGGCCCGGCAGCGCCGCGAGCAGGCCCATCAGGTCGTCCACGTCCACAGCGGTGGAGAGGACGTTGTACACGTCCAGACCCGCGTAGCGGCCGCCGAAGTGGTCCATCACGCGTTCGTTGTACTCCCAGAGCGCCCCCTCCGAAACGTCGCCGCGCTCGATGGCCTCGATGGCTTGCTCGCCGGCGTAGTTCGCGGCGTAGGCGGCGCCCGCGATGCCACCACCCGTGGTCGGGTTGACGTGGCCCGCCGCGTCGCCACAGGCGATGAACCCCGGCGCGACCGCCGAGTCGTAGGGCCGCCGGGTGGGGAGGGCGGCGCCGAGCTTGTCGGTGACTTCGGCGCCTTCGAACTCGGGACGCTTGCGAAGGTCCCGCTTCAGGTCCTCGACGAGCTCCATGGGCTCCTCGGTCATCTGGAAGCCGAGGCCGGCGTTGATTTCGGTCTCGGTGCGGGGGAAGTACCAGAGATAGCCCGCCGCGCGCTCGGTGGGCTTGAACACGAGCGCGTCGTCCCACTCGACGGGCTCGGGGACCTCCACGATTTCGCGGTAGGCCGAACAGAACTGCGAGTAAGTGACGTTCGTGTCGAAAGTCGCGGCATCCAGGTCGGCCTTGTCCTGCAGGATGGAGAGCGCACCCGCGCCGTCGATGGTGACCTCCGCGCGGTACTGGATTTTCGTGCCGTCGGAGACGGCGTCGACGCCCAGCACGCGCCCCGACTCGTCTTGGACGACGTCGTTGACGACGGTGTCGTAGTGGAACTCGACGCCCTTCTCCGCGGCCGCGCGGATGAGACAGCGCCCGTACTCCCAGCGGTCGATGACCGCGAGCTCGCCGGGCACCGGGATGTCGAGCACCGTGTCCTCTTGGGGAATCTCGAAGCGCCCGTGGTCGACGCCCGTGTTCGTGAACGCGGGTTCCAGCTTCGACTTCGGAATGACCTCGGGGAACGAATCGGCGCCCTTCAGGGCGTCGCCACAGGCGATGTGGCCCGCCTCGGACTCGGTCTTCCGGTCGAGGACGACCACGTCGTAGCCCGCCTCGGCTATCGTCGCCGCGGCGTAACAGCCGGCCGTGCCGGCTCCGACGACGACGGCGTCGAACTCGGTTTGCATACCGCCCCCTCGCGAGCGAAGGGGCAAAACGTTTGTCTTGGAAGGTGGTCCGCGTGCGTCAGCCGTGGACCCCGAAGGCGCGGGGGGTGCGTCAGCCGTCCCGCTCGATAGGTCACCCATGCGACGGCCGACCGCCCCGAGGAGGCGAAGCGTTTTCCACCCCCCTCCGCGAAGGAAACCCCATGACCGACTACACCGTCTCCTTCGTCGGCACCGACGAGGAGATCACCGTCTCGGAGACGGAAACCATCCTGACCGCCTGCGTCCGCGAGGGTATCGCACAGGAGTACTCCTGTCGCGTCGGGATGTGTCTGGCCTGCTCCGCGGAAATCGTCTCCGGGGACGTGGCCCAGCCCGCCGCCCGCGGGCTCAGCGAGGAGGAGCGCGAGCGCTACTGTCTGACGTGTATGGCCCGTCCGCAGAGCGACCTCGAACTGGATAGGGGAAAGTATCCCCCGAGCATCGAGACCGAAGGCGCGGACGCGAGCGCCGCCGCCGACGACTAACCCGACGACACGGCGCAGTTGTTCGGCCCGAGTTCGAGTTCTCCCTCGCCCTCCGCGCGCCCGAGATTCACCTGGATAATGCGCTCGTAGTTCGCCGGGCGCTCGCCCCCGTTGTCGAGGACCCGCTCGACGAACGCCCCCTTCTCGCCGAGCGTGACCCGCTCGCGCACGTCGTCCAGCGGCCGCGTCAGCGTGCCGTCGGGCGCCGGCTCGGTTTCGGGTGTGACGTGTCCCGGGGCGACGAGGGTGTCGTCGGGGAGGGCGAACAGCTCGGTCACGGTGTCGTACAGCTGTTCCGCGAGGCCGGGCGCACCCTCCGCGCCGGCTTCCAGGTCCGGGCGACCGACGCCGTCGAGGAACAGCGCGTCCGTGGAGAGGAGCGTGTCGCCGACGAGCCCGACCAACAACTCGGAGGTGTGACCCGGGGCCGCCCGGAGGCGGAGTTCGGACGCTCCGACCGGAAGGCTGTCCCCTCCCGCGACGAACGCGGGGTCGAACGCGAGCCCCCGGTCGCGCGCGCCGGCCGGGAGGAGGGGTTCGGCGCCGCTCGCCGCCAACTCGCGGACCCCGGAGAGATGGTCGGCGTGGACGTGCGTGTCGAGGGCCGAGCGGAGCTCACAGCCCAGCTCGTCGGCGTCGCGTTCGTATCGTTGGGTGAACGCCCGAAGCGGGTCGACGACGAGCGCCTCGCCGTCGCTCGCCAGCAGGTAGGCCAGACAGCCGGTCGCGGGGCGCTCGTACTGACGTAACACGCCCCCTTCGAAGGGAAGGTCCCGCCCGACGTAGAGGGCCGCCCACGCCTCCATCCCGCCCTCCAGGTTCGCCGCGTCGACGCCCTCGGAGCGGAGGCGTTCGGCCGCGTCCGCGCTCGTTTCGCCCCTGGCACAGACGACGACCACCGGCTCGGCGAGGTCCCGCTCGGCGACGAGTTCGTCGACGCTCCCCGTCGCCCCCGCGGTTACGAAGCGGAGATACGGGATGTACGCCGACGCGACGTTCGGGCCCTCGATGCGCCACGCCTCGTGGGCCTCGCGGTCGCGCACGTCCAGCACCGTCAGCGGCTCGCCGGCACGGATGCGAGTATGGAGCGCCGCGGGGGATATCGTATCGGCCATGCTGGTTCATGAGCCGGCGCGCCCATCAGCGTAGCGGCGGGGACTTATGCCGATGCTGTCCTTTGTAGTCGTATGGCAATCGCCGACGCGGTCCGCGAGTCGCGGGCGACGGAGCTCGACCGGCTCGGCTCGTCGAAGGCGGTCATCGCGCTCGCCGGCGCGGACCTCGACACCGAGCGCGTGCTCCGTGCGGCCGCGACGAGCGAGGCGACGGCACGGGCCACGTTCATCGCGTGGGGCGAAACCGAGACCGACGACGACGCCCGGGCCGTCTGGGAGCGCGCGGCGGCCCAGGAGGCGGAACACCTCGGCCGCGTCGAAGCAGCGGCGGGCGCCGAGGCCGACTCCGAACCGGACGCGCTCCACGACTATCTCCGGGGGCTCTCGGCGACTGACGAGCGCGTCGGCGGCTTCGTCGGGCGCTGTCTGGTCGCGGAGCGCACGCTCCTGCAGCTGGTGAACTTCTTCGTCAACGAGGCCGACGAGGAGCACGCGGAGCTGTTCCGCGAGCTGCGCGCCGACACCGCGAACGCGCTGGCGTGGGGCGAGGCGCTCGCGGAGACCGCCGACGAGGAAACGGGGGTTCGGGCGGCCGAGAAAGCGATAACGGAGAGCTACGACGCCTACGTCGAGTCGCTCGGCGCGTTCGGAATCGACCCGAAGCCGCTCTGTTAGTTCGCCGTCTCGCGCGCGACTTCCAGTCCCTGCACGTCGAGGTCGCCCTCCAGCGTGCGGGTCGGGTAGGGGATGTCGATGCCCTCCTCGTCGAAGCGTTCCTTCACCGTCTGGATGTACTCTCCGCGGGTCTTCACGAAGTCCGCGCGGGAGGGCTCCCGTATCCAGACCCGCGATTTGAGGCCGACGTAGGAGTCGCCGAGCTCCGTGAGCCGGACGGTAGGGGCGGGTTCGTCCATGATGCCCTCGTGGGCTTTGGCTTCCTCGACGATTATCTCCCGGCCCTTGTCGATGTCGTCGTCGTAGCCGATGCCGAAGAGGAACTGGACGCGGAGCTTGTCGGCCTCGACGGGGTTCTTGATGACGCCGTCGGTGAGCTGACTGTTGGGCACCGTCAGCAGTTCGTTGTCGAAGGTCCGCACGCGAGTGACGCGCATCGAGATGTCCTCGACGACCCCCGAGTTGCCGTCCCACTCGATCCAGTCACCGATGCGGAAGGGCTTGTCCGTGTAGATGAAGACGCCGCCGACGAAGTTCGCAAGCACGTCCTGCATCGCGAAGCCGATGGCGAGGGTGGCAGCCGCGCCGATGGTCGCGATAGCCGTCAGGATGTTACCGAAGCCGGCGAGCGCGAAGCCGACGCCGACGGCCACGAAGAGGACGGCGAAGGAGACGATTTTCTTGATTGGTCGTTTGGCGTGGGTGTCCAGCCCCCGGCGGTCGAGGACGCGCTCCACGAGCGGGAGAACGAGGGCCTTCCCGAAGATATAGACGACCGCCGAGACGGCGACGAGGATGCCCGCGCCGCCGATGGGCTGGGCGAACGTGTTTGGAATCCCCGTGTTCGTCGCCAGCCAGTCGCCGACGAAGTTGAGCGGGAGCGGGTTCATCGATGGAACACCGCCGTGTGGCCGCGTACGTCGATCACCTCGGCGTTGACGCGCTCCGCGAGTTCCGCCGCGAGGGTTTCCGTGTCGTCGTCGCCACGGGAGGCCCGCAGGAACTTCGCCTTCACGAGGTCCCGCTCGGCGAGCTGGTCGTTGAGTTCCTCGACGACCGCGTCGATGCCGGCCTTCCCGACCCACACAGTTACGTCCGTGTCGTGGGCCCGGCGCTTGAGGTTCTGGTTGGTCATGCCCTCGATATGAGGGGGTCGGGCTTCAAAGTTGAGGCTTCGGGACGGGGTCAGAACGGGTAGCGTGCGAGTTCTCCACAGTCACAGGCGTACACCGCGGCGCCGTCCTCGACGCGGACCCGACAGTTCGTCGCCGGGACGAGCCATATGTCACAGGCGTCGCAGGTGAAGCGCTTGAAACGGGTGGGGAGTTCGAGGCGGTGGCGCTCGGCGATGCGCTTTGCCACTCGCACACGTTCCCGGGCCAGCGTCGGCTCGTCCTCGCGGACGGCGCGTTCGGCGAGCACGGCGAGGCGCTCGACCCGTTCGGCGGCGATGCTCACGACCGCATCGAGGGGACGGTGCGGGCAAAGCGTTTCGGTGCGGGCTCCACGGCGCGCCCGGGCGACCCGACCGGACGGAAGTCGGGGAACACTTTACGCCCCAGCGAGCAAGGGCGGGTATGGCGCCCCACGTCGCCGCCTTCACGGACACCTATCTGCCCACGCTGAACGGCGTGACCTACACCGTCCGGACGTGGCGCAAACACTGGGCGAAGCGGGGGCGCCGCATGGACGTGGTGTATCCGAAATCGTCGTACGACCCCGAAGCGGGGGAGTATTCGGTCCCGAGTCTGCCGTTCCCGTTCTACGAAGGGTTCCGGCTCGGCGCACCACGAATCCCCGCGGGGGTCGGCGGCGCGAAGCTCGTCCACGCGCACACTCCCTTCAGTTTGGGGCTCGCCGGACTGCGCTTCGCGAAACGGGAGAACCTCCCCGTCGTCGCCTCCTACCACACCCCGACCGCGGAGTACGCGAACTACGTCGCGCCCGATTCGCTTCGGGGACCGGTCCGCCGTGCCAGCGAGCGCTGGGAGCGGGCCTTCTTCGGGCGTGCCGACGCCGTCGTTGCCCCGAGCGAGGAGACCGCACGGCGCCTCCGCGAGCGGGTCGACACCCGGGTCGAGGTCGTCCCGAACGGGGTCGACACCGGGCGGTTCCGACCCGTCGAAACCGAAGCGTTCCGCGAACGGTACGGACTGGAGGGCCCCCTCGTCGGCTACACCGGCCGCCACGGCTACGAGAAACGGCTGGACGTGCTCGTCGACGCCGCCGCGGACATCGACGCGACGGTGGTTCTCGGCGGCGACGGTCCCGCCCGGTCGGAACTGGAAGCCCGCGCGGCCGGGACGGACGCCGATGTCCGTTTTCTCGGGATGCTCGATAGGGAAACGCTGCCGGCGTTCTACTCGGCGCTCGACGCCTTCGCGTTCCCGAGCCCCGTCGAGACGCAGGGCCTCGTCGCGCTCGAATCCATCTGCTGTGGCACGCCCGTCGTCGGCGCGGACGCCGCCGCACTCGCGGACACCGTCGAGGAGGGCGAGACGGGCTATCACTTCGAGCCCGGACGGCCGAGTGCGCTCGTGGCGGCCGTGGAACGGACGCTCGCCGACCAGGAGCGCCTCGTCGAGAACTGCCTCGACAGACGAGAGGCGTTCGGCGTCGACGCCGCGCTCGACAGGTTGGAAGACGTGTACGCCACCGTCTGATAGGATAGAGCCACCTACCGGACGTTGTGCATCGGGCGACCGAGCGGTCGTTTCGCTCACCGGGCCGAAGAAACGAACGTGCAAGCGCCGCACCGTCGCGGCACAGTAGCGGAAGCGGTCGGGCCTCCGGAACAGCGCGCGGAACCGACTGCGGCCGCGGGCTTCCCTTAGTCCTCCAGCTCGTCGGCGATGCGCGAGAGGTTACGGTTGGCCTCCTCCAGCTCGTTTCGGATCTGTTCGAGCTCGCGACCGACGCGTTCGAGGGCGCCGCCGGATTCCTCCTCGCCGCGGCCGCCGGGACCGCCCGGACCGCCGCCCATACCGGGGCCGCCGCCGCCCATCATACCGCCCATCATCTGCGCGAGCGGGTTGCCGCCACCACCGCCACCGCCCATGCCGCCGGGGGCACCGCCCGGGCCGCCGGGGCCGCCCTCGCCGCCCATCATCTCGCCCATGCGCTCGCGGGGGTCCTCACCCTCACCCTCCTCACGTTCTTCGGCGCGGCGCTCGCGAATCTCCTCGACGCGCTCGCGGAAGGACTTCTCCTCGCCGTCCTCGCTCTCGACGTCGTCGCCGTTGTCCTCGGGCATGTGCCGAGGTTCGACTGCCGGTCTGATAAGGCTTTTACTCGCCCAACCGGTCGAGCAGGAACGCGACGGCGCTCACCGCGACGAGCACCACGACGAGGTTGAACCCAGCCTGAAACAGGGGCTCGTAGGCCGTCGAAACCCACAGTGAGACGGCGCGCGAGCCGCTGGCGTAGAGCCGGAACGTCGCGATGAGCGCCAGCACGGAGAGCGCCGCCACGGCGCCGAGGTGGAGATAGCGGGCGAGCCCCTCGACCGCCACCGACGAGTCCGCGCCGCTGTCGTCCGTTCGTTCGGTACCGTCGGTCGTGCCCGTCCCGTCGGGCGTTGGTTCGTCGCTCATCGGAATCGCCTCCAGAACAGGCCCGCGGCGAGCGCCGCGAGCGCCGCCAGCGGCGTGAACCCCGGTACCCCATCCGAGCCGTTGGTCGTCGCTTCCGGCGGCCCGCCGGCCGGGCCGTCGGTCCCGGTGAACTCGCCCACCTCGATACCGACTTCCTCGGTCCGCTCGTCGGCTTCGAGCGTCGCCGTCGGCGCGAGGTTGGCCGTCGAGCGCGCCGTCCCGACGATGACGCCGTCGCGCCAGAGGACGGCATCGAGGTAGTAGTTGTAGTCGTCCGGCACGTCGAGCTCGGCAGTGGGAGCGGCTGTTCGCCCCGGCTCGATGCCGGAAATCCGGACGTTCGTCGTGTCCGCGACGATGTTGGAGTCCGACTGGCGAGCCTTGACGACGAGGCGCAGCTCGCCCGACGGCTCGTCGCCGGTGTTCGTGAGGTACGTCGAGACGTTCAGCGCCGTTCGGTTCCCGTCGGCGCCGGCGATGCGGAACTCCACGGGCGGCTGGGCGTCGAAGCGGTGGAACCTGACCGGCGTCCGGGCGTACGCCGGGGTGAGCGACCCGACGCCGCGTATCTCGGCACCGGCGGCGCGAAGCCGCTCACCGTCCCGGTAGAGCAGCGCCTCCAGGCGGTAGCCACCCTCGCGAGGGACGGTGACGCTGCCGTTGACGACGCTCTCGCCCGGTGCGAGTGCGCCGACGTCGACGCGAGTCGTGTCCTCGACGAATCCGGTTTCCAGGCTGGTCGCGCGCAGGCGGACAGTCACGTCGTCGACGGCGCCGCCCCGGCGGGTGAGATACGTCTCCACGGCGAGGGTGACCGACTCGCCGGTGACAGCCGTCGGGTGGACCCCGACCTCTCGGACCGACACGTCGCCCTCGGGGGGAGCGAGAGCCCCCGGAACGAGGGCAAGGCCGGCGACGCCCGCGAGGACGACGAGGGCCGCCAGCGCGACCGGGAGGAGGGCGTAGCGCATGAATAGAGATTGATATCCCCCGATAAGTGCTTTCTCCCCCTCAAAAGGAGCCCAGGCTGGCCTGTCGGTCCCGGTCGCTCGCGCCCGGGGTGACCGCGTGGCCGACCCGGTCCCGGAGGTTCCCACCGTAGACCGTCCCCCCGCGTTCGCGAACCAACACCTTCCCCTTCGACCCGACGACCGTTCCCGTCGCGACGGTCTCCGGGACCGGCTGTTCGGAGCGGTCGAGCCCGTAGTCGAAGGTGAAGCGCTCGATGGGGTCGAACCCGTCGAGCAAGGCTTCCCACGCCCGTTCGTCCACGGAGCGGCCCATCCCGGCGAGCTTCGTCGGGACGCGAACACGGTCGGTGATGTCCTCGGCGATGCCGGCTTCGATGCGCCGGGCGCGTCTCCCGTCCGCGACGGTTCTGATGTGTGCCGCGCGGTCGGCCCCCTGCTCTCGCAATCTGGTTTCGAGGCGCCACGAGCGCGTGACGCCGACCTTGAACGTGTCCGGGGCGAACGCCGCCAGATACACCGCGTGCTCCTCATCGCAGGCGGGCAGCGGCTTCGAACAGTCGCCCGTGCACCGCGCACACGCCCACGTCGAGCGGTGACGGGAGCAGTACGGCGCGTCGTCGGCCGGGCAGGTGTGGTGGGTACTCCCGTCGATTGTCCCCGCACAACGGCGTTCACCGAGCGTGTACGCCAGCTCGGTTCCCGGTTCGAGCGCCAGCGTTCGGACCGCCCCCGATTCGGCGAGCGAAAGCGTAGCGGGGCCCTCCACGGCGGCGCGATAGCCCACGAACTGCACACTGGACCTACCGGGAGCGAAAATAAATGCCCCTCGTTCCGCGCTACTCGGCGCGCAGCTCCGCTTCCAGTTGTCGGGTCGCCCGCCGGACGGCGTCGTCGCTGGACTCGGGGGGTTCCCAGCCCAGCGCCCGGAGCTTCTCGATGGAGAGGCGCATCTTCGGCACGTCGCCCGTCCAGCCGCGTTCCCCGCCGGTGAACTCGTAGTCGGGGTCGAGACCCATCTCGTCGGCGACGATGTCCGCGATGGTTCTGACCGAGGTGGTCGTGCGCGTCCCGAGGTTGTACGTGTTTAGCTCCGAGTCCGCGTTCTCGACGATGTGGCACATCGCGTCCACGCAGTCCTCGACGTGCAGGTAGGACTTCTCCTGACGGCCGTCGCCGAGGATTTCGAGCGTCTCGGGGTCGTCGAGCAGTTTCTCGATGAAGTCGGGGATGACGTTCCCGCGCTGGTGGGGCCCGACGATGTTGGCGAAGCGGTACATCCAGACCGTGAAGTCGTAGGAGTGGGCGTACGTCGAGATGAGCCCCTCGTCGGCGAGCTTGGAGGCGCCGTAAACCGAAATCGGTTCGAGGGGCGCGTAGTCCTCCGGTGTGGGCCGGGGCGCTTCACCGTACACCGTCGAGGAAGAGGTGAAGGCCAGCTTGTCCACGCCGACCTCGTCCATCCGTTCGAGGACGTTGTACGTCATTTCGGTGTTCTCCTCGAACAGCTTCCGGGGCTCGCCGTAGTTCGTGTCCGTGTACGCGGCGAAGTGGAACACCATATCGAGGTCCTCGGTGATGGCGTCAGCCACGTCCTCCGGGTCGCGCAGGTCGGCCTCGACGAACTCGGCGCCGTCGGGCACGCGCTCGCGGTCCCCCTTCGAGAGGTTGTCGAGCGCGAGCACGTGATTGTCTTCCAGAAGGTGCGCTACCAGATGTGAACCGACCAGCCCCGCCGCGCCGGTGACGAGGACTCGCTTGCCGGAGAGCTCCATACCGGACTCTGTGTAGAGTATGACAAGTGCGTTCTGGTCGTCGCCGCCGAGGTTCAAATAGCGGAGCGAGCGACCCCGGACTATCGTCCGCTGAGACGCCGCGGCGGCAGAGCGGGAGCGCGGCGCGCCCGCCGCGGTCGGCAGCCCCGTTGGTCGGACGGGGCACAAATCGCGTCGCCTGTTAGCTAACCCACTCGGTACTGCGGTCCCAGAGTCGCGCGGCCAACTCGTCGTCCAGCGCGCGCTCCGCCGGCCGTTTTTCCTCGCAGTCCCCGAAGTAGCGGCCGCTCACCCCCGCCACGTCGGGAGACGCCGCGAGATACACCGACGTTTCGGCCGCCGTGACCGGCGTGTCCGCGACCCGTTCGAGGAGGGGGTCAGGGAGCGCCGCGAGCGCACCCACCGCCAGCGAGACGGGGAGCGACGCGTGGCGCCAGAGCCCGCTCCCCGGTACGACGCCGGGATGGAGGCAGTTGGCCGTCGGCCCGTCCAGCCGGCGGGCCAGCTCCCGGGTGAACAGGACGTTCGCCAGCTTCGAGCGCCGGTAGGCGTCGAGCCCGTCGTAGTCACCGACTGATTCGACGGCGTTCAAATCGAGCGTCGCGTTTCGGTGGACCGTCGAGGAAACGGTGACGACGCGGCCGTCGTCGGCGAGCGACGGCCGTAGCTCCCGCGTCAGGAGGAACGGCGCGAGATGGTTCACGGCGAAGGTGCGCTCGACGCCACAGGGAGCTAGCCGCCCCTCGGAGAAGTGCGCGCCGGCGTTGTGCACGAGCGTGTCGAGCGTCCCGACTCGCTCCCGAACGGCGTCGGCGAGCCCGCGCACGGCGTCGAAGTCCTCGAAGTCGGCTCGGAGAAAGGTCCCACCGTCAAGCTCCGCGGCGACGGCCTCGCCCTTCTCGGGGTTCCGCCCGTGTATCAGGACGCGCGCCCCGAGCCGGTCGAGCGCGAGCGCCGTCTTACGGCCGATGCCTCCGGTGGACCCCGTCACGAGAACCGACTGCCCTGAGAGGTCGACATCAGCGACGTCGGCGCCGACCTCCGCGCGCTCGGTTGCCATGCCTCGGATAGCGGCGCCGCCGGTATAACCGCGGCGGCGTTCGGAACCCCCTTCCCGGCGGGCAAAATAGAGGGCAGTATGCAGGGCGAACAGCCGGTGACCGTGCTCCGTCTGAGCCATCGGCCCGGCCGGGACGACCGGATGACGACGCACATCGGCCTCACGGCGCGGGCGCTGGGCGCCGACACCGTCGTGTTCCCAACGAACGCGACCGACGCCGTCGAGACAGCCGAGGACATCACCGAGCGCTTCGGCGGGCCCTTCGCCGTCGAGACGACGGACGAGCCGAAGGCGATGGTGCGCGACTGGGAGGGCTCGGTCGTGCATCTCACGATGTACGGCGAGCGCGTCCAGACCGTCGAGGACGACATCCGGAAGGCCCACCGCGAAGGCCCGGTCTTGGTCGTGGTCGGCGGCGAGAAAGTCCCTTTCGAGGTGTACGACCGCGCCGACTGGAACGTCGGCGTCACCGGGCAGCCCCACTCCGAAGTGGCCGCCCTCGCGGTGTTCCTCGACCGCCTCTTCGACGGCCGCGAACTCGACCGGGAGTGGGAGAACGCGGACCGGCGTGTCGTTCCCGAGGAGACCGGCAAGACCGTCGAATCGGTCGGGGACGGGCACGAGGAGTGACAAGACTTAACCACCGTCCCGCCCCGAATTTCGGGTAATGGCTTTTGAGGAACTCCTCGAGGACCCGGTGGTACAGAAGTACCTCCACGAGCTCGTCGGCCCGACCGGGATGCCGGTCGCGGCGTCCCCGCCCGACGGCGAGGTGACAGACGAGGAACTCGCCGAACGGTTGGGTCTCGAGCTCAACGATGTCCGCCGCGCGCTGTTCATTCTCTACGAGAACGACCTCGCGACGTACCGGCGCCTCCGGGACGAGGATTCGGGGTGGCTGACCTACCTTTGGACGTTCCAGTACGAGAACGTCTACGAGAACCTCCAAGAGGAGATGGAGCGGCTGCTGGACGCGCTGGAGGATCGCCGCGAGTACGAGGCCGACCACGAGTTCTACCTCTGTGAGGTCTGTTCGCTTCGCTTCGAGTTCGGCGAGGCCATGGAGCGGGGCTTCGAGTGCCCCGAGTGTGGCTCGCCTCTCGAAGCGATGGAGAACGACCACCTCGTCGGCGCCATCGAAGAACGCGTCCGGAAGCTCCGCTCGGAATTGGGGCACAGCGCCGAACTCGGGGCTGACGCGTAGATGGTCGTTCTCGCCACGAAGGTGTACGTCGAGGGGGACGCCCGCGAGCGGGCGATGGACTCCCTGCGTTCGCTGGTCGCCAACGACCTCGGGGAACTCGACGTGACCTGTGAGGTGGGGCTGCGCCACGACGACTTCCCCTCCATCACCATCGACGGTCCCGACACCGTCGCCGGTCGGAACTTGCTTCGCGAGCGGTGGGGGGCTATCACTCCCGAGTTCGAGGCGGGCGAAACGTACACCGGCACCCTCGAAGCGTGGGACGACGACGGACTCGTCCTCGACGCGGGCGAAGAGATACGGGTCCCCGCCGAGGAGCTGGGCTTGGGCCCCGGGACCGCGAACCAAGTGCGGAACCGATTCGGATTGGTCCAGCACGTTCCACTCCGGTTCACCTACGGGGATACGCCCGAACTCGCCGAGGCAGAGCGCGACCGGCTCTTCGAGTGGACCCGCGGCCACGGTCGTCTGAACGTCAACAGCGCCACCCGCGCGGAGGTTCGGGCGACGCTGAACCGGGCCGGCCACGCCGAGGACATCGTCACGGTCGAGCGGTTGGGCCTGCTCGAACAGTCGGTCGTCTGTCGCGAGGGGACGGACCCGCCGGGGCTGCTGGCGTCGGTCGGCGAGTACCTCCCCTCGGAGCTGCTCTGCGTCGTGCCATGAGGACGCGGCTGGCGCTGGCGACGCTGCTGTGTGCGTTGCTCGCGGCAGGCGCCGGATGCGCGGCGCTCACGGGCGGCGGCGTCGTGGACCGGGAGGCGTTGAACCAGTCCGCGAGCTACGACTGGGAGACGAACGCGACGGTGACGTACAACGTCACGGGCACCCAGTACCAGGGCGTGGTGAACGTCTCCGGGGACAGCACGGTCCCGGTGTACATCAACACCGAAATCGAGGGCGAACAGCCCGTTCCCATCGCAGGCCTCCGCTTTCGCTACCCGAACGGGACGGTGGCGAACGCCTCGACCGTAGGGGTCGAGGAGACCGATAGTCGGGTGCTGTTGACGCCGCCCGCGGACGGACAGATAGCGTACACGGCGCCGGCGGGCGACAAGACCTTCAGCGCCCCGGCCGGGGTCAACGGCTCCTACGAGGTCGTCCTCCCCGAGCGGATGCGTGTTGGCGCGTTCCTCTTCAGCAGCGTGTCGCCGGGGGGACACACGGCCCACACGAGCGAGGCGACCGACCGGACGACCATCCGATGGGAGCGCCTCGACGGCGGGCTCATCAACGTCCGGTACTACTTCGAGCGCGACATCGACCTCTTCCTCGGGCTGGTCGCCCTTCTGGCAGGGGCGGCCGCAGGAGGGGTCATCTACTTCCGCCGGCAGATCCGCGAGCTCGAACGACGGCGGGAGTCGAGCGAGGAGCTGGAATAGGCTTGCACGTCCGTCGGGGTTTTACCCCGGCCACCCCACGGGACGGGTATGCGAGTCGCGCTCATCAGCGTCGGCGACGAGATTCTGGCCGGCGACATCACGGACACGAACGCCGCGTGGCTGGCGGAAAGCTTGGCCGAGCGCGGCGCGGCGGTCCGACGAATGGTCACGGTGCCCGACGTCCGGGAGACCATCGCGGGGACGGTCGCTGACCTCGCCGGCGAGTTCGACGCCGTCGTCGTCACCGGCGGGCTGGGCCCGACACACGACGACGTGACTCTCGACGGCGTCGCGGCGGCCTTCGACACCAAGATGGTCGACAGCGAGCAGGTCCGCGCGTACCTCGATTCGGAGGGGTATCGAAGCTACGCGCGGCGCGGCGAGCGCGCGACGATGTTCCCGGATGGAGCGCGACTCCTGGAGAACGAGGTCGGCGTCGCGCCGGGCGCAGTTCTGGAGAACGTCTACGTCTTCCCGGGCGTGCCCGCCGAGATGCGGGCGATGTTCGAAGCGATTGCGGACGAGTTCGAGGGCGAGCGGCGACACACCGAGTACGTCCACGCGAACGAACCGGAGAGTCGACTGGTCGAGCGTTTCGAAACCGTACAGCGGGAGTTCGACGTCGACGTCGGGAGCTACCCCGGCGACGGCGTGAAGGTGAAGATACAGGGGACCGACCCGGACGAGGTGACGGCCGCGAAGGAGTGGCTCGCGACGCGCGTCCGTTAGCGGTAGAGGTACGCGGCCCAGACGAGGGTGAAGAACAGCGAGACGGCGATGACCGCGCCGCCGACGGCGTTGATGGGGAGTGCGGGCGTCGAGGCCTGCAGGAGCGGAAGCATACCGGGAGGTACGGGGGGACGGAGTTAAACGTTCACACTCCGGCTCGCCGCCGGGGGTCTTTTGCCGACGAACGGAGTAAAGGGAGTAATGCGGACTGTGGGCGTCGTCGTGAACCCAATCGCGGGAATGGGCGGCCGGGTCGGGCTGAAGGGCACCGACGGGAACGTCGAGGCGGCGCGGGAGCGCGGCGCCGAGCCCCGGGCACCGGAGCGGGCCCAGGTGGCCCTGGAGGCGATGGCCGACGCGGACCCCGAGATACGGGTGCTCGCGTACGGCGACCCGATGGGTGAATCCGTGGCCCGCGCCGCGGGCTTCGAGCCGGAGATCGTCGGAAGACCGGACGGCGAGACTGACGCTGCGGACACCGCGGCGGCAGTGCGGACCTTCCGGGAGCGCGGGGTCGACCTCGTGTTGTTCGTCGGCGGCGACGGCACCGCCGTCGACGTGACCGAGGAAATCGGCGACACGCCCATGTTAGGCGTCCCCGCCGGCGTGAAGGTGTACTCGGCGGTGTTCGCCGTCTCGCCCGCCGCGGCGGGGCGTATCGCCGCGACCTTCCAGCGCACGGAGGAGAGCGAGGTCAACGACATCGACGAGGCCGCCTACCGGGAGGGGGAAGTCCGCGCCGAGCTGAAAGCGGTCGTCACCGTCCCGGTTGCCGAGGAGCGACAGGCGAGCAAGAGTGTCCCCGGCGGGTCGGTCGAGGGGTTGGCCGAGGGATTTGCCGAGGAGGTCCGCGGGGGGACAACCTACGTTCTCGGCCCGGGGAGCACCGTCGGCGCCATCAAACGCGAACTCGGCTTCGAGGGCTCCCCCCTGGGCGTGGACGTGTTCCGCGGCGGCGAGGTGGTGGTCCGCGACGGGAGCGAATCGGAGCTCCGGGCGGCGCTGGGCGAGGAGAACGTCGTCGTCGTTTCGCCCATCGGCGGTCAGGGGTTCGTCTTCGGACGGGGCAACGACCAGATATCGCCCGCGGTCATCCGGGCGTGCGAGGTCGAAATCGTCGCCTCGCGGGCGAAGATAGACGACACGGGAACTCTCCGCGTGGACACGGGGGACCCCGAACTCGACGCCGACCTGCGCGGCTGGTGGAAGGTTCGCATCGGCCGATACGAGGAACGCCTCGTCGAGATGGTTTGAATGCCCAGACGTTTGCTTTTCCCCTTTATATCCCCCCTATAAATTATAGAATCAGCTTTACCTGACCGTTCGGTCGGTGTATAAGGCCGTATAGACAATCTTATATCCACCCGTGCGATACCGGTTGGCATGGACACGCGGAAGATTCAGCGTCTCGGCCCCTCGACGCTGGCGATGACGCTCCCGGCGGCGTGGGCAAAGGAGTACGACGTGGAGAAGGGCGACGAGGTGACCATCCGTCAGTCGGGGAAGGGGACCCTGACCGTCACCCCCGAATCGACCCGGGACGAGGACAGCCAAGCGAGCATCGACGCCCAGCACTTCGACGCGGACTCCGTCGAGCGCGCCATCCTGGGCCAGTACGTCCTGGGCCGGCGCATCATCCACGTCCGCGGCGACGAGACCCTCGACAGCGAGCATATCAACGCCGTCTACAAGGCCGAAACACAGCTGATGGGGCTGGGCGTCATCGAGGAAACCCCGGAGCGCATCACCATCCGGTGTTCCGTCGACCCGGAGGACTTCACGCTGGACAACCTCTTGGAGCGCCTAGAGAACACCGGCGCGACGATGCGCGAGGAGGGCGTGAAGGCGCTCGCACACGACAATCCCGACCTCGCACAGCGGGCGCTCAACCGCGAGCGGCAGGCGAACAAGATATTCGTCCTGCTTCTCAGGTTGATTTTCACGGCCTACCAGAACCCCTCGTTGGCGCGGGCCGTCGGTCTGAGCGACGGCTTCCCCCTCATCGGCTATCGCTCGGTGGCGAAGAACCTCGAACTCACCGCGGACAACGCCGAGGACATCGCCGAAATCGTCCTCGAATCCGACGAGGAGTTCCAGATTGACGGCTCCATCACCCGCCGTATCCGGGAGTTCACCGACCAAGTCAACGAGATAACCGCGACCGCAGTGCGGGCGGTCGTCGAGCGGAACTACGAGCTCACTATCGAGTGCCGCCGCCAGTTCCGGGAAATCGCGGACCGCGAGGAGGAGATACTCGCGGACCTTCCTGAAATGGACAACGACGAGCTCCTCCGGATTCGCGAGGTGCTCGTGAGCCTCCAGCAGACCGCGCAGTGCGCGATGCGGAACGCCGAAATCGCTGCGAACCTCGCGCTCAACGAGGAGGAAGAACACACCACCAGCCCGTAGCCGGCGCTACCCCGGAAGGAGCCCTCCGCCGTCCGTCGTCGTCCCATCCGCGTCCGTCGTCGTGTCGCCCTCACCCGTTGTCGCGCTCCCCTCCGGTACGACGGTCGTGGTCGTTTCGGAGTCGCCACCCCCGTCCGTCCCCGCCGTAGCGTTCTTGTTGCCGAAGAAGTCCGTCTCGATGACGCGCTCGTTCGTCAGTCCGCGCAGGGGGACCCGGAAGACGGACGCCCTGGCGTCGATGCGGAGGAAGAAGTCCACTTCGAGGTTCGTACGCTGGTTCCGCCGGAGGTGTGACACCCACCACTCGTCGATGTTGTCGTTTTGCATCACGAGTCGGGCGTCGAGCGTCCGAGTCGTTTCCGGCGGAACCGTGTAGCTCCGCTCGGTGTTGCCCTCACCCATCGGCACGCCGTTCATGGTGATGTTGTAGCCGAGTTCGTTCACCGCCAGCGGGTAGGATTTGGGGTTGTACACCGCTATCTCGGCGTCGATAGGCGTGTGACTCTGTGAGACGGTCCCCCACGTCGCGTTCGTCCGGTTGACGTAGGCCACCGGGTCCGAGACGAGCGGGAGGTCGGCGTTCACGGGTCTGGTTTCCGTGGAGTTGAACTGGCCGATGATGTCCGTCGAGACGTTCCGCCGCGCCGGGACGACGGTCGCACTCCGGTTCAACAGCCCCGAGTGAACCGTCGCGTTCACCGCGAGCGTCGTGTTCTCCTCGTTCTGTATGTGCGAGACCCACCACGCCGGAATCCGGTCGTTTCGCATCAGCGTCGTGAAGTTCAGCGTGGTGTTCCCCGGCCCCACCGCGAGGCCGCGCTTCCCGCCGACGGCGATCCGAACGTTGTTCATCTCCACACGGTAGTCGACAGCGAGGCCGCCGAGTCGCACGCCGATTGGGTTGGGATTGTGCACCGTCAGGTCCGTCCGGACCTCGGTGGTCGTCTCGTTCACGCCCCCGAAGGCGTTCTCGACGCCGACGACGCCCGGGACGCCGACGAAGCCGAGCGCGAACGCGACCCCGCCGAGGAGGAGGAGGCCGACGACGACGGTGCCGCCCGTCCGGAGCGTGCTCCCGAGGAGGGCGCTGCGAAGGTCCATCGTCTCACGGTCGGGCGGGGACGCGGAAAAACTGCCGGGAGACAGGTCTGAATCTTTAAGTACGCGCCGTCTGAAACGCAGGTAATGAGTTCGGTTACGGAGAGCGACACGGGACTCGGGTTGGCGATGGTCTTCGCGGCGATAGCGCTCGCCGCCGCGGCCTACATGCCCTACGTCGGGAGCCAGACGATGACCGCCTACGCCTTCGGCCTCGCGACGTTCGTCTCGGTGCTCGCGGTCGGCGCCCTCCACGTCTACTGGGGGTGAGAACCCTTAACCGTCCGCGACACCTCCTCTCATGCGATGAGTGAGTTCGACGACACGGAGAAGCGGATTCTGGAGTATCTCCGCGAAAGCGCCAGCGGCGGCGAGCGCTACTTCCGGTCGAAGAACATCGCCGCAGCCCTCGAACTCTCGGCGAAGCAAGTCGGTTCCAGACTCCCCCGCCTCGCGGAGGAAGCCGACGACGTCGACATCGAGAAATGGGGGCGTTCGCGCTCGACGACGTGGCGCGTCGAGCCCGTCTGAGTTCCGGCCCCTTTTTACATCCCGGAACGAAGTCGGTGTCATGACCGTGCGGGTCGAACGGACGTTCGAGTTGCCGGTGTCGGTCGAGAAGGCGTGGAGCTTCATCGCCGACCCGACCCGCCGCGCGGAGGCCATCAGCGTCGTCGACAGCTACGATATCGAGGGGGAGACCGCGACGTGGCACGTCAAACTCCCCATCCCGATGCTGAACCGGACCGTTCCGGTCGAAACCCGCGACCTGGAGCGCCGTGAGCCGACCTACGTGAAGTTTTCGGGGACGTCCTCCGTGATGCATGTCATCGGCGAACACGAACTGGAGGAGACCGACGATGGCTGCCGGCTCACCAACCGTTTCACCGTCGAGGGGCGTCTCCCCGGCGTGGAGCGGTTCTTCAAGCGGAACCTCGACGACGAGCTCAAAAACCTGGAGCGGGCCCTGCGCGAGGAGCTCTCCTGAGCGCCGCCGGGACCGCCGCGTTTAAGTCAGGTGCGTGAATGTGTACACATGCCGATGACCGAC
>JBEQBK010000032.1:0-19732 GCA_041639855.1 Halobacteriaceae archaeon | reverse complement strand
GTTGTACCGGCGCATTAGGTGGCTCTGCCCGACGGTCGAGAGCGCCTGGGAGGCCTCGACGGTGTCGCCCTCGTGGTCGACCCGGCCGACGCCCGCGCCGACGGCGCCCGAGGAGACGAGCAGGACCTGCTTGCCCGTGTCGAGCACCGCCGCGATGTCGTCGACGAGCTTGTCGAGTTTCGCGTCGTCGAGTTGCGAGTCCGCGGTCGTCAGCGAGTTCGTCCCGGCCTTCACGACGACGCGCTGTGCCTCCGCCGCCCGTTCGCGCGCCCGCTCGGCGGCCGCCGCCGGTATCTCGGCGACCTCACTCACCGTTCGGCCCTCCGTGGCTCGACTTCGTCATCGTACCCCCGATACCGTGGGGGACACACATCCTGCCTTCGGTTTCCCTCCGGACGCGGACGCTCAGTCGGCCCCGTCGGGCCCGTCGGTCCCTCTGAGAGTCAGCAGGGCGGGATAGCCGACGAGGATGCCCGGCCAGTAGGTCGTGAGCCGGAACAGGACCGCGGCCGTCAGCGCCGTCGCCAGGCTGACGGGGTAGAACAGCGTCACCAGCGCGGAGAACGCAACCTCGTACGTTCCCGACCCGCCGGGCGTCGGCGAGAGCGTGGCGATGACCGAGAGGTTCACGATGAGGTACAGCGGCACGAACTCGGGCTCGATGCCGATGGAACGGAACACGAAGTACAGCGAGACGATTTGGGCGACGATGGCGAGATGCGACACCGCGGCGGTCGTCAACAGGAAGCGTCTGTCGCTGCCCGCCTGCTGGAACGCGTCCTCGATTTCGGCGACGCGCTCCTTCAACGACCGGAGCAGGGACTCGGCGCGGCCGAAGCGCCCCGCCAGGGCGTCCAGCAGCCGGGTCGCGGCGCCGCTGAGCGCGCCGTTCGTCGACCACAGTAGGTAGGCCACCACGCCGCCGGCGACGACAATCGCGACGGAGAGCACCGCGATGTCGACGAGCAGCCCCTCTATCGACCCGAACACCGCGAGATAGAGGAGCCCACCGAGCGTGAACGTGAAGAAGGGCGTGGCGTTCAGGATGTCCGCGGAGACCACACACGCAAGCGACGTCTCGTAGTCCGAGTCGGTGTTCTCCGAGACGAGGTAGGCCATGATGGGCTCGCCGCCGAACTGGCCCAGCGGGGTAATCGAGTTCAGGAAATGCCCCGCCAGGAACATCCGCACGGTCCGCGAGGTCGTCGAGGCGATTCCCATCTGCCCGAAGTAGCGGTGCCAGACCAGCGCCCAGACCAAAAGCGAGGAGAACCCCACGAGCACGGCGACCGCGAACGGCGCGGGGTCAGCGCGGCTGACCGACGACAGGAACGCCTCGACGTCCGCCAGGTAGAGGAGCCCGGCGAACAACAGCCCGGTGACGCCGAACCAGAGCAGGCCCTTTCGGTCGATGGTCACCGGCAGGCGCATCGACACCTCCCGTCGCTCGGCGACGAGCGGACCGCACCGTTCGCGCTGCGTCTCGGGGTCACGCGGCTCACTCGTCTTCGAGCGCGCGGACCGCCTCCAGCCACCGCCGCATCTTCTCGACGGTGAAGTCGATGAACTCGCTGTTGTTGTACTCCGAGAAGTCGTAGGCGTCGACGGCCTCGATCATCTCCTCGTAGGCCGCGGCGTAGTCGGGGGCGGAGTCGGGCGCCTCCTCCAACGCCTTCCAGAAGTGCTCGTTGAGCTCCAGGGCCGGCACCTCGTTGTTGAGGTCGTCGAACGTGCTCCGCTCGGCCTTGTTGTGGACGCAGAGCGGGTAGCCGGTGATGACCGACTTGTCGAGCATGTCGGCGGCCTTCTTCAGCGTCAGCCCCGACCAGATGTCGTCGAAGCGGCCGATTTCCCACTCGTTGTCGTCCATCGGGAACTGGTAGAACGCGGGGATGACCTCCCGTTTGAACGCCAAGTTCATCGAACAGACGGTCAGATAGTTCCCCTCCTCGACGGCGAAGTCGCCGGTGAAGTCGTCGGCGGAGGTCCGCGTCTGCGCCTGGCCCTGCAGGTCGCCGTCCATCAGGATGCGCACCGCGTCGAGGTCCGGCACGTTCGTCCACAGCCCCTGAGAGGCGATTATCTCGTCGGTCTCGGCCTCCGACGTCCGAACGGTTTCGCCCATCGCGGAGTAGGGGTAGCCACGGGGGTAGAGCCCGTGTTCCTCGACGTTCTGGTACAGCACGTTCACCCACTGTTCGTCGGAGGCGACGTGCTCGACCGTCCGGCGGGAGCCGACCCGGTCGAGGTGCTCGCCGAAGAAGTCGAAGTTCTCGTGGGGCTGGGTGTCGTCGTCGAGGAAGACGACGTACTCGAACTCGGGGTTGTTCCACGCGTACAGCAGGCCGAAGCTCGTCTCGGCGTGCGAGGCGGCGGGGACGACGTCTCCGTACTCGCCGATGCCGGCGTCCTCGTACCACGCTTCGCGCTCGGTACCGCCGAACACGCGCCCGGAGACGCCCAGGTCGTCGAGCATCCCCCGGATTTCCTCCTTCTCGCAGAAGTCCTCGGTCACGAGCACGACGTGCAGTCGGTCGGTGTCGAAGCCGTGCTCGCGGGCGTTCTCGATGTACTCCTCGATGAACCCCGGCTGTCGAACTGTCGGTGCCACGACGCAGATGTCCGCAGTGTGTGAGTCTGATGTCGTCATCGTCGTTGTTCTCGGTTACTTGTAACCCAACTCTTCGAGCCGCGCTTCTAGCTCTTCCGTTTCGTGTTCGCGCTCGGGGTCCTCGTGGACCTCCCCGAGCGCCGTGTTGTCGACGGCGGCTTTGAGGTCGTCGGGAACGGGGACCGTCGAGCCGTCGTCGAGGTCGTAGGCCTCGTACGTCGCGTCGCCGTCCTCGCCGACCGTCTTGACGACCTTCGTCCCGTCGCGTTTGGCGTAGCGACGCTGGCGGTAGTGTTCGTCCCAGCGGTCCCGCGGGATGTACCCGGTGAAGTTCTCGGGGAACTCACAGCCGCCCATCACCGTCTCGCTGAAGACCGCCTCGGGACGGGACGCGATGCCGGCGTAGTAGGGAATCAGCTCGCTGAGTTTCCGGAGTTCGATGGGTCGTTCTTCGGTGTCGGCGTCGAGGTCGGGATGGTCGACCATCAACACGGAGTTCACGACCGGCTCGGCGACGGTGAACTGGTGGCCGAACTGCTCGCCGTCCTCGCCGAGCGCCTGCCCGTGGTCCGACAGCAACACCACGACGGTGTTGTCGTCGAGGCCGTTCGCGGCGAGCGCGTCGGTGATCCGCCCCACGAGGTCGTCCGTGTAGTCGACCGAGGCGTCGTACACCTTCCGGAGCTCCCCGAAGTCGATGTCGTCCTCGGTGAACATGTCCTTCTGCCGGTGGGGAATCGTCGCGTCCTCGTCGACGCCGTGGCGGTCGGCGTACCGCTTTGGGGGGTGGTACGGCTCGTGGGGCTCCATCAGGTTGACGTACAAAAAGAAGTTCTCCTCGGGCGTCCGGTCGCCGAGGTACTCCTCGACCGCGCGGACGGTTTCCGCGGACTTCGAGGAGTCGTCGACGCCGAACAGCCGGAAGACCCGGTCGAGCTGGCGGCCCAACACCCGCCGGGGCACGTCGCCGAGCGCGTGGTACAGCTTCGTTCCCAACTGCGAGAGCCGAACGCTGACTCGGTTGTCGGCCTTCCCGAGGAAGTTCTCGACCTCGTCGAAGTCGACGGTCATGCCCTTGTGGGGCGTAATCCAGACGTTCGGGGTAATCGCGGCGGTCGCGTAGCCCGCCCGCTTGAACTCCGAGACGAACGTTTCCTCGTCCTCGAAGTAGCTCTTGGCGTGTGTCGTCCCGTGTTCCCACGGGTACTCGCCGGTGAACATCGAGGCGTGTGACGGGAGCGTCCACGGGGCCTGCGTGACGGCGTTCTCGTACACGACGGCGGAATCAGCGAGCGACCCGATGTGGCTCGTAAAGTCGATTTCCTCGTTGTACGCGGAAAGCCGGTCCTTCCGCAGTGAGTCGAGGACGAGGAACACGACGTTCTTTCGCCCCGAAGCGGCGCCCTCCATGAGAGCGCGTAGACGAGGAGACAGTTAGTAACTGTGACTTCCGTCCGCCCCGCCCGGCGCGAACCACACCCGCTTTTACCCGGAGGGGAAAACGGGGGGTATGGCCGAGAAAGTCGCTATCGTGTACTGGTGTGACGGCGCGGGACACGCCGCCCGGAGCATCCCGGTCGCGAAGGAGCTCGAATCCCGCGGCGTTGAGGTCTCGATGGCCGGCGGTGGTCCGGGCCAGAAGTTCGCCGAGATGAACGGCTTCGACCACCCGGACTTCACGACGGTGACGGTTGAGGGGGCCACCCCGCTGGCCTTCCTGCGGCACACGGCCTTCGATTTGGTCCCGTCGGCGCTCCGGCGGATGCGGGAGGTCTACCGGTGGCTGGGCGAGGAACAGCCCGACACGCTGGTGACCGACGACGTCTTCGCCGGTCTCGCGGCGGCGGTGCGGGGCATCGACTTCTACCGCATCGACCACCTGACGCCGGACCTCCTGGACCCGCTGTGGGCGTTCCCGTTGAACGTGTACAACCAGATTTCGCTGGCGTTCGCCGAGGGCATCATCGTCACGTCGCTGTGGCCGGACGACCCCGCTCCGAAGGGTATCACCCGGGTCGGCCCGCTGGCACAGGAGGGCGAGGAGGAGGGCGTCGAGCCCTACGACGTGCTCCTCAACCCGGGGACACACGGGGAGGGCTTCGACGAGATTCGACGGCGACTCGAAGCGGAGGGCCTCGACGTCAGAACGGTCGGCGACGACGACTGGGAGACGAAGCCGACGATGACTCCCTACACCGCGGCCGCGGATGTCGTCATCTGCACCGGCTTCTCTTCCATCGCGGACACCGTCGTCGCGGGGACGCCCTGCGTCATCTACCCCTTCCTGCCCTTCCAGAAGGCCCTCGCCGAGCGGGCCGAGGAGAAGCGTATCGAGGGCGTCGGGCGCGCCACCACCGTGGAGGAGGCCGTCGAGAAGGCGATGTACTACCGCGATTCGGACGAACGCCCGGCGTACGAGAACGGCGCACCCGCGTTCGTCGACACCGTTCTCGGGGAGTAGCTCAGCCCTCGACCCCGAGTGCCCGGGAGATGCGGTCCGCGTACTGGATGCTGACCGACCCGATGAGGCTCATCGCGAGCACGTAACCGACAGCGAACGGCGGCACCACGCTTCTGACCTCCGGCACCGTGCTCGTTGCGGCCAGCGCCGCCAGAATCAACGAGAACTCCCCGCGCGGAATCAGCCCGAGCCCGACGCGGAGCGACCGGCGCGCGCTGAGGTCGTAGACGGAGCCGCTCGCGACGCCGCTCGCCAGCTTCGAGACGGTCGTCGCGACGACCGCGACGGCGATGGGGGCGGCGACCGCCGCCACGACGAGCAGGTCCGTCGAGACACCGATGGAGAAGAAGAAGAGCGCGGCGAAGACGTCCCGGAGCGGCGAGAGCAGGTGTTCGACCCGCTCGATGAGCGACGTGCCGTTGAACGCCGTCCCGACGAAGAACGCCGCGACCGCCTCGCTCGCCCCGACCGCGAGCGCCGCCCCGCCGACGAGGACGGTGACGCCGACGACGCGCAACACGAACAGCTCGTCCGACTCGACGTCGAAGAACCGCTCGACCTGGGCCGTCCCGTAGTGGGCGGCGACCGCCAGCGCTCCCAGGAAGGCAAAGGATACCCCGACCGTCGCCGCGATGTCGGCGGTCGACCCCCCGCCGGCCAGCAGCGCGGCGACGACCGCCAGATACACCGCGATGATGAGGTCCTCTACGACGAGCGTGCCGAGGATGACCTCGCTCTCGGGGTTGGCGAGCCACCCGACCTCGGTGAGCGCCTTGGTGATGATGGCGCTCGAAGAGATGTAAACGACGCCCGCGACGAGCAGCGTCGTCAGCGGGCCGTAGCCGAACAGCAGCGCCACCCCGGCGCCGACGAGGCCGTTCACGACGAGGTCGATGCCGCCGACCTTGGTGAGCCGGGCCCGGTTTCTGATGAGCGTCCCGATGCTGAACTCCAGGCCCAGGAAGAAGAGCAGGAAGACGATACCGAGCTCCGCGACCACGGTCAGGAAGTCCCCCTCGGTGACGAGTTGCAAGGAGATACCTCCGACGTTCGTCGGCACGTAGGGCCCGACGAGGATGCCGACCAGGATGTAGGCCGGGATGACCGACTGGCCGAACCGGCGCGCGGCGGCGCCGACGATGGCGAGTCCGAACAGCGAGATGCCGACTTCCAGAAGGCTCGTCGCGGCCATCTAGGTCTCGTCGACCGACCCGGTCTCCAGTAGCGACTCGAAGGCGCCCTGTTCGGTGCGCGAGCCGATGACGACGAGAATGTCGCCCGGGGTGATGACGTCGGCGGCCCCGGGGTTGGCGACGGTCTCCCCCTCTCGTTGGATGGCGGCGACGGTGGCGCCGGTTCGCTCCCCGACGCGCGCCGTTTCGAGGGTCTCCCCCGCGATGGGCGAGTCGTCGGGCACTTCCACCCACTCCATGATGGCCTCGCCGAGCGGGATGTCGGCGTCGTCGAGGTCCAGCGGCTGGAAGTCCGCGCCCTCCAGCACCGTCGCGACCTCTTGGGCCTGGCTCGACGAGAGGTCGAACAGCTTCTCGGCGTCGGCGTCCTCCCCCTCACGGCGGAAGAGCTCGCGCTTCCCGTCGTGGTGGACGATGACGACGAGGCGTTCGTCTCCACCCGTCTCGACCTCGAAGCGCTTCCCGACACCCGGCACGTCTGCCTCGTAAATCACCATTATACGACGCGTCGGGGCGACGCGCCATAAAATCGGCCCTTCGACCGGGGGTAGTGTTCAGATACGCTGATCTCAGGCGAAGGCGAACGCCTGCAACTAATGTTCGACAGTCTCGGGGTCGGCGGGACTGAAACAGTTTGAGAAATAATTGGTTCGTTGTTTTATTTCTCGAATGATGCGTTCGATGCTGTTCCGATTCCCGTGGCGTCCATACTGGAATCGGAGACTGTGTCGGTCAAGCGCTGCTTGCAGCCAGAAGGCAGAATCGACGAGAAATGTCACGTTAACGAGACGCAACGCGTCTCGTTCGCACATCAGAACGCACAGCGTTCTGAGGACGTTATTGATGAGATGTTCCTCGCGGAGTCCAGCGAGGAACATCAGTAATCACCTGATTTCTCGTCGGAGAGAGCTTTACGTGTTATCCTATCGGCACCAGTCTGTTTTCGCCAGAAGAGGTAGGTCGGTTGTGCGACACTCTTCGAGACTAGAGGAAGTTCTTTTTCCGCCTCTTCAATAGCTATATGAACTTCACTGAACGTCCCCTTTTGTTTTTGTAGTTTGTCACCGGTTGCTGCGACAGTTTAAGAACCCATACCGATGAGTCCAGCAACTCCTGCGCTGCCGACACCTCTGAGTATTTTTCTTCTTTGCATACTTATCAATAATAAATTACAATCTGTATTAAGTATTTTGGCTAATATTATCTCCCGTCTCTCGCCGAGCAGTGGCAATATATCCCAACGCCAACGCAGGCAATCCATAGAGGGCTGCCAAGACGGACACTTCCACAGGCGCTTGTTCGAGATTCAACGCAGAGAGGGCGCCACTCACCACCAATACCAGCACAATCGGCCGCAATCGGCGTTGGTTGCCAGCACTGCCAATAATGAGTCCAGACGTGGCGATAACGTAGACTGCGGGGTCGCGAAAGAGCGTTGAGGTAAGTGCAGCACCGACGCTCCCGCCCAACACGCGATACATCGTTCGACCCTCAGAGGGAAGTAAGGTGACGAAGGCAAGCCCTGCAATCAGCAGGGGCGCGTATGCCGCTCGGCGTGGTGTCAGAGGGCGCCACGACCGGTCGGCCAAACCAGAGCCCCCGATTATGAGGAGACAACCGCCAATTATCTGTTGAAACGGTGATCCGAGGGTAAATTCGCCTCCAGCCAAATAGATAAGCTCACGGATATGGAAATTCAGTAGCCCGACGACACCAAGCAGGATCGTTGGTGGCCAAACGAACTGTGTATATCTATCTGATATCTTCACACGGGTGGGTCCGGCTGCAGATATATAATTCTCCTTCATTATCAGAGAAATTTATTCTATTACTCTTCCTCAATCTGATGGGCTTGTTTCAATCCCGTGCTGGGTTTCTATTGTCACAACACCTCCCGACGCAGGCTACTGCTCTTCGAACTCGTCCAGTTCGGCCTTGTCGTTGTCGAGGGGCTCGAACTCCTCGCGCGCCAGCTCAAAGGCGTCCTCCGCGATGCCAACCAGATTCACCGCTCTCGTCGTGAGATCGGCCCGCTTTTCCTCGGACGGCGCTTCGACCTGCGACTGTCGATATATTTCTCGATGAAGTCGCTCTCGTTGAACTCCCAGAGGTCGTCCCAATCGTTCGCGTGTTGTTCTATCGCCATCATCGACCAGTCGAAGAAGACAGAACCTAGAGCGGACCTCCACGGGAACAGCAGCAGTCTACTTCGGTATTTCTCGCTGTCCCGTCCGAACACACCCCCAGCAGAGAAAACCCTCGATGAGGGTCTCACATCCGGGTTCAGGCACTTCGTCTTCGGATTGGTCTCCCACTATGTTCTGTTTCGCCTCAACGCCACGTCGGTGAGCGCCTGCATCTCGCTGGCTGACTCGATGATCGAAGGGAGAATTGAAATGCCGACGCGGTGTTTGCAGGTCTCCTCGGCATGTTCGTCCGCCAGACACTCACAGGAGATTGGGGGGCCGTTCTCGATGGTGGCTCTCGTTGCGGACGAGAACGTTTCCATTCTGGAGTGAAAAGGCCTCGTACTGCGCTCGTTTCAGGATCGTTTCGACGGATCAAGTTGTCAAGTGGTCTTGAGTTCGAGTTCGACATGAGCGAGTGCGGGGAACCCCGCACCCCTCAAGGGACGATAAAATACAGGCAGCGAAAGTCAGGTGGGAAAACTATGCTTCGACCTAGGGCGTCCGGATCAGGAGTTCCTCGCTATCCGCCTGCTTGACGACCTTTTGAACCCAGTTATGCACCGTCGAACGATAGCGCTTGGCACCCAACCTCTCAAGAATCGAGATTGTATCCGAAAGCGATAGTCCAGCCGAATGCAGACGGATGCCCAATCACCGCCGGCTCGGGTGTCGCCTCTCGCTCCACACAATTTCACTCGAAGCAACCGCTATCGCCGTTGAGACGGTCGATTTTGAGCATGCCCACTCCAAAATCGCATCCTCTCTCTTCATCTGTATCTGAACACCGCTATCGGGCGACCGCAACCGGTTTTTCGCCCTCGGCTGTAGCCCGGGTATGCCGAGGGACCCCCGGTTCGAACTGTACGTCGACGGCGCCGGAGAGTGGCGGTGGCGGCTCGTCGCGACGAACGAGGAGATAATCGCGACCAGCGGCGAGGGGTACGTGTCGAAGCAGGGCGCCGAGCGCGGTATCGAGAGCGTCAAACGGGCGGTCCCGAACGCCGACGTCCACACGGTATCCTGAGGGGGCTCGCTAACCCTCGAACGCCTCGGAAACGCGGCTTGTGTAGTCTCTCGCGCTCGAACCGGCCGTACAGCTCGATACGCGCCGTACCGTAGAGAGCGGGCTGCTATCCGCCGCTCGCGCTCGCCGCACGGATAATGCGCATTTTATACCTCGCGGACTCCCGTCGCGAAACGATGGCCGAACGACACGCCCCCGCACTCGAGCGCGCGCCGCGCGGAGCAGTAGCGTGAACCCGCTTCTCGTCGCGACCGCGCTGGTGGTCGTCTCGACGGGCGTCATCTGGAAGGGCAGCGAGGTTCTGGAGACGTCAGCCGAACGGCTCAGCAAACACTACGGCCTCCCGGTCGCCGTCCACGGGGCGGTCGTCGTCGCCGTCGGGTCGAGCTTCCCGGAGCTCAGCTCCGTCGTCATCAGCACGGTCCTCCACGGGGAGTTCTCCCTCGGCGTCGGCGCCATCGTCGGGAGCGCGGTGTTCAACCTGCTGGTCATCCCGGCGCTCTCGGCGCTCTACAGCGACCGCCTCGAATCGACCCGCGACCTCGTGCACAAGGACGCACAGTTCTACATCATCAGCGTCCTCGTCCTCTTCACCACGTTCGCGCTCGGCGCGACCTACGTCCCGGGCGGGACGAACCGGGCGGCGGTGCTGACCCCGACACTGGTGGTCTTTCCCCTCCTCACCTACGGCGTCTACGTCTTCTTGCACTACCAGGACGTTCAGGAACACACCGCGGAGGGCGACGTCAACGTCGACCCCGCACGCGAGTGGGGCCGGCTCGTCGTGTCGCTCGCCCTCATCGCCGTGGGCGTCGAGGGGATGGTGCGGGGGGCGCTCGACTTCGGCGCGTTCTTCGACACCCCGTCGTTCTTCTGGGGGGTCACGGTCATCGCCGTCGCGACGGGCCTCCCGGACACGTTCGTCAGCGTCCGGGCCGCCCGACAGGGGTCGAGCGTCACCAGCCTCACGAACGTCCTCGGGAGCAACACGTTCAACCTCCTCGTCGCCATCCCCGTCGGCGTGCTCATCGCGGGCTCGACGACGATCAACTTCCTCATCGCCGTTCCCCTGTTGGCGTTCCTCGGCGTCGCGACGTTCGTCTTCATGGTCGCCGCGCGGACGGGCCTCGAAATCACGGACCGGGAGGGAGCCCTCTTCATGGCGCTGTACGCGGTGTTCCTGCTCTGGATGGGGCTGGAAACCGCCGGCGTCGTCGAACTCGTCCGCGGGCTGTGAGGCGACGGCGCCTCCAGAACCGTTTACGTGGCTGGCGCGCGAGAGGCGACCATGGACAAGTGGCGGCGGCGGACTATCTACTACTCGGTCCTTCTGACGGCGATTATGCTGCTCTACGCGGCGTTGTACTACTACGGGATGCGGGCTTACGAGGGGGAGGAACTCACCTTCCTCCACGCCCTTCAGGTGGTGGTCGAGACGTTCACCACGACCGGCTACGGGTCGGACTCGCCTTGGAGCACCACCCTGATGAACGTCTTCGTCATCGTGATGGACCTCACCGGCGTGATTCTCATCTTCATGGCGCTGCCCGTGCTCGCCTTCCCGCTTCTGGAGGATATCCTCGAAACGACCGTGCCGAAGGAAGTCGAGAACGGACTCGAAAACCACGTCGTCGTCTGTACGTACACGCCCCGCGTCGACGCGCTCATCGACGAGCTCGGCTCGTGGGACGTGCCCTACGTCATCCTCGAACCCGACCGCGAGCGCGCGACGGACCTCTACGAGGACGGCTACCGCGTCATCCACGGCGACCCCGAGTCGGTCGACGGGCTCGAACGGGCCGCGCTCGGCGCCGCGCGCGCGCTCGTCGCCGACGTCTCCGACCAGGTCGACGCGAGCATCGTTCTGGCCGCCCAAGAGCTTGACGACGACGTGCGGGTCGTGAGCGTCGTCGAGGACCCGGACCGGACGGCGTACCACCGACTCGCCGGCGCCGACTCGGTTCTCTCCCCCCGCCCGCTTCTCGGGGGGAGTCTCGCCTCGAAGGTGACGACCTCGGTGAGCGCGGACCTCAACGAGGTGGTCGCCGTCGACGACGATTTCGACGTCGCGGAGCTCCCCGTCCAGCGGGGAAGCGAACTCGTCGGGTCGACGCTGGCCGAGAGCGGCATCCGCGAACAGGCGGGCGCCAACGTCATCGGCGCGTGGTTCCGCGGCGAGTTCGAGACGCCGCCCGACCCGAACGCCACGCTCACGAGCGGCACGGTGTTGCTCGTCACCGGCCAGGAGTCCCAACTGGAGGAGCTCAAAGAGCTCACCCGCTCGGAGGTGCGCCGCTTCGACCGCGGGGAGACCATCGTCATCGGCTACGGCGAGGTCGGTCGGACGATAACCGAGGAACTGGAGGCCGCCGGCCACCCCTACACGGTCGTCGACCGGGAGGCGATGGACGGCGTCGATGTGGTCGGCGACGCGGTCGAGCCCGAGACGATGCGGGAGGCCGGCATCGAGGACGCCCGCTCGGTGGTGCTGGCGCTGCCCGACGACACGACGACGGAGTTCGCGACCCTCGTGGTCCGGGACCTGAGCCCGGAAACGGAGGTCATCGCGCGCGTGGAGGAGTCCTCCAGCACCAGGAAGATGTACCGTGCCGGCGCGGACTACGTCCTCTCGCTGGCGACCGTCAGCGGCCGCATGATCGCTTCGACCGTACTGGAAGACGAGGACGTGCTCTCCTTCGACCAGCAGATAGAGGTCGTGCGCACGTCCGCGCCCCAGCTCGTCGGCCAGACGCTCGAAAGCGCGCTCGTCCGCTCGAAATCCGGCTGTACGGTCGTCGCCATCGAGCGCGCCGGGCGGGTCATCACCGACACCGGGCCGGAAACGGAAATCGAGGCCGACGACGAGCTCGTCATCGCCGGGACCGACGACGGCATTCGGCGGTTCAACGAGCTCTACACCTGAGACTCAGTCGTCCGCCACCGCGGGCGCCGCGGACGCCTCGGGGGCGGTGCGCTCCGTCGCGGGCGTCCACGCGAGCCCCTCGTCGTAGTGGAACGCGCGGCCCTCCTGCTCGGGGTCGACGACGGTCAGCGCGAGCCAGCCGTTGTCGAGGAGTTCGACGACGTCCTCGTGTTCGGCCAGCACGTCGGTGACGCGTTCGACCGGCGCGTGAACGACCGTCGAGAGGCGCAGCGGCTGGTGGTACGGGTCGTCGTCGCCGGCCATCAACGACTGGAGCGGGAGCCCCGTCATCAGGTCGCCGCCGTTGCCCTGGTAGACGCCGACGTTCCCCACCGGGTTCTGGGTGATTTTCGACCCGCTGCCGTACGCCGCGTTGTCGACCGTCGCGAAGTAGTACTGCGCGTTGATCCACTGGGTGACGACCATCGGACCCGTCAGGACGGCCTCGAGCGCGTCGCCCCCGTCGTCGCTCGTCCAGTCGTAGGAGTGGAGGAAGGCGCGGCCGTCCAGGTCGAGGTCCGCCGTGAGCGAGCGGGGCCCGACGACGAAGCCGGCGTTCCCGGCGAGGCCCCATTCGGGGCGGGTCTCCGCCCAGTCGGCCGCGCGGCGCTCGGTCTCGCGGACGCCCGACGCGGGGTCGGCACCCAGGTCGCCGGCGCGTTCGGCGGCGGCCCCGGCCCGGGCGGTGTCGAGGTCCGCGCGCAGGCGCTCGACGTCCTCGGCGTGGCTCTCTGGGACGTCCGCGTCGTAGAGTTCGATTTCGTCGGTCGTCGTGTTGTGCTCGCCCGCGAGGAAGAGGGTGTCCTCGGGGATTTCGTGGCCGCGCTCGCGGAGCGACGCCCTGACGGCGTCGTCGTTGCAGACGGCCGCGAGGACGCGGGCGTTCGGGCCGCCGGCGTTGCCGGCGCAGGCGCCACAGTCGAGGCTGGAGTCGAAGGGGTTGTTCGTCGTTTGGCTGGCGTGGCCGGCGAAGACGACGACGCGGGCGAACTCCTCCCACCCCATCAGGTCGAAGGCCGTCGCGGCGTACTCGACGCGTTGCTCGTGAGTGAGTCCGGCCGGAAGGTCGTAGCCGGCGTCGGGCTCGTAGTCGAGCGCGGGCTCGTGGGTTTCGTGTTCGTCGGGCGTGCGCTCGTCGGCGGCGTCGAGGAGGTCGTAGACGCGCCCGGGGAGAAGCGTCCGGGCGGTCAGCGCGGCGCCGTAGCCGGCGCCGGCGCCCTCGACGAAGCTGAACGCGGTGGCGGCGTTCGATTTGACGCGCTTCATCGCCTTCCGTCCGGCTGACAGCGCGCTCTCCCAGCGTTCGTCGGCCGCTGCTCCCCCGGTCGGGCGCTCGGGGATGTAGTGTTCCGCGTCGACGATGGGCGGGCAGGCGTCGACGGCGGGGCCGTCGCCGTCGTGGCGCATCGGGATACCGAAGAAGCCGGCGTAGCCGTGGGTCTCGTAGTCGCCGGCCGATTCGATGTGGCGGCGGATGATCTCCGAGCGCGTGTCGATACAGAACACCAGTTGCGCGTCCTGGCGCCCCTCGCTGCCACCCTCCGGGGACCCCTCGGCGTCGGCCAGTGACTCGACGAGGCCGTCGCGGTAGGACGCCTCCCACGCAGACAGCCAGAGTTCGGGGAGCGGGACGCGCTCGTCGGCCTCCGCTTCCGCTTCCGCTTCCGCTTCGGGCGCGTCGTCGGGAACCAGCGGCGCGTCGAAGGCGTCCGCGAGGGCGAGGCGGGCCGCCAGGTAGCCCGGCAGCGTGATTGGGTGTTCGGACTGCCAGGCGTCGTCGTCGGCGACGCGCTGCTTGACGAACCCGGTCCAGCCGGGGAGGGCGGCGAGGTGGAACTCGAAGGCGTCGCGCCACTCGCCGACGGGCACCCCGTCGAGCGTGTCGCGGATCGCGTCGACCGGTTCCTCGGGGAGGCCGTCGAGCGCGCCGCTCGGGACCTCGGCGTCGTGGCGGACCAGACTCCGGAACGCGGCGTAGAAGCCCTGCTCGCGGTTGGGCATCGACCAGTCGGCCTGCCCCTGGTCGAGGAACGCCGCCAACCACTTCGTCAGCACCGCGTCGACGCGGTCGGTGGCGGGGTCCGTCTCCGGGCCGTCCTCCGCGGGCTCGGCTTCCAGCCGTTCGAGCGTCGCCTCGGGGTCGGGCTCGTAGCCGGCTTCCGCGAGGCGCTCGCGCAGTTCCTCGGGGGCGATGCGGCCGTCCTCCCACGCGGCGCGGAACGTCGCGGCGTCGGGGTAGCCGTCGCCGCCGAGCGTTTCCTCGGCGTCCGCGACGGCCTCGTGGAACGGCCGGTCCTCGAAGCCGGCGAGCGGGTTGGCGGTCACAAACGAGTGGAGCGGCCAGAGGGAGCCGACCGACTCGGCCGCGCGTTCGATGCTCTCCTCGACTGCGGTGTCAGTACTCATTGTATTCCTCCGTGGAGGTCAGCAGGGTGTCCGAAGCGGGCTGTCCGGCGTTCAACAGCGCGACGTAGAGGCGCTCGCTGCGTTCGAGGACACCGGTTTCGATGGCGAGATACGCCCCCAGAAACGCGGCGGCGACGAGGGCGTGAACCGGGGTCAGCGTCGCCTCCCAGGCGACGCCCGGGAGCCCGGCGATGGCGGCCTCGACGACGCGGTAGGCCGCGGCGTACACGGCGAGCGCCGGTAGCGAAATCAGCGGGACGCCGCCGTAGCGCAGGGCCGCCGGGAGCGCCGCGCGCGTGACGACCTCGCGGGCGGCGTGCAACACGGTGAGCACGACGAGCGCCGTCAGGAGGAGGCCGCTCCCGAGTTCGGTCCCTTTGCCCGTGAGCGCGGCGAACAAGGCACCCCCCGCCAGCGCGGTCGCGACGACGACGGCGGCGTCGAGAGCGCCCGAGCGGCGGGTCGGCGCCGACTTCTCGGGGGACTCGTGTTCGACCTCGCTCCCGGCGCCGAGGAACTGGTAGGCCTTGTAGAAGCCGTGCAGGATGAGATGCGTGATTGCGGCCCCGAAGAAGCCGAGGCCGGCTTGCATGATCATGAAACCCATCTGGCCGACCGTCGAACAGCCGAGCTCGCCCTTCACATCCGGCTGGACGCGCTTGAGGAGCTTGCCGCCGAGCGCGCTGGTGGCGCCGACGGTCAGGACGAGAAGCGTGAACGCCGACTCGGCGGTGACGACGGGCGCGAAGCGCACGAGCAGGACGCCACCGGCGTTGACGAAGCCGGCGTGCATCAGTGCCGAGGCGGGCGTCGGCCCGGTCATCGACGAGAGCAGCCAGGTGTGGAAGGGGAACAGCGCCGACTGGACCATCGCCGCCAGCAGGAGCGCGGCGGCGGCGAACACCACCCCGGCCGTCGGGACGGCGCCGACGTTCGACGCGACGCCCGAGACGGTCGTCGCCCCGGTGTACCACCACAGCGTCGCGAGCGCGAGCCCCAACGACGCGGCGCTCCCGAGGAAGTACGTGCGCGAGAGCGCCGCGGCGGCCGTCGCCTGCGGCCACCCCTCCAGATGGCCGATGAGGCGGGCCATCACGAGGCCCATCGCGAGCCACGCGGCCCCGAAGAGGACCAAGCTATCGGCCGCGACGAGGACCATCACGGCGAGCGTGAACGCGAACACCCGGCCGAAGAATCGTTCGACGTTGCGGGTCCCCGCCATATAGCGCTTCGAGTAGCTGTGGACGATGCCGCTGAAGAAGGTCACCGCCGTCCACATCACCGCCGTCAGCCCGTCGACAGCGACGATGCCGGGCAACTCCCAGCCCGCGTTCCCGGAGAAGTGGGCGGCGAGCACGCCGAGACTCAGGAGCCAGAGGCCCCACACCGCTCGCGTCAGGGCCGTCGGCACGCGCGATTCGCCGTTCGATGCCCCGGGAAGCTCCCCGACCGTCGTTCCTTCGTGTGCAGTCATCGTTTGGGTCGTTGGCGACCGGTGTGACACGCCGTCGGTCACGGGTCCCGGCCGTTCTTACTCTACAACGAACGGTCTGCCTATTAAATCTGTTTGTACGACCAAATTGTTCGATAAACTTCGATTAAAGAACGTTATAGTTACGACTGGTGGGGGAGAGCGGACGCGAGAAGGACTGTCCGGGCTTACCCGTCGTGGTTCTCGGGGTCGAACTTGCTGAACGGCGTCGTCTCGTGGCTCCGGACGAGCACTTCGTCGGCGACGGTGAGACCCATGTCGATGAGCTCCTGGGCGACGGGCGTGATGTCGCCGTCGTCCTCACCGACCGCCGTCACGAGGAGGTTCTGTTCGCCCGTTACCAGCTCTTGGACGGAGACGACGCCGTCGATGCCGAGTACCTCGTCGATGAGGTCGCCGCGCTCCGCTATCGACGCGGTACAGTACAGCAACATCCGGAGCGGGTACCCCGACGCCTGGTAGTCGACGTTCGCGCTGTAGCCCTTGATGACACCCTCCGATTCGAGCCGCCCGATGCGCTTCCGGACGGTGCTGTCGGACGTGTCGGTCCGCTCGGCGATGTCACCGGACGACATGTTCCGGGCGTCCTCCTGTAGCGCGTGGAGGATCGCTCTGTCCACGTCGTCGATCTCCTCGGCCATACCGGCGGTTGGGCACAAACCCATTTGTACGTTGCGCGGGCACGCCGCGCGCGGCGAAAAAGGGACCGCTCAGCCGAGGACGTATTCGAGGACCGGGTAGCGCTCGACGAGCGTCTCGCCGCCGATTTCGTAGGCTTCGATGCGCCGGTCCAGCCCGAGGATGCGGCCCGCGCCGAACGCCGCGACCGCGAGGAAGACGAGCATGTACGCGAAGTCCCCGTTGATGAACCCGTGTGCTATCTCCCAGTTCCCGAAGTAGAACATGAGCATCATCAGGGCGCCGAAGAACGCCGCGAGACGGACCACGGCGCCGACCAGCAGGCCGAGTCCGATGAGCGTCTCGCCCCACGGGACGGCGACGTTGGCGAACTCGACGAACCACGGCGTGCTACCCATCCAGGCGAACAGCCCCGCGAGCGGGTTGCCGTTCGTCGCCGCGACGTTGGTGAGGTAGCCCCCGGCCGCGAACTCCCCGCCGAGGATTTTCGTGATGCCGGAGTACGCGAACGCGTAGCCCATCATCAGCCGGAGCGCGAGCACGAACCACGCCGAAAGGCTGTGTGCACGGCCCCCCACGGTGAAGCCGCCGATGTTGCTTTCGAGCTGGTTGACGCCGGAGTTGGTAGTGTTCATTTCGTTCACCTTACGATTACTCGTAGGGTGGAGACGGGTATATAACGGCAAGCCGGTGTTCCGGGCGGGAAAACCGGGTAACTGTTTTACCCGTCGTGGGGGTGTAGTCGCCTGTGACGGAGCCGAACCCGCCGGACGTGTTCGCGACACTCGACGACGAGTACGCCCGTGATATCCTCGTGGCGACCAAGGCCGAACGGTTGTCGGCGAAGGAACTCACCGAGGAGTGCGGGATGTCGCGACCGACCGTCTCCCGCCGTGTCAACGCCCTCGTCGAACAGGGACTCCTGGAAGAGTTCACACACATCGACCCGAACGGACGACACTACCGGGAGTACGAGGCCCGGCTCGAACGCGTCGAGGTCCTGTTGCAGGCCGACGGCTTCGAGGTGACCCTCGACCTGCAGCCGGACCCGGCGGACCGCATGACGGACATCTTCCGGCGCATGCGACAGGACTGATATCATGGAACACACACTGTTCGTCGCCGGCAAGCTGCTGACGACCGCGTTGGCGCTGGTCATCGCGTACCAAGCGTATCGGGGCTACCGCCGCTCGGGCGCACAGCTCATGCTGTACGTCGCGCTCGGCTTCGCGCTCATCGGGCTCGGCGGGCTCCTCGAAGGGGTTCTCTTCGAGGTTCTCAAGGTGAGCCTCTTCTGGTCGGGCGCCGCCGCGGCGCTGGTCGTCGCGGTCGGGATGAGTTCGATTCTGTACGCGCTGTACGCCCCCGAACCCTGAGCGACCGGCCCCGAACGTAGTATTGTTTCTACTATGCAATACTAATAAATGCCCGCGGCGCGTACACTCGCGTATGGAATCCACGACCGAACACGACCGGACCGAGCCCGAATCCGTCGAGAACGCGGCCGACCACGTTCTCGTGTCCTTCCGTCCGCCGGAGGATGAAGCGGACGGCGACGAGTGGTGGGTCGCCGAGAGCCCGTGGATCGTCGAGCAGATGGACGCCCCTTCGTACCGGCTCTACCTCCACCGCGCGCACGCGGGCCCCGTCTCTGTCGGCGACGAGTGGGACGAGTTCGTCAACTGCGGCTGCGCCAGCCCGGAGGACGTGCGCCTGCGCGTCGAGGAAGTCACCGGGGGCGACGCCATCGGTCCCGAGACGACCATCGAGGTCGTTCCCCGGGAGCAAGCCGAGTGACCCGTCTTTTCTCCCGCGTCAGGCGCTCGCCGAGTCGGATAGCTCCGCCCGCTGCTTCTCGCGCGGTTCCTCGATGTCCTCGCCGTTTCGTTCTGCCATCGTATTCCAACGCACGGACCGGGCCGACCCAACGGTTTTGCACAATAAAAGCAATACAAAAACCCGGGACGTTATCCCTTTTCTCCCGACAGTTTATAAACCGATGGCGAACCTAACGGCGGGACAACCACTAAGTTCGTCGGGGTAGAATTGTTTTGTATGACCTATACTCTGGACAAGCGGGTTGCGGGACCGTTCGACGAGGCGGTCGAACGCACGGAAGACGCCCTCGCGGAGGAAGGGTTCGGCGTGCTCACGGACATCGACGTGCGGGCGACGATGGCCGAGAAACTCGACGCCGACTTCCGCAACTACCGGATTCTCGGCGCGTGCAACCCGCCGCTCGCACACGAGGGGTTGCAGGCCGAGCCGGGGCTCGGCGCGCTCCTCCCGTGTAACGTGGTCGTCTACGAAACCGACGATGGCGGCGTGCTCGTGCGCGCCGTCGACCCCGAGGTCCTCCTCGAATCGGTCGACAACGACGACCTCGACGCGGTCGCCGCCGAGGTCCGCGAGCGCTTCGAGCGCGTGCTCGACTCGCTCCCGGAGGCGTAGATGGGCCACCACACCTTCGACGCCGCCAAGGCCTCACAGTTGGAGGACGCCGCGCGCCGCTACCGATACGTCTCCCGGGAGGAGCTCCTCGGTGCGCTCGCGCCCGAGGAAACCGATACGGTCGCCGACCTCGGGAGCGGCACGGGCTTTTACACCGACGACGTGGCGCCGTACGTCGAGCGCATCCACGCGGTCGACGTCCAGCCCGAGATGCACGACCACTACGGCGAGAAGGGGGTCCCCGAGAACGTCGTACTGGTCGAGTCCGACGTGGCCGACCTCCCCTTCGAGGACGCCGCGCTCGACGGCGCGTTTTCGACGATGACGTACCACGAGTTCGCGA
>JBEQBK010000031.1:0-19872 GCA_041639855.1 Halobacteriaceae archaeon | reverse complement strand
TTACAAGGTTCGTTGGCTCACCGACGAACAGGTCCACTCGCTGGCGGCGAACCGCTCGTCGAGCTTCGGCGAGGCGCTCCGTGCGGCCGCGAACGGCGACGCGACCCTTGATGAGGGCGAGCGCGAGCGGGCTCGCAGCGCCATCGAAACGAGCGGGCTCGACCCCCGCGTGCGCCGCGGCACCGTCGACACCGGCGCCCACGGCGTCGGAACGATTCCGCTGAACGCCCCCGAGAACGCGGCCGTCGGCTTCGTCTCCGCCGGTCCCGACACCAACTCCCTCACCGCGGGCGCGACGGTGTCGGTCGCGGGCGCGACTGACCGGTTCCTCGGGGCCCCTGACGTCCCGCCGAGCGACGACGGCTCCCTGTACATCAACGCACGGTGGCTCTCCGACGGTGACGCCGGCCGCTACGAGGTCGACGTGAACTACTACGGTGCCGAGGAGAACGCCACCGTCTCGCTCTACGCGACTTCCGGGGCACACCGCACGGTCACCATCGCCCCCGCGGGCACCACGACGGTGAACCTCTCGGCGCCCGACCCGAGCGGGTCGTCGGCCGCCGCCGGGAACAGCCAGGAGGTCGTCGCGCTCGCGCACAACCGCACGGCGGACGGCTACCCGCTCAGCGACCGCGATTGGCTCTACCCGCGGAACGGCGAGGGTCGCCTCCGGATGGACGCGACCCACCGCGACGATACACTGAACGTGGCGCTGAGCTACCCCGACGAGCCGGCGTGGACGCTACTGCGCGCCGGCGCCCCGGACACCTACGATGCGGCCACCATGCCGGTCGTGCGCTTCCTCAACCCTGCGAACGCGACCCCGTCGTACGCCTTCGACCTCCCGAGCGGGCCGCGCGAGCGGACGGATTACGACGTCCGGGCGAGTACCCGAACCGACACCGCCTACGCCTATCCCACTACCGACGGCCTCTCGACCGACGTCGCGTTCTCCCGGGCGCCCGAACCCGGCGAGACGCGGAGCGCGACGGTGACGGTGACGGACGCGAACGGGAACGCCGTCCCGAACGCGACGGTTGTCTGGTCGTACACCGCCTGGCTGGGCACATCCGGGAACCAGCGGCTCCCGGCACCCCGCGCGGGTGACGTCCGCGTCGCGACGACCGACGCCGACGGCGAGGCCTCGTTCACGGTGGCGTTCCCGAACGGCGCGAACTACCTCTCCACGACGACCCGCGCCCTCACCGACGAGGGGATGGTCACCGAGGAGCGCTCCATCAACGCCTACGAGCGCGACCTGCCGGACCTCGCGACCGAAATCGACGCCCCCGAAACGGTCGGACCCGGCGAGAGCGTCACCGCGACGGCGACCTTCACGAACCGCGGCACCGTGACCGCGCCGAACGCGAGCTTCGGGCTCTGGGAGAACCGCTCGGCGACGTTCGCCTCGGTCAACCGCTCGCTCGCGCCCGGCGAGTCCGTCAGCGTCTCCGTGAGCGCGCCGGCGAACCTGAGCAGCTACGAGTTCCGGGCCTACGCGGGACTCAACAGGTCTTTCGACGAACTCGACACGGGCAACAACTACGCCGAACGCATGACTGAGGTCGCCGCCGACGCGCCCGACCTCGTTGCCGACCTCGACGCGCCCGAGACGGTCGAACCGGGCGAGAGCGTCACCGCGACGGCGACGTTCGAGAACGTCGGCGACGGGACCGCCGTGAACGCCAGCGCCGGCATCGGTATCGTGAACGACTCCGGGCCGCTGAAGACGCTGAACCGGACCTTCGAGCCCGGCGAATCGGCGACGCTCTCGGTCACTCTCACCCGCGACGTCGACACCTACCGGCTCGCCGCGGCCGTGTCACCCGACGGCACGGGCTGGGCGGACGTGGACCCCGCGAACAACATCGCCCGCCAGAACGTGTCCGTCATCGACCCCGACACCGTCGAACTCGGCTTCGACCCGGCGGACGCGACGCTCGGCGCCGGGAACACGCTCGACGTGAACGTCACCGTCGACACGCGCGAGCGGAGTCTCTACGGCGCGACGACGGTTGTGGAGTACGACACCGACGTGCTGAGCGCCGTCGACGTCTCCCGCGGCGGCTTCCTCGGGGACGACGCGCGCGAGTACAACGCGACCGTCGACGACGCGAACGGCACCGTCACGCTCTCCGCCGCGCGACTCGGCACCGACCAGGGTATCGCCGGTACGGGGACCCTGGCGACGGTCGCCTTCGAGCTCGCCGCGGACGCGCCCCGCGGTGCGAGCTCGCCGCTCGAAATCGGCGCCGGCACGCAACTCGCCAACGTCTCCAACGACCCCGTCCCCTACACGAGTACGCCCGGAACGCTCTCGGCGCGTACGGTCGACCTCTCGGTGAGGGCGGCACTCCAAGACGACGTGTTGAACGTCGGCTCCGAGGTGTCGGTCGGCGTCGAGGCGAGCGCGAACGTCGGCCTCGACCCGATCGAGCTCGTGCCGCCCGCCGCGGACCCCGTTACGGCCACCCCGAGCGGTGAGACCTTCACGGGCGAGCTCTCCTTTACGCCCGCCCGGAGCACATGGAACGGCACCGGCTACGAAACCCGGAACGTGACCGTCGAGGCCGCCGCCGACGGGGTGAGCGGGACGGACTCCGTCCCCGTCACGGTCCACATCGCCGGCGACGCCGGCGAGGACGGCCGGGTGAACATCTTCGACGCCGTCGCCGTCGGCACGGCCTGGGGCGACGCCCCTTACGAACCCCGCGCCGACCTGAACAGCGACGGCGAAATCGGCGTCGAGGACGCCGCGATACTCGGGCAACACTGGCAGGACGCCGCCGGGGAGGGGGTGGTCTGAATGGCGGACGCACGCGTCGCCGTCGCCCTCGTCTTCGTTCTGCTCGTCCAGCCGGTTGCGGGGGTCGTCGCGCTCCCGGGCGGGGCGGCGAACGCGCCGACCGACGGCCCGGGACCGAACGCGCTCGCGGACGGCCCGACGACGGCCGAGCGCGAGGCGGCGAACGCCTACACCTACCGGTTCCCCTACGCGCTCAACACGAACAAGGCATCCAGCGGCTGGCACTCCCGGGTCCGCGTGTTCGCCGACGGCCCCACTACCGTCGAGGCAGACACCGACGCGGACGGCGACTTCGAGACGACCCGCACGCTCGCCGCGGGCGAGTCAACCGACTTCGACCAACCCGCACCGGGAACGGTACTCGAAACGAACCGGTCCGCGACGGTCCGCTACTCCTACGGCGCGGCGAACACCGGCGCCTACGAGGACACGCGGCTCCGGTACGGCGCGCTCACGGACGCACAGGCCGGCACCGGCTACTACGTCCCCATCGGCGGCGGCGATGTCCACCTCACCGCCACCGCGAGCGCGTCGGTCGAGGTCGACGCCGACGCGGACGGCGACTTCGAGACGACCCGCTCGCTCGCCACCGGCGAAACGACGACCGTTCGGAACGTGACCCAGGGCGCCCGGATCCGCGCCGACGCTCCGGTCCACGCGCTCGTCCAGCGGGCGCGCTGGTCGAACCTTGATTACACCTACGCGGCGACGCTGCTGCCCGACTCGGCGGCGCGCTCGACGTACCAAATCCCCGGCGAGCCGCCGTACAACGCGAAGAACGGGACGAGCGAGAGCGGAGTCCACGTCACGGCGCTCCGGGACGACACCACGGTCTCGCTCGACCTCTTGGCGAGCGACGCCAACGACACGAGCGCGACACTCGACGCCGGCGAGACCCGCACGTTCGCGGTCCGCGAGTCGGCGGACCTGCGCGCCGATGCCCGGGTCGCGGCGGTGTACGCGTATCACGTCCGCGCCACCGACTGGTGGAACCCGGTCCGGCGCGACTACATCGGCGCGATGACGCCGGCCCCGAGCTGGTCGGTCGAACAGTCCGACTGGAATGACCGTCACTGGGACGGCGGCATCCGCGCGTGGTCGACGCACGAGTTCGCCCCCGGGACGGCAATCGACTACCGGCCGGACGACCCGACCGTCGGCGACCGCGTCACCTTCGAGGGACCGGCAGCGAACGCGACGTCCTACGCTTGGGACGTCGGCGACGACGGCTCCGTCGAGGGGACGGACACGACGTTCGCCTACACCTTCGAGACACCCGGAGCTAGAACGGTCGCGCTGACCACCGAGCGCGACGGCACCGAACACACCTATCGGACAACGGTCGACGTCGATGCGGCGACGTCGTCGGTGCGCGCGTCGGGGCCGTCGCTCGACGGGCCCATCGCCGAGGGCGAGACGTTCACCGTCGGCGTCGACGTGGCCCCCGAAGAGGACCTCTACGGCGCGCAGGCGACGCTCGCATACGACGCCGAGCGCCTGGCCGTCGCCGACGTCTCCTCGGGTGGCCTGCTCGGCGCGGGGACACAGGTCATCACCGACGAGGTCGACGAGTCCGCGGGAACGGTTGACTACGCCGAAACCCGCACCGGCTCGGGCGCCGCGACGGCGGACGGCACGCTGTTCGTCGTCCGGTTCCGGGCGACCGAGCGCATCCGGGGCCCGGCCTCGCTCGACCTCGGGCTCTCGGACGTCCTCCTCAGCGACGCCGACGAGAACGAACTCGGCTCCGTGGCGGAGGCGGGTGCGGTGACCGTCGCGGACGGTACGGCGCCGAACGCCGCCCTCGACGTTCCCGACTCGGTGCTCGCGGGAGAGACGTTCACGCTGAACGCGAGCGGGTCGACCGACAACGACCGCATCGCGAACTACACCTTCGCCGTCGACGGCGACCCCATCGCGGGCACGACCGAGGCGACCACCGAGTTGAACCGCTCGGAGCCCGGTACCTACTCGGTCTCGGTGACGGTGGCCGACCCCGCGGGCAACACCGACACCGCGAGCGCGACGGTGAACGTCACTCCCGGCGCCGACCTGGCCGCGAGCATCGACGCGCCGGCGCGCCAGCGCATCGCCGGGGACGTGACGGCAAACGTCACGGTAACGAACGACGGCTCCGCCGCGGTCGAGGACGCGGCCGTGCGCCTCCGCGCGGCGGGCACCTACTGGACGCGCGACGACGAGTCGACGACCCGCTCGTGGACCGTCTCGCTCGCCCCCGGCGAGTCCGTCACGCGGACGGCGAACCTCACCGCGTGGGTCCGCCAGGACCTCGACCCGACGAATCTGGCGACCGGCCGCATCTCGCTGGTCGCGCGCGCCGACCCCGACGACGCGGTCCCCGAGCTGAACGAGGGGAACAACCGCGCGACGGCGCGGACCGCGGCGACGTTCTCCTCGTTCGTCATCTCGGTGTGGGCCGACGACCGGCTCCCCGAGGAGGCGGCGCCGGTGAACGTCTACCTGCGAAACGTCGGGAGCGCGGAGAGCGCGAACCGCAGCGTCGAGCTTCGACTCGGCGACGGGACGACACGGACGCTCCACACCGGAACGGTCGACCCCGGCGTGAGCGTCCGGCGGGCGTTCGATTACGCCTACGACAGCGCCGGCGACTACGAGGTAAACGCGAGCGTCGGCGACGCGAGCGACACCGCCTCCATCGGGGTGGAGGCGTTCGAAATCGACGCCCGCTCGCTGTACGTCCCTGACACGGTCGAGGCCGGTGACTCCTTCTTCGCCTACCTCGACTACGACACGAACATCCGGACGGACGCGACGGTCGCCGTCGACACGCCGCCGAACGTGACGGCCGACGACGCCGAGCGCCGCTACACCGACACGACCGGTGGCTGGGTGGCGTGGGAGCTCGGCGCCGACGCAGCCGCGGCGGGCGAACGCCGCCTGAACGTCTCGGTGAGCGCCCGGAACACGACCGACAGCATCGCCCGGAACGTCACCGTCGAGATTCCCAAGACGAGGGTCACCGACTCGGCGTCGGTGGCGCTGAACGACTCCACGGACGACGCGACGACCACCCTCGACGTGCGCCCCGAGACGACCTACGAGCACAACCTCACGCTCTCGGTCGGCGCCGGCACGGAAGGGCGCACCCTCGACGGCCTGCAGTACCTCTTCACGTACCCCTACGGCTGTGTCGAACAGACCGTCTCGCCGCTGCTGGCGGCGCTCTACACGGACCAGTACTACCGCGCCGACGCCCGCGAGGCCCCCTCCGGATACGACCGCTCGCGGACGAACGCGTCCATCCTCGGCGGGGTCAGCCGGCTCGCGCCCGACGGCGACGTGGGCCAACACGAGAACGGCGCGTGGAGCATGTGGGGCTACGAGGAGTCGGGCGACCTCTTCTACACCGCCTACGCCTACCGCGGCGTCTCGGCGGTCCGCGCGGACCCCGTCCAGGGCGAGCGCTCGCAGGTCGAGCTCGCGACGAACGCGACCGACTTCAACGAGACCGTCTCGTGGCTCCGCGACCAGCAGCGCGCGTCGGGCGCCATCCCGGCCGACGGCTACTTCCTCGACGACCGCCCCTCGATGACCGGATTCGTGACGGTCAGTCTCGCACAGGCCGGGCCGTTCGACGCCGAGGCCGAGCGGACGGCGGACGCGCTCCGGCGCGACGCGGCGGCCTACCTCCTCGACCGCCAGAACGCCGACGGCACATGGGGCGGTCCCCGGACAACCGCGCTGGCGCTGTGGGGGCTTCAGTCCGCCGTCGACAGCGGCGCGCTGAACGCGTCCGTCGAGCGCGCCGCCAACGGGTCCATCGACGCGGCGGTCGGCGCGCTGGTCGCCGCACAGGATGACGCCGGCGCGTGGCGCTCGGAGAGCGGCTACTACCGGGACTCGACCGCGCTCGACAGCTCCGCGACGGGCTACGCGATGCTCGCACTGAACGCGACGGGCGTCCCGGCGGACAACGCGACCCTCGACGCCGGCGTGCGCCACCTCGTCGGCGTCTACGAGGCCGACGGCTCCTGGGGCGACACCCGGTCGAGCGCCGTCGCCATCCAGGCGCTCCAGACGCTCGGACAGGGTCTCGACGCGGTCGACCGTGAGGTCACCGTCGAAATCGGCGACGTGACGGAGACGGTCACCGTCACCGACGCGGACAGCCGCGTCCAGGTGACGCTGGACGCCGCCCAGCGCGAACAGCTCCGCTCCGGCGACGTCGAGAAGGACGTGACGGTCACCTCGGCGGGCTCGGGGACGGCCGTCGTGGCCGTCTCGAACGAGCAGCTCGTCAACGAAAACGAGTACGAGGCCGTGGCCGGCCCCGCGTCGGGGCCGAACGGTCTCGCGACCGCGAGCGACGGCACACAGGTTCGCAGCGAGCCGGCGACGCCGACCACGGCGCCGTTCACGGCGTCGGTCTCCGCGCCGGAGACGCCAACCACCGGCAACGGAACGCTGGCGGTCACCGTCGAGAACACCGCGGACGAGACGATGCTCAACCCTCTCGCGGAGGTCCCGATTCCCGGCTCCGTGGACGCCTCGAACGCCTCGGCGTACACCGTCGTTGACGGGGACCGGAAGGTGCGCCCCGTCGAGCGCAACGCCAGCACGTTCACCGGCGGCGAATCGCTGCTCGTGTTCGGCCGGGAGGTGCCCGCCGGCGGCGAGCGCACCTACTACCTGAACGTCTCGTTCACCTCGCCGGGCGACGTGCCTATCGAGGCCGACGTGCGTCCGCTGTACAACGAATCGCTGAACGCCCGGTCGAACACCACGCTGGACGTGCGCGGTCAGGGGACGCTCAGCGTGACCGTCACGAACGCCAGCGCCGCGAACGTCTCGACCGTCTCCCTCGACGGGACATCCCGGAACCTCACCGACGGCAACGCGACCGCGTCGGTGCTCGCAGGGCGGACGAACGTCTCGGTCGCCGGCGTCGAGCTCCCCGTTTCGGTCCCGGCGTTCGGGGCGCGCTCGGTGTCCTACACCCCGGCCAGCGGGCCCGACCCGGCCGTCGTCGCCAGTGTCGGCGACCCGGCGGTCATCGGCGGCTCCGTGAGCAGAGTCGCCGACCGGGAGGCAAGCGCCGAGGCGGCCGGCCGGCGCAACGTCTCCTTTACCGTCGCCGGTGCGGAGGGACAGACGGTCGTGTCCTTCGACGCTCCCGCGGGCTACGAACACACGAACGCCACCGTGACTGGCAACGGCACGGTGGCCAACGTCACCCGCGCTGACGGGCGGACGGTGCTCCGGTTGAACGCCACCGGCGACGTGGACGTGTCCGTCGACTACGAGGGATACGTGCTCGGCAACGTCACCGGCGACGAGGATGTCACGCCGGACGACGCCGCGGCCATCGCGGCCCTCGCGGCCGGCGGCGGGGACCCCCCTGCCGCGGCGGACGTGAACGGCGACGGTCGGGTGACCGTCGTGGACGCGATGTACGTCGCGCAGTACGCGAGCGGGAACCGGGACGCGAACTACGGGGTGGTGGCCTGATGGCGCGAGCGCTCGCACTCGCGCTCGTGGTCGTGGTCGCGCTCGGAGGCGTCGCTGTCGCGACCGGGCAGTCGACCGGCCCGACGGTGACCGTCGACGCGCCCGAAACGGTCGAACGGGGTGCCGACGCGGACGCGACCCTCCTCGCCACGGGTGTGGCCGCGGACGATAACGTCGGCGCCTATCGGCTGAACGTCACCTACGACCCGGCCGTCTCGGACGTCACGGCCTCCGGAACCCCGGTGTTCACGGTCGATGTCACCCGCCCGGAACCGGGCGTTCTGACCGTCGTCGGCTACACCGACCGCTCGGAGACGCCGAGTGACGACGGCACGCTCGCGCTGGCCGCCCTGACCGTCAGCGCCGACTCGACGGGGTCGACGCCGCTCGGCGTCGCGGTCGAGCGATTCACCGACACGGACGGCACGCCGCTTCCCCATGGCGTGGAGAACGTCACGATGCAGGTCAGCGAGGGAACGACGACGACCACGACGACGACCACGACGACGACCGAGAACGGCGGTGGCGGTGGCGGGGGTATCGGCTTCCCCTCCCCCAGCCAGCCGACGACGACCGAGCGGACGACGGAACCGACGGCGGAACCGACGACTACGATGGCACCAGACACGACAACCACGACGGACCCGACCGAGACCACCGAGACGACGGAACCGACCGAGACCACCGAACGAACGTCAGAGAGCGGCGGCACGCCCGGATTCGGCGCGCTAGCAACCCTCCTCGCGCTCGGCACGGCGGCACTGCTCGCCCTGCGCCCGCAACGATGAGCGGGGGCCGACGCGCGCTGGTGTGCTGTGTGCTCCTCGTCTGCTCGCTCGTCGCGCCCGCCGGGGTGAGCGCTCAGTCCGAGCCCGTCTCGTTCGGCGTCGCCGGGCCCGACGCGGTGTCGGCGGGCGAGACGGTGACGCTGAACGTGACGGTCCGTTCGCAGACCCCCGTGTACGCCGCCTCCTTCGAGTTGAGCGTCGCGGGCGGTCGCGCACTCTCCGTCGAACGCGGTCCCTTCCTGGGAGACGACGTGCTCGTGCTCGAAGGGAGCGCCGACGGCGGGACCGCCACGTTCGGCGCCACCCGCGCCGGGGTCGACGACGGCGTCACCGGCTCGGGCACCGTCGCACAAGTGCGGGTCGCGGTGCCCGCGGACGCCTCGGGCCCGCTTTCGGTCTCCTTCAACGAGACGGGCGTCGCCGACCCGAGCGCCACGGAGGTCGAGACGACGGGGGCGGGCCTCGACATCCCGCTCGCCGGCTCCGGGTCGGACGGATCGAACGAGTCCGACGGCGCCGGCTCCGGGGGCGTCGGGAGCATCGGCGGCGACACCGGCTCCGGCGACTCCGGGGCGACGGCCGACGTGAGCGACGAGCTCGCGGCCGCGGCGGGCTCCACGCCCGTCGTCGTGCAGGTGGCCGAGGGAACCTCTCTCGACACCGTCGCGCGGGCGCTCCGGGCCAACGGCGCGCGCCGCACGTACACGCTCCCCGGTGCCCACGCCGTCGGCGGGCAAATAGACGCCGGGACGGCCGGCACGCTCGCCGGTATCGAGGGCGTGGCGTCGCTCCGGACGGCGGCGGAGGTCGCCCCGACCGGGACGGCACAGGTGTCGGCCGACGGCATCGGCGCCGGGCGCGCCCGCGCGAGCGTCGACGTCCCCGACTCGGTCCCGCGGGTCGCTGTTTCGCTCCCCGACCTCGGCGGGTCGGTCGCCCCCGAGCGCATCGCCTTCGACGCGACGGGCCCGAACGGGACGCTCACGGTCGCCGCCAGCGGCGTTCCCGCGGACGCGCCGGCGTTCGACCGGACCTCGTTGGGCGGCTTCACCGTCGCCCATCCGGGCATCGAGGCGTCGAACGTCTCCGTCCGCTTCGCCGTCGAGGCGGACGCCGACGCGACGCTCTACCGCCTCGACGGTTCCTGGACGGCGCTCCCGACCGAGCGGGCCGGCGGGAGCTACCGCGCTACGGCGCCGGGCCTCTCCGCGTTTATCGCCGGGTCGAACGGCACCGATGGCTCGACGACGATGGGTGAGAGCTCGGCGACGACCGCCGGGAGTGCCGACGGCAACGGGACGGCAACGACGACGGCGAGCGGCGGGACGCCCGGCTTCACCGCGCTCGTGGCGCTCCTCGTCTTGCTGGCGTCGGTCGCGCTCGCCGCGCGCGGCACGCGAAAAAAGTAGCGAGGCTTAGACTTCGACAACCGGGTTTTCGAGCGTCCCGATGTCCTCGATGTCGATGGTGACGGTGTCGCCCTCTTTGAGGGTGAAGGACTCGGGGGGCACCAGCGATGTGCCCGTCAGCAGGACCGCGAGCTCGGGGACGGCGTTGTGCTTCGTGTAGTAGTCGACGAGCTCCTCCACGCCGCGTTTCATCTGGCCCGTATCGGTGCCGTCCTCGAAGACGACCTCGCCGTCGCGCTCGATTTCGACGGTCATCTCCAGGTCGTGGGGGTCGACGCCCGCGGCGGAGAGCACCGCCGGACCCACGGAGCAACACTTCTCGTAGACCTTCGCCTGCGGGAGGTAGAGCGGGTTCTCGCCTTCGATGGAGCGACTCGACATGTCGTTGCCGACGGTGAAGCCGACGATGTCGCCGCGGTAGAGCACGACGCCGAGCTCGGGCTCGGGGGTGTCCCAGTCGGAGTCGGCGCGGATGCCGACCTCGTCGTGTGGGCCAACCGTCCGGGAGGGCGTCGCCTTGAAGAAAATCTCCGGGCGGTCCGCGCCGTACACCTTCCGGTACATGTCGGCGCTCTCCTCACTCTCGGCCTCCCGGGCCTCCTCGCTGATGAGGTAGGTGACGCCGGCGGCCCAGATTTCCTCGGCGACGAGCGGGCGGCCCGCCTCCTCGAGTTCGTCGACGTTGACGGGCTCGGCCTCGTCGAAGTGCTTCTCGGCGATGGTGTCGAGCTCCTCCTCCGCGCCGGCCGCGGTGCGGGCCAGGCCGCGGAAGGAGCTGAACTGCGGGTCGGCGCTCGCGAGGTCGTAGGCGTCGTCGCCGTCGCGGGCCACGACGCGGGCACCGTCCTCACCGTCGAGTCGGTAGTAGCGCATACCGGCGGGTCCGCGCGCCGAAAGATAAATCCGACGGGTTCGACGAGGCTACTCGGTCAGGGCGACCGTGTCCGACACCGCGTCGTCGGGGTCGCCGGTCGGGAAGTACTCGCAGCTGGCGTACCCCTCGTAGCCGGCGTCGTCGAGGGCCGCGAGAACGTTTTCGTAGTTGATTTCGCCCGTGCCGGGCTCGTTGCGCCCGGGCACGTCGGCGATGTGGACGTGGCCGATTTCCTCGACGTGCTCGGTGACGTTCTGGATGAGGTTGCCCTCCGTAATCTGTTGGTGGTAGACGTCGTAGAGTACACCGACGTTCGGGGAGTCGACGGCGTCCACGATTTCGTAGGCCTCGTAGGACGAGTCCAGGTAGTAGCCCGGGTGGTCGACGCGGGTGTTGAGGGGTTCGGCGACGACTGTCACGCCGTGTTCCTCGGCCACCGGCGCGACCTCGCGGAGGACCGAGACGATGGCTCGGTGTTGGGCGTCGTCCGGCACGGTGTCGATGTTCTGTCCGACCGTCGTGATGACCGTCTTCACCCCGAGGTCGGCGGCGCCCTCCACGGAGCGTTGCAGGTCCGCGACCGCCTCGTCGTGGGTTTCGGGGTTCGCCACCGAGGGCTCCTCGGGGTGCTCGATGTTCGAGGCGGCGCCCGCCGCGAGGATGCCGCCGAACTCGACGCCCTCCTCGTTCGCCGCGTCGGCGACGCTTTCGCCGTGTTCCTCCCAGCCGAATATCTCGACCGCATCCGCGCCGGCCGCGGCGGCGCGCGCGACGGTTTCGGGGCTCGATTCGCCGTAGACGACGGGCAGCGTGACGCCGATTCTCATTGCTGGCCTCCGCGCTCGTGCATACGAACCACGGCGTGCGTCGGGGTTTTCACTCTACGGGTCGGCCCCCTAATCTACCATTCCGCGAGCGCCGAGACCCCGTAGTTGTACGAGAGGATAGCGAGGAACGCCAGCGCGCCGACGACGGCCGCGGCCCCGCCGACGTAGAACACCCAGGCGATGCCGACGCCGTCGATGAGCCAGCCGCCCAGCAGGGGCGCCGCGATGTTCCCCGGGCGCCAGACTAGATTGCGGATGCCGAAGGAGGAGGCGATGCCCTTGCCCTCCCCCTCGTCGGCGAAGAGGGCCATGCTCGCCGGCTCGCGGAAGGAGTCCGCAATCCCGAGCAGGCCGTTCAAACAGATCAGGACGTAGAGTACGGGGGGAAACGAGGAGAGTACCGGGAGGCCCTGGGTGAACCCGAAGGCGTCGGCGAGGTCGGGCGCGAAGGGGATGGCGAGCGCGACCAGTCCGTAGGCGCCCCCGCCGGCGAAGACGAACAGCGCGCGGCCGTGGGCGTCGGAGAACCTGCCGGTGATGGGTTGCCCGAGCATGTTCGTCGTCTTCTCCGCGGCGATGACCGCGCCGACGGCGAAGGGCGCGAGCGCGAGCCCGCCGCTCGCCGTGAGGCCGGCGTACAGCGGGAGCCCGAAGCTCCGGACGAGGGTGACCGCCACCGAGTAGGGCGCGCGGAACGCCGCGAGCGTGAGGATGCGGCCGTTGAGCGCCAGGTCGCCCAGCGCGAAGCCCGAGACGGTCGTCTCGTCGGGGTCGATGTAGTGGTAGACGCCGATAGCCGCCGTCGCGGAGAGGACGACCAGAATCGCGTAGACGGCGACGAAGCCGAAGCGGGCGTAGAGGGCGCCCGCCGCGAGCGTCCCGCCGGCGCCGGCGGCCATCCGCCACGCGTTGGCCTGCCCGATGTACGTCGCGCGCTCGTCCGACCCGGCGAGCTCGCCGATGACGGCCAGCGAGATGACGCCGATGCCGGTCGCCGCAAACCCTTGCAGGAAGCGCGCGCCGACCAGGCCTAGACTGTCGCCGACGAACGCGAAGGCCGCGTACGTGAGCGCCGCGAGCGAGAGGGAGGCCAGTAAGACTGTCCGCTTGTCGTAGCGGTCGCCGGCCCACGCCAGCGGCACGACGGAGAGCGCCGCGGCCACGGTCAGTCCAGTGGTGTAGAGGCCCAACACGAAGCCGCTCGGGTCGAACTCGTTGGCGTAGAACGGGAGCAACACCACGAGGGCCGCGAGGCCCAGGCTGTTCGCGAAGCGCGTCAGGTAGAGGGGGTAGAACTCGGGTCGCCGTTCGCTCACGGCCGTCCTATCGGGGGGTCGAATAAGTGGTTTCGGAGTCGGTTATCGGTGCGTCGTGCGGGTGGTGAACAGCCTTAACCCCACGCCGGACGCGGAGTGGCGTATGGCACCCACGGTACTCGCCATCGGCGGCACCGGCTTCCCCTTCCACGACTTCGAGCACGCGGGCCCGCTCATCGCGACGGCGCTCGCCCGGGACGCGGACGTGACGCTCACCACGGAGAAGGAGGACCTCACGGACCTCTCGGAGTACGACGTCGTCCTCGACTATCTGACGGACAGCACGCTCACCGACGACCAACTCGACTCCCTGCTTTCCTTCGTGGAGAACGGCGGCGGCTACGTCGGATTGCACTGTGCCTCCGACCTGACGAGCACCGAACCCGACGACCCCGAGGAGGTCCTGGAGAGCCGCGAGGAGCCGTTCCCGAAGCTCCGCGAACTGATTGGGGGCCACTTCATCACCCACCCCGAGCAGTCCGAGTACGAGGTCGAAATCACCGTGCCGGACCACGAAATCACCGAGGGCGTCTCGGATTTCACCGTTTTCGACGAGCCCTACCAGGTCGCGTGGGACGACGACGTGCGCGTCCTCGCGGAGATGAACCATCCCGAACTGGAAACGTATCCCGTCGCGTGGACGAAGGCCTACGGGCAGGGCAAGGTGTTCTACCTCTCCATCGGCCACACCGACGAGACGTTCGCGACGCCGGAGTTCCAGACCCTGCTGGCGAACGGCGTGCGCTGGGCGGCCGGCGAATAAGAAGGCCAAAGGCTATTCCCGGGGGGCAACGGAGTCCCCTCCATGAGCGAGAAGGAGAAGATGCTCGCGGGGGACCTCTACCACCCCGGCGGCGACGAACTCGTCGCCGAGCGCGAACGCGCCCGGGAGTTGACCCGCCAGTACAACGACGCCGCGCCCGCGGAACGCGACGAACTGTTAGCAGAGCTCTTCGGTTCTGGTGGGTCCGACGCGACGGTCGAACCCGAGTTCCGCTGTGATTACGGCTACAACATCCACGTCGGCGAGGGCTTCTACGCGAACTTCGACTGCACAATCTTGGACGCCGCACCGGTCGACATCGGCGCGAACACCCAGTTCGGGCCGGGCGTCCACGTCTACACGGCGACCCATCCATTAGAGCCCGAGAAGCGGCGCGAGGGCCTGGAGTACGCCGAGCCCGTCACCATCGGGGAGAACGTCTGGGTCGGCGGCGGCGCGGTCATCAACCCCGGTATCAGTATCGGCGACGACAGCGTCGTCGCGTCGGGGGCGGTCGTCGTGGACGACGTGCCCGAGGGCGTCGTCGTCGGCGGGAACCCTGCGCGGGTGTTCAAGGAGCTCTAGAGCCGGCGTTTCGCGTAGAGCGCGTAGGCGAGCGAACAGACGCCCAGAAATCTGAGTCCGCGTTCGAGGACCAGAAGGGAGACCTCCGCAGTGAGACTCCCCACGAGCGCGTCACCCGCGAACTCCTCGACGAACCCGACGAGCGGCGAGCCGACCAAGACGAGCGCGAGACCCGCGGCGAGGTACCACGTCGTCCGGTCGTCGCTCCGGCGGACCGCCCGGAACGCCTGCACCGAGACGACCACGCCGAGGGGTAGCGTGATGAGCGAGAGCACGGACCCGACCACGGCGAGCGTCATGGCGTTCATAGCTCGCCCCAGAAATCGCTCAGCCTGTCGGCGGGGTCCTCCTCGACGCTGAGCGTGAACTCGCCGTCTTCGAGCCCGACGTACAGGCCCCGCAAACGGGCCGCGTAGACACTCCGATGGTTCCCCTCGGGGTCGTACTCACCCCGTTCGGCGACCAGGCCGGCGTCGGTCAGCTCCGCGATACGGCGATAGACGGTCGCGCGGGAGGCGTCACAGGCCTCCACGAGTTCGGGTGCGGACATGGCTTCGCTACTTGTGGCCGCGAGGACGGTGCGCGCGCACTCGTCGGCGAGGAGGTCGAACACGTCGGCGGGGGCCGGGTCCTCGGGCACGCCTGATAGTTCACTCGGCGATACATAATACCGCCAGCGGCGTCGCAGGCGCTGAGACCGGACGGGAAAGCACAAGTCGAACCCCCGCCCATCCCGGCTATGGTCGAGTTCTCGCTTGTCCTGCCGCCGGAACCCGACGAACGCTGGCAACTCGCCAAACAGATGGGCGTCACGAGCGCCGTCGTCCACCCCCTCGAAATCGGGGACGACAAAACCCAGTGGTCCTACGACGACCTCAACGGCCTCACCAACTGGTACGAGGACGCCGGGCTCTCCGTGGATGTCATCGAGGGCTCCGTCCCCATCTCCGATACCGTTCGTGTGGGCGGGGAGGGTCGCGACGAGGACATCGAGGTGTTCAAGCAGTTTCTGCGAGATTGCGGCGAGGTCGGCATTCCCGTCGTCGCCTACGACTGGATGGCCGGCGTGCGCTGGGCGCGCACGGAGGCCCACCTCGAATCCCGCGGCGGGTCGTACGTCACGGGCTTCGACAACGAGAAGGCGCAGGGCGGCCCCCAGGAGTTCGACATCACCCACGAGGACCTCTGGGAGGCGCTCGAGTACTTCCTCGACGAGGTGATTCCCGTCGCCGAGGAGGCGGGCGTCAAACTCGCGCTCCACCCCGACGACCCGCCCCGCGAGGACCTCCGTGGGGTCCCCCGCATCGCCACGTCGGTCGAGAACTACCAACGAGTTCTGGACCTCCACGACTCCCCGAACAACGGCATCACCTTCTGTCAGGGCAACTTCGCGGCGATGGGCGCGGACATCCCCGCCGCAATCGAGCAGTTCGGCGAGCGCATCCACTTCATCCATTTCCGCGATATCGAGGGCGACGCCGACGAGTTCGTCGAGACGTGGCACGACGACGGCCCGACGGACATGCTCGACGCGATGCGGGCCTACGAGCAGTACGTGGGCGAGGACGTGCCGATGCGCCCGGACCACGTTCCCACTACGGTTCGCGAGGACAACTCCAATCCCGGCTACCACACCGACGGCCGGCTGTTCGCTATTGGCTATATGAAGGGTCTCCGGGAGTCCGTGCGGTAGCCGGAAAGGTGAACTCTCCGGGGCTGTACCTCTCGGTATGTCCGACCCGACGGCGCTCATCGAGGAGTTGGAGGCGGAGTACGGGGAATCCCTTCGCGCGCTGGCGACGTACGACCGCTCGGGCTACGAACTACACTACCTCTCCGAGCGGACCGACCGGAACTACTCGCTCGACGACATCGAGGAGATCTACGACGATGTCGTGTTACAGGACGTGGAGCACGGCTTCCACGAGGAACTGTTCGACGACATGGGCGAGATACTCGGCAAGGTCCGGCTCTTCGAGGACGGCGTCGTCGCGCACTTCTGGCCGACCGACGACGACGATGGCGTGTTCATGACCTTCGACGCGAGCGCGGACGTCTCCGTCTGGTCGCTCTACGACTTCGCGGAGCGCTACTACGGCTAGGGCCGAGGCGTTTTGACCCCCCGAGACGAAGGACCGCTATGGAACCAACCGACCCTGTCGCGGTCGCGGATTACGAGGCACACACCGGCGAAGGACCCGTCTATCACCCCGACGAGAAGAAACTCTACTCCCTGGACATCCCGGACGGCGAGCTCTACCGGTACAACCCCGAGAACGGCACGAGCGAACTCGTCTACCGCCGCGACGGCGAGGAGGAGTACATCGGCGGGTTCACCGTGCAGGCCGACGGTACCCTCCTGCTCTTCGAGGAGGCGGGTCGCATCGAACTGTACGACGACGGCGCGACCAAGGCCGTCGTCGAGGGCATCGAGGGCGAGGAAGGCAAGCGCTTCAACGACGTCATCGCCGACCCCCGCGGCCGGGTGTTCTGCGGGACGATGCCGGCGGACGGCGAGGGTGTCGGGTCGCTCTACCGCCTCGATACGGACGGGTCGCTCACGCAGCTCCGTGACGACGTGGGGCTCCCCAACGGGATGGGCTTCACCCCCGACCGGGAGTCGATGTACTTCACCGACACCGTCGCCGGCGAGATTCTGCGCTACGACTACGACGAGGAAACGGGTGCCCTCTCGGACCCCGAGACCGTCGTCGAGGGCGGCGCGCCCGGTCACCCCGACGGGATGACGGTCGACGCGACGGGCCACCTCTGGTCGGCGCGCTGGGACGGCGGCCGACTGGCCCGCTTCTCCGCCGACGGCGACCTCGTCGGCGAGGTCGCCTTCGACGCGAAGAAGGTCTCCTCGGTGACCTTCGCGGGCCCGAACTACACCGACGCCTACGTGACGACGGCGCTCGGGCCCGGGGAGGGCCCCGCGAACACGAGAGAAGAAGAGGGCGCGGACGCCGGCAAACTGTTCCGCCTCGACTTGGGCGTTCGTGGCCTTCCCGAGTTCCGCTCGCGGGTCGGACGCTGAGCCGAACCCGGTTTTATCACTGACGGCGCCCTCGGTCCCTCCATGTACGAGCGTATTCTCTTCCCGACGGACGGTAGCGAGGGTGCGGCGGCTGCCTTCGACCACGTCCTCGACGTCGCGGCGGGAACCGGGGCGAGTCTGACGGTGCTGAACGTGGCCGACACGACCCGCGACAGCGTCACCGTCGTCGACGGCGAGGTCGTCGACGCCCTCGAAACCGAGGCCGAGCGCATCGTCGCGGAGGCGGCCGAGCGGGCCCGCGGGCGTGGCGTCGAAGTCGAAACCGAGACGATGCAGGGCGCGCCCGCCGAGACCATCGCGGACTACGGCGCCGACTTCGACCTGGTGGCGATGCCCACCCATGGCCGGGAGGGCGTTTCGCGGCTCTTCCTCGGGAGCGTCACCGAACGTGTCGTCCGGCGCTCCGAGACGCCCGTTCTCACCCTCGGCCCCGAGGCCAACAGCTCCTATCCCTACGCGCACATCCTCGCTGCCACCGACGGAAGCGACACTGCGGCGGCCGCCGTCGATGCGGCCGTCGGGGTCGCGGGCTTGACAGGTGCGGCGTTCCACGCGCTCTCAGTCGTCGACGCCGCCGGCTTGGGCGTGGAGGACTACACCGAAGAGCTCTCGGACAACGCCGAGAGGGCCGTCGACGCGGCGACGGAGCGCGCGGAGGACGCGGGCCTGGAATCCGTCGTCGGCGCCGTCGAGTCGGGTGACTCCGTTCACGAGGCGATACTCGACTACGTCGAGGAGCACGACATCGATCTGCTCGTCGTCGGCACCCATGGCCGGACCGGCTTCGACCGCTTTCTCATCGGGAGCGTCGCGGAGAAGCTCGTCCGCTCCGCGCCCGTGCCGGTTCTCGTCGTTCGGGAGACGGAGTAGCCCTACGTTTATGCCCCGGCCGACGGATGGGCGGGTATGGACACCGACCTCTCCGACAGAACGGCACTCGTGACGGGCGCGGGTCGCGGCAACGGCCGCGCGATCGCCATCGAACTCGCGGCGCTCGGCGCGAGCGTCATCGTCAACGACCTGGAAGAAGGCCCGGCGGAAGACACCGCCGAGGTCATCGAGGAGGCCGGCGGCGAGGCCGTCGCCGTCACTGCCGACGTGAGCGACCGCGAGGAAGTGGAGAAAATGGTCGCCGAGGGAACCGACGAGCTTGGCGACGTGGAGATCCTCGTGAACAACGCGGGCGTCGGCGACGCTGGCCCCTTCACCGGCGACGACAAGGAAGCGCTCAGAAAGCGCTTCGAGCTCAACCTCGACGTCCACCTCTGGGGCTCCATCAACTGCACGCTCGCCTGTCTGGACCCGATGCTCGACGCCGGCGAGGGGAAAATCGTCAACATCACCTCCATCCACACGAAGAACGGCGTCGGCATGAGCCCCGAGTACGACGTGGGGAAGTTCTCCCTGCTCGGGCTCACGAAGTCGCTGGCGCTCGAACTCGGGCGCGAGGGCATCAACGTGAACGCCGTCGCGCCGGGCTGGGTGAACACCCGGATGACCGAGTCGTTCACCGAGGAAACCCACGAGCAGATTAAAGGACTGAACCCGATGGGCCGCTACGCCGAGCCAGAGGACATCGCCGACGCGGTGGCCTTCCTCTCGACCCCCGCTGCCGACTACGTGAACGGCCACGAGCTCCGCGTCGACGGCGGCCAGGTGCCTATCGACAGCTGGAAGCACGACAACCGCTGAGCGCCGGCGCTGCGGTCGAAAAAAGCGCCTCCTTTCGTTACTCCATCGCGACGGTGACCGTCCCCGGGAAGTTGAGAATGACTGCCTGGGCGGTGTTCCCGAAGATGGCCTTGCCCGTCGGCGAGCGGCGCCGCCCGGTGAGGAAGACGTGGTCGCAGCCGTGGTCCTCCGCGGTGCGGATGATTTCGTCGGCGCGCTCGCCCTCGTTGACCGTGGCACCGACGACCTCGTATTCGATGTCGATGCCCTCCAGCGCGTCGC
>JBEQBK010000030.1:0-20243 GCA_041639855.1 Halobacteriaceae archaeon | reverse complement strand
AACCGCCCCCTCGACCCGCTCGACGACACCCGTCGGGCCTGCAGTCCGAAACTCGATGCGGGTCGTGTCCCCCCCGGTCACCGGGGCACCGAGTGCATCCTCGACGACAGGCACATCCGTCGCCGTCGCCCGACCGGAGACCTCGGGGGTGAAACCGAGCGCGCGGAGGGTTTCGTTCGTGAGTTCGAGCCACGCATCGAGGTCACCCTCGGGGTCGAGCGCTTCCGGTCGGACGACCCCGTTCTCGAACGCCGCCCCGGCCGCGTACACCGCCGTTTCCGGCTCAGCGCCGAGCGTCGCGGGTGGCCGGCGGAGCACGGACGAGTCAGTGCGCTCGTTCGCCCCCCCGGACGGGAGTGGCGGGTCGACGGGTTCGGCGCCGGCGCGGGCGAAGCGCTCGGCGACCGCCCCGACGAGGGCACGGCGCGCGACGGTGCCCGCGGGCGTCCACGCGAGACCGGCGTCCGTCGCGTTCGCCAGCCCGGCCGCTTCGAGCGGGGAAGGGTCGAACGCCGGCGCCGCCGTTTCGCCGGGTCGAAACGACCGTACGGCGTGGGGGTGTCCCGCCGTTTCGACGTCGGATGCGGGATAGCGGTCGGTCGGGACGACGGCCGCGTCGTCGCCGAGCACGCCTTCGAGGGCCCGGAGCACGTCGGCAGCGCGCTCCCTGTCGGCGGCGGTGTCCACGAGCGCCGGACAGAAGGCGAGGACGACGGACCCACAGCGGAGGTCGGCTGCCGTCTCCCGAACCCGTTCGGCGCCCGTCCCGTCCGCGGGGTCCGCCGGTTCGACGCCGGCGAGCGCCAGCAGACAGTCCGCGCGCTCGATGGGGGACCACTCTCCGGGGTCGGCGACCGCGGGGGCGCCCGGTTCTATCGTGAGCCGTTTCGCGTGGAGGAGCGCAAAGCGCATTACGCGTCCCAGTCGATGTCGTCGGTGCGCTCGGTCTCGCGGAGGACGAACGGCCCGATGGCGAGCGTCCGCTTGGCGACCGTGGCGATGCGGAGCACGTAGGCGAACAGCACGGCGAACGGAATCAGGGAGACCGTTCCGGCCGCGGCGACGACCCAGGTGATGTTGTCGACCCCAAAGGTAGCGCCCGGCACGGAGCCAGGGTTCACGAAGAGGACCATCGACCCCGCGACGAGGAGCGCGGGCGCCGCGGCGTAGAGCATCGCCCGCGAGAGGTCGATGAGCGCCCACTGGAAGTACAGCGTCTTGAAGTGCTCGCGGGCGGGTCCGAACGTCTCCAGCGTTTCGATGGCCGCGTCGAGCGCGGACTCGGCGTCGTCGTCGAGGGCGTCGGCGTGTTCGGCCCGCAAACGGCGGGCCTCGTACACTTTCCAAGAGTAGTTGAAGTCGAGCGCCGCGAACACCACGTCGAAGGTGCCGAACTGCGTGTCTTCGAGTTGGTTGCCCACCTCGTCGGCGTGCTCCCGGAGCGAATCGGCGTAGTCGCGGGTCCGCGTCCGGAACTCGTCGTCGGGGTTGTCCTCGACCGCGTTTTCGAGCGCGTCGGCCCGCGAGCGGGTGGCGTCGACGAGCGCCCGGAGGAAGGCGGCGGGCTCGGGCGGGCTGACGGGGGCATCGACCGTGTCGGCTGCCTCGGACCGGAACTGCAGGGCTTCTTCCATGCGCTCGCGCTGGTCCCCGAGCGCGCCCAGCTCCTGAGAGAGCACCATCTGGTTGATGGACACGACGAGGGTGACGCCCGTGACGATGGCGGTCACGAGCGCCTGAAAGTACGTCTCGATAGGGTCGCCGGTGCTGAACGGCGTCGGCGCGAGCGTCCCGATGGCGACGAGTCCGACGAACAGCGCGCTCAGCGCGACGGCCGTGACGCCCCAACGGTTCGCGCGCAACAGCAACCAGAGACGTAGACGGCTTCCCGGCACCCGACCGCGCATCGTGTCGCCGGGCGTGTCCTCGCTCATACGAACCGTGCGCGGGGGAGACTAAAAGGTGATGCGGCGCTCAGTTCTCCTCTTCGCGGAGTTCCTCCAGTTCGGCCTCGACCGCCGGGTCCTCCGGCTCGGCCTCCGCTTCTTCGGTCGCATCGGCGTCCGAGGCCTCGGCGTCCGCCGCCTCAGTATCCGCCCCTTCGACGGGCGCGCTCGACTTGCCCGCTTCGCCTTTGAGGGTTTCCAGTTCGGCCTCGACCTCGCGGTTCGAGCGGCCCTGCGAGAGCTCGCGGTCGATCTCGTCCTCGTCGGAGAGCGCGCTCTCGAAGGCACCCGAGTCCTCCAGTTCGTCCATGGCGGCCGCGCGGGCCTCCATCTCCTCGGTGCGCTCGGTGGCGGTCTCGATGGCCCGGTTCACGTCGTCCATCTCGTCGCCGGCACCGGTCATCGCTTCCGAGACGCGGGCGCTGGCCTCGGCGGCCTCGTAGCGCGCCTTCATCGTCTCCTTTTTCGTCTTGAACTCCTCGATGCGGCTCTGGAGCTTCTCCTTTTTGTCGGTGAGTTGGTCTTGGGTGTCCTGGAGCTCGGAGATCTGGGTCTCCAGCTCCTCGATTTGGCTCATCTTCGATTGCTTCTTTTCGAGGGCCTGACGCGCGAGGTCGTCGCGGTCCTGTCGGACCGCCTCGCGGGCCTGCTCGTTGTGCTTCTCGACGTTCTGCTCCAGGCGTCGTTTCTGCATCTGGAGGCGCTTCTTCTGGGTCGTGAGGTCCGCGATACCCTTCTTCACGTCCTGTAGCTCGTCGCGCATCCGCTCGTAGGAGTAGTCCAACTGCTCGTTGGGGTCCTCCATCCCCCCGATGAGGGCGTTCAGCTTCGAGCGGACGGCGTAGGAGAACCGCGAGAGGAGTCCCATACCTTCTGTATGGACGCGTCCGAGTATAAAGGTCCGGCCCGGCCGGAACCGATAAGCGGGCGTCAGCCGATAAACACGGGTATGTCAGGGGTGAGAGAGCGCGTCGTGGGAGCGTGGGAGCGACTCAGGCGCTGGGTGCTGCTGGAGGGGGACCGCCGGGCCGTCGCGCTGGCGGCGCTGGGTGTCATCGCTGTGTTCGTCGGCCCCGTCGGCCACCTGTTCACGAGCGACGTGTCGACGGCGCTCTACGACAACAGCACCGTCACCGCGACCGTGAGCACCCTCCTCTCGGGGAACTTCCTGCTCGTCTCTATCGTCGTCTCCGTCAGTTCGGTGTTCGCCACCCAGGAGCAGTCGCCGCTGGGCCAGCAGTTCGGCCGCGTGCAGGACGTCGTGGAGTTCCGCCGCTCGCTGGAGAACGTCATCGACCACGACCACGCGCCCGCCGACCCCGCCCGGCTGTTGCGCCTGCTCGTCGGCGACATCCTCGAACGGGCACAGGCCCTCGAAACGTCGCTCGCGGGAGTCGACGTGGATGTCCGTGCCGACCTCCAGTCCTACGTCGAAACCCTCAGCGAGGAATCGGGCGAAATGAACGAGCGCCTCGACCACACCGAACCCGACGAGACGCTCACGCTGCTGTTGGCGACCTTCGACTACGACCACGACCGGCAGATAAACGACCTGCGACGTATCCGCGCCGAGCACGGGGAGGCGCTCCCGGAGGCCGCGGACGACACCATCGAGGAGATGTTGCGCCTCCTGCAGTACCTCGCGGCACTCCGGGAGTACTTCAAGACCCAGTACCTGCGGGAGGCGTTCGCCGACCTCTCGCGAGGGCTGGTTCTCCTCGCATTACCGTCCATCGTCGTCGTCTCCTTTACCCTCCTCCACCTCAACCGGCTGCCGGACTCGGAGCTGTTGGTGGGCTTCGTCTACCTCCTCTCGCTCGCGCCGTTCACGTTGCTCGCGGCGTACGTCGTCCGTGTGGCGGCCGTGAGCAAGCGGACCCGTGCCGCCGGCCAGTTCGGCGTCGACGACCCCGACGAGAACGACGGTATCCCGTGGAGTGGCAACGACTAACGAGGGAGGGGACTGTCGAAACGGTTTTCCTCCGGGTCGCCGCACAGTCGGTATGCCGACCGAAACCGGGTACGACCCCTCTCTGGGGAACAAATTCGTCTTCGTGACCGGGGGCGTGATGTCCGGACTGGGGAAGGGTATCACTGCCGCCAGCCTCGGACGCCTGCTGGCGAACGCGGGCTTCGACGTGACCGCCGTGAAAGTCGACCCATACCTGAACGTCGACGCGGGCACAATGAACCCCTTCCAGCACGGGGAAGTCTACGTCCTGAAGGACGGCGCCGAGGTCGACCTCGATTTGGGCAACTACGAGCGCTTCCTCGACGCCGACATGACCGCCGACCACAACGTCACTACGGGCAAAGTCTATCAGGAGGTCATCGAGCGCGAGCGCGCCGGCGACTATCTGGGCAAGACCGTCCAAATCATCCCCCACGTCACCGACGATATCAAGGGCCGCATCCGACAGGCAGCGAAGGGGACCGACGTCTGTATCGTAGAAGTGGGGGGCACCGTGGGCGACATCGAGGGGATGCCCTTCCTGGAGTCGCTCCGGCAGTTCTCCCACGAGGAAGAAGAGGGCGACATTCTGTTCACCCACGTTACACTGGTGCCGAACTCGATGAACGGCGAGCAGAAGACCAAACCAACACAGCACAGCGTGAAGGAGTTGCGCTCTATTGGCCTCCAGCCGGACATTCTGGTCGGGCGCAACGAGAACCGCCTCGACGCGGACGTCAAGGAGAAAATCGCGTTGTTCTGTGACGTGCCCACGGACGCGGTGTTCTCGAACCCGGACGTGCCCGACATCTACCAGGTGCCCCTGATGGTCGAGGACGAAGGGCTCGACGAGTACGTGATGGACCGACTGAACATCCGCGAGCGCGCCCTCGAACCGGGGGAACGGGACACCAGCTGGCGCGACATCGTCACCCGCGAAACCGAGGACGAAGTGGACATCGCGCTCGTCGGGAAGTACGACCTAGAGGACGCCTACATGTCCATCTACGAGTCGCTGAAACACGCCGGCTTCGAGACCCGCACGGACGTGAACACCCACTGGGTCGCCGCCGACGAGATGAACGACGAGCACGAGGCGAACCTCGAAACGGCCGACGGCGTCATCGTTCCTGGTGGCTTCGGCGCCCGCGGGACCGAAGGGAAAATCGAAGCCGTCCGGTACGCCCGCGAGCACGGCGTTCCCTTCTTGGGGCTCTGTCTGGGCTTCCAGCTCGCCGTCGTGGAGCACGCGCGCAACGTCCTCGGCATGGAGGGCGCACACTCCGCGGAGCTCGACCCCGACACGCCTTACCCCGTAATTGACCTCCTGCCCGAACAGTACGAGACGGAGGACATGGGCGGCACGATGCGGCTGGGCGCCCACGAGACCGACATCGAGCCCGACACCCTCGCGGCGGCGGTGTACGGCGCGGACTCGTGTACCGAGCGCCACCGCCACCGCTACGAGGTGAACCCCGAGTACATGGAGGAACTGGAGACCGACGGACTCGTGTTCTCCGGGACCGCAACACACCGTATGGAAATCCTGGAGCGCGACGACCACCCCTTCTTCATCGGCACACAGTTCCATCCGGAGTTCCGTTCCCGTCCGACCCGCGCGAGCCCGCCGTTCGTCTCCTTCGTGGAGGCGGCCCTGGAGGAGCGCGCCGAGACGAAGGAGGTGAGCGCCTGATGGTCGACACCGAGGAGTTCATCGAGGAGAAAATCGAGGAGATAGCGGACCAAATCGGCGACGCGAACGCCGTCATCGGCCTCTCGGGGGGCGTGGACTCCTCGACGGCCGCCGCACTGGCCTACGAGGCCATCGGCACGCAGCTCACCCCGGTGTACGTCGACACGGGCCTGATGCGCAAGGGCGAAACCGACGAAATCCGGGAAACCTTCGAGTACATGGACTCCCTGCGTATCGTCGACGCCGCTGACCGGTTCCTAGAGGAACTGGAGGGCGTGACGGACCCCGAGGAGAAGCGCCACGCCATCGGCGAGCAGTTCATCCGGGAGTTCGAAACCGTCGCCCGCGAGGTGGACGCGGACTATCTCGTGCAGGGAACCATCTACCCCGACCGCATCGAGAGCGAGGGAACCATCAAGTCCCACCACAACGTCGGCGGGCTCCCCGAGCGCATCGACTTCGAGGGCATCGTCGAGCCGATGCGCGACCTCTACAAGGACGAGGTCCGAGAGGTTGCGCGCGCCCTCGACCTCGAAGAAGTGATCTCCGAGCGGATGCCGTTCCCCGGTCCCGGCCTCGCCGTGCGCATCATCGGCGAGGTCACCGAGGAGAAGGTCGAGGTCGCCCGCGAGTCGACCGCCGTCGTCGAGGACGAACTGGAGGAGTACGACCCCTGGCAGGCCTTCGCCGCCGTGCTCGGCAGAGCGACGGGGGTCAAGGGCGACAACCGCGTCCACGGCCACGTCGTCGCCGTGCGCTCCGTCGAGAGCCGGGACGGGATGACCGCCCGCGCACAGGAACTCGACTGGGAGACTCTCCAGCGCGTCCAATCCAGAATCACCGGCCAACTCGACAACGTCTCGCGAGTGGTGTACGACGTGACCCACAAACCCCCCGCGACCATCGAATATGAGTAACGTCCTCATCGCCGGTCCCGACCGGGGGCTACAGGAGGAGCTGGAAGCCCAGGGTGCCACCGTCGAGCGCATCTCGGACGTCGTCACCCGTGAGCGCCTGCTGGACGCGGGTGTCGAGAGCGCCGACCTCTTCGTGCTCACCGACATCACCGAGGCCACGGCCATCCCCATCGCCGTCGAGGCGAACCCCGACGCGAAAATCGTGGTCTACTCGCCCGACTCGATGCCGGAGTTCGTGCGCGGGCAGGTAGATTTGGCGCTGGACCCCGCGGTGCTCCCGGCGGACGTCGTCGCCGAGGAGCTCCTGGAGAACTAGCGCTCGACGTCGGTCTCGGTTTCGATGAGGCCCTCCGCCCCCTCGACGGCGCTGCGCTCGGCGGCGTTCACGTCGCCGTTCGTCCGGTCGTAGGCAGTCATGAACGCCTCCGCCACTTCGAGGGCGTTCTCGTGGCCGTGGAGGTGCGCGAACGGCTCGGCCTCCTCGAACTCGTCCCTGTTCCCCTCAATAGCGCCGACCCGCCAGCGTTCGGTGTCGCTGTGGGGCGCGATGGGCTCGTCGGGGAGGACGTGGACCCCTACGTCGTCCTCGTCGTGCGTGAAGAGGATGACCGGGCGGGGGTCGTACTTCTCGACGATGTAATCGGGGTTCGTCACCTCGCTCCAGTCGTCCGGAACGGTGGGCTCCTCGATTCCCATACGTCGTGGTAGGCTGTCGTCCCCGAATAACTACCGGCCCGGCTTCTGAAGCTTGAAGGGCGGTGGCCCGCCAGAAAGGACATGAGCACTGTCGTCGTGACCGGCGCCGTCGGCGGGGTCGGCAGCTGGACGGTCGAAGGGTTGGCCGCGGACGGCCACCGCGTCGTCGCCGTGGACCGAGAACGCCCCGACTCCGGGCGCGAGAACGTCGATTTCTACGCCGCCGACCTCACCGACCAAGGGGAGACGTGGGAGCTGATTATGGACGCCGACCCCGACTACGTCGTTCACTTCGCCGCAATTCCCGACCCGACTGGCGACCCCGGGCGCGTGGTCTTCGAGAACAACGTCACGAGCACGTACAACGTCCTCGACGCCGCGGGCCGCGTCGACGCTGACGTCGTGTGGGCGTCCAGCGAGTCGGCCTACGGCTTCCCCTTCGCCGAGGAGCTCCCGCTCCCCGAGCGGTTGCCCATCACCGAGGACTACCCCCTCCGGCCGGAGGACCCCTACGGCACGTCGAAGGCGGCAGGCGAGGAAGTGGCGAAGTCCGTCGCCCGGCGGGACGGGATTCAGGTGGCGACGTTCCGCCTCTCGTGGGTGCAGTACCCCGGACGCTATCGGGCGGGCGGCGACCCGGGCGTCGAGCGCGGCCAGCCGATGACCGGGAACTACTGGACGTACATCGACGTGCGCGACGTGGTCGACGCCGTGCGCGCGGCGATGGACGCCGACTTCGAGGGCGAGGAAGCCTTCAACATTCACGCCGACGAGAACGCTACGGGTATCGACACCGCCGATCTGTTCGAGCGGGCGTTCGGCGATATCCCCGACCCTTGTGACGTTCAGGGCGAGGAAACCCCCATCTCGGCCGCGAAAGCGAAGGAGACCCTGAACTGGGAGCCGGAACACGACTGGCGGGGCGTCGAAGGGGAGAGCGAGGAGGCGCCCGGGTTCGTCTCGCCCTGAGTCGGCGTCAACCGCCATCGCTTTACTCCCGGCCGCTAACTCGTACTCGATGCCGGCGAACGTTCCACAGGGCGAGACCAGCGAACGCGCGGGGTGGGCGATGATTCTCGTGTTGGTCGCCGCGCTCCTGGGGTTCCCGATAGCGATTCTGTACTGGCCGCCTACCTTCGTCCCCTACCGCGACGCCTTCCTCGGGCTGGCGATGGTGCCCGCCCTCGGCCTCGGCCTGATAGGGGTGTACGCCGCGGTGAAGGCGCGCCAGCCGACGGAGTAAGGAGTCTACCCCAAATCGCGGCGCATCGCGATTTCGAACCACGGGCAGAGGTCGAGCTGGCGGTAGAAGCGCGGGTTCTCGTGGAGGTCCTCGTAGTCCGCCCACAGCAGCCCCTCGACTTCCTCCGGGTCGCGGTCGAGGCTGGTGTCGGTGAGGGTAGCCTGTAGAACGGCACAGACCTCCCACTCCAGCCCCTCGTTCATGTAGTAGCGTTTGTACTCGAAGCGGTCCGTGACCTGCAGGTCGTCGTACTGGTCCGGGGAGACGCCGAGCTCCTCGGCCAGCCGTTCGCGGGTGGCCTCCTTCTGGGATTGTCCCTCGACGGGATGGGAGGCGACGGTGCCGTCCCAGCAGGTGTCCCAGAGGCGCTTGTTCGCGGCGCGCTGGGCCAACAGCACCCGTCCGTCCCCGTCGAAGAGGAGGCAGGTGAACGCGCGGTGGCGGGTCCCCTCGCCCGTGTGGGCGTCGAGCCTGTTGACCGTCCCCTGGGGGTTGTCGTCGCCGTCCACCGCGATGACGTCCTGCGCGGCGTTGTCGTGTACGGGCTCTCCGCCCGCTTCGTCGTTCGCGTCCGAGCTCGCTTCCGCCGCGTCACTCATATCCGAACTCTCGAATCCGGGCCACAAGGAGTCTTCGTTTCCTCAGTAGCGCCGGAGCAGTTCCAGCAGGTCGCGGTCGGGGTCGTGGCCGTGCCAGTCCTCGTAGGCCACGTTCTCGACGAGCTCGGTCTGCGTCTCCCCGGTCCAACAGCGGTAATCCATCGGCAGTCGCGCGAAGTCGAACCCCCCACTCGTTCATCCAACGGAAGTCAGCCACCCTGTACGCCCCCTCGTCCCCCGCACGGAACTTACCGAGCAGGTTGAACCCCCGCCAGCGCGGGGGGTCGCCGTGTATGACCATACCACGGAACCCGCCGCGAAGTAGTTAAACGGCCCCGCTATGACGACCCGGAACGGAAGGGTTTTAGCCGCTTCTCCTACTACGGACGGGCGATGTCGGACGCCTACCTGGCACTGGAAACCGGGGACATCGTCAAGGCGCGTACCCGCGCCCCTGGCGAGTCCCACGGGGAACTGGTGTTCACGACCGCTTACACCGGGTACGAGGAGAGTCTGACCGACCCCTCGTACGAAGCACAGGTTCTCACCTTTGCGTACCCCCTCATCGGGAACTACGGCGTCCGAGAGGACCGATTCGAGTCCGGTCGGGTCCATCCGACCGCCGTCGTCGCCCGTGATTTGACCGACGACGTCGCTGAATGGCTCGAATCGGAGGGCGTGCCCGCTGTGGACAACCTCGACACCCGCGACCTCGTGGTCGACATCCGCGAGCGCGGCGCGATGAAATGCGGGATTTCGGCGGGACCCAACGCCTCTCCGGAGAAAGCCCGCGAAGAACTCGCCGCCTGCCCGCACATGTCCGACCACAAGGACATCGGCGCGCGCGTCAGCGTCGCCGAACACGAGGTGTACAACGAGGGCGGCGAGGGGCCCACCACCGCGCTCATCGACTGTGGCGCGAAGGGCTCCATCCGCGACTCGCTCGTCGAGCGCGGCGCGGAGGTTCACGTCCTCCCCTACGACGCCGACCCCTCGGACGTCGAGGCGGTCGACCCCGACCTCCTGTTCATTTCGAACGGCCCGGGCGACCCCGCGAACTTCGAAGCCGCAGAGCAGCTCGTCGAGGAGTACACCGACGAGCTCCCGATTGCGGGCATCTGCCTCGGCCAGCAAATCGTCGCCCGCGCGATGGGCGGCACCACCGAGAAGATGGACTTCGGCCACCGCGGCGTGAACCAGCCGGTGCGCGACCTGCGCACCGACCGCGTGGTGATGACCACCCAGAACCACGGCTACACCGTCGGCGAGCCCGGCGAGGAGCTGAACGTCACCCAAGTGAACGTCAACGACGACACCGCCGAAGGGCTCGAAAACGACGACTTGAACGTTATCACCCGCCAGTACCACCCCGAGGCCAACCCCGGCCCGCACGACTCGCTTGACTTCTTCGACGACGTGCTGGCGATGGCCCAGGACTGAACTCGTCCCACTTTTTATACACAAAGACGATTAGCGTCCGCACCCTCCTCAGAGGCATGACTAATTGGAACGCGGTGCTGTGGGGGTTCGTCGCGGGCGTCCTTGCGGGCGTTTTCGGCCTCGTGATACCGGTTATCGGCCAGATAGGCGCCGGCCTCGTCGGCGGGTTCGTCGCGGGCTACCTCGCCGGCGGCGGTCCCGGCAACGGTGCGTGGCACGGCCTCCTGTCGGGTGCGTTCGGCGGCATCGTCGTTGGGGTCCTGCTCGCCCTCGCCGCGACGGTGCTGGGGACGCTCGTCGCCGGCCCGCTCGGCCCGCTCGCGGGGTTCGGGACACTACTGGGCGCGCTCGCGCTGGCGCTGCTGTTCGCGCTCGACAGCGCGCTTGCCGGCATACTTGGGGGGGTGCTCGGCGAACGATAAAAGGGGAGCGTTACTCGGCTTCCGTTTCGGAGGCGCCCCAGTTGCGCTGAACCTTGGGCCGGCGACCGACTGCACGCACGTCCAGCGGTTCGTCGCGGTTCTGTAGCGCTTCGAGGGCGGCTTCGACGCTCTGGGCGGTGGAGTAGTAGGTGATTTCCTCCTCGACAGCCGTCTTGAGGGTGTCGGGGTCGTGGGTGATGACCAAATCGACCTTCCCGTCCCTGATTGCCTCGCTCGTGTCGTCGAAGGACTCGATGTCGTAGAACTCCGCGAACGCCTCCACGTCCACATCGAGGTCGATGACGGCGGTGCCGCCCTCGGGCAGGACGGCGCCGGCGGCGCTCTGGGCCTTCCAGTAGGCCTTCCCGAAGTCGTCGGCGGTCCCCATGACCTCGCCCGTGCTCTTCATCTCCGGCCCGAGGCGCGGGTCGGAGTTGGGCAGGCGGTCGAAGGGGAGGACGACCTCCTTCACGGAGGTCTGTTCGGGAATCTGCTCGTGGACGTCGAGGTCCGCGAACGTCTTGCCGGTCATGACCTTCGCCGCGATCTTCGCGATGGGCACGCCCGTCGCCTTGGAGACGAAGGGCACCGTACGCGAGGAACGCGGGTTCGCTTCGAGGATGAACACCTCGTCGTCGCGGACCGCGAGTTGGACGTTCAACAGCCCCACCGTGTCGAGGGCGTCGGCGATGTCCTCGACGACCTCACGGACGCGAGCGAGGGTGCCCTCGGAGAGCGAGCGCGGCGGAATCATACAGGCGGAGTCGCCGGAGTGCACACCGGCACTCTCGACGTGCTCCATGATGCCGCCGATGAGGACGTCTTCGCCGTCGGAGACGGCGTCCACGTCGAGTTCGACTGCGCCTTCGAGGAACTCGTCGATGAGGATGGGCTGGTCGGGCGCGACGCGGACGGCCTCCTCGATGTACTCGGAGAGTTCCTCGTCGGTGTACACCACTTCCATCGCGCGGCCGCCCAACACGTAGGACGGGCGCACGAGGACGGGATAGCCGATTTCCTCGGCGAGCGCGAACGCTTCCTCCCTACTCTGGGCGGTGCCGCCCTCGGGCTGGGCGATGCCCATCTCGTCGAGCAGGCGGTTGAAGCGGTCGCGGTCCTCCGCGAGGTCCATCGCGTCCACGGACGTGCCCATAATTTCGCAGTCCAGGCCGCGGCGTTCGAGCTCGTCTTCGAGTGGCTGGCCGATGTTCACCGAGGTCTGTCCGCCGAACTGGACCATCACGCCGTCGGCGCCGGTTGTTTCGGCCACGTCGGCGACCTCCTCGGCGGTGATTGGGTCGAAGAACAGGCCGTCGGAGGTGTCGTAGTCCGTCGAAACGGTTTCAGGGTTGTTGTTCACGACGTGAGCCTCGATGCCCTCCTCGCGGAGCGCGCGCACGGCGTGCACCGAACAGTAGTCGAACTCCACGCCCTGACCGATGCGGATTGGGCCGCCGCCGACGACGACGACGCTTTCCTTCTCCTTGTCGGCGCGGACCTCGTCGCGGGGTTCGTGTGTGCTTCCTTCCGTGGTGGTCTCGCGCGCGGAGTAGTAGTACGGCGTGGTCGCCTCGAACTCGCCGGCACAGGTGTCGACCTGCTTGTAGCCGCGCTGGGGGGCGTCCTCCTCGACCGCCTCGACGGAGGTGCCCGCTAGCTCGGCGAGCTCGTGGTTCGTCAGGCCGTTCGCGGCGGGACCGGCGAACTCGCCGTCCTCGGCCGCCTCGATGGAGTCCGCGATGCGCTTGAAGCGCTCGACGTACCACTCCTCGATGCCGGTGAGGCGGACGATGTCGTCCACGGTGTAGTCGCGGTGGAACGCCTCGAAGATGGCGTACGGACGGTCCGGGCTGGGCCGTTCGAGGTAGGTCCGTTCGAGAACCACGTCGTCCACGGTGGCGAGGTCGGTGCTCGGGTCGTACTCCGTCGAGCGGAGCGCCTTCAGCATCGACTCCTCGAAGGTCCGGCCGATAGCCATCGCCTCCCCGGTCGATTTCATCGCGGTGCCCAGCTCGAAGTCCACTTCGGGGAACTTGTCCTTGGGCCAGCGGGGCACCTTCGTAACGACGTAGTCGATGGCCGGTTCGAAGGCGGCGGTGGTCTCGCCGGTAATCTCGTTTTCGATTTCGTGGAGGCGCTTGCCCATCGCGACTTTCGCCGTGACGCGGGCGATGGGGTAGCCGGTCGCCTTCGACGCGAGCGCCGAGGAACGGGAGACGCGGGGGTTCACTTCGACAACTCTGTACTCGCCGCCCGGCGTGCCGTCGTCGCGCCACGCGAACTGGATGTTACAGCCGCCGTGAATCTCTAGGTCACGGATGACTTTGAGGGCCGTGTCGCGCATGACCTGATGGCCCTTGTCCGGGATGACCTGGGAGGGCGTCACGACCGTTGACTCCCCGGTGTGGATGCCCATCGGGTCGATGTTTTCCATGTTGCAGATGATGACACACGAGTCGGCGTCGTCGCGCATCACCTCGTATTCGAGCTCGACCCAGCCCGCGATGGACTCGGTGATGAGCACCTCGTCGTTCCGGGAGAGGCGCAGACCGCGCTTGACGCGGTCCTTGAGCGTGTCGAGCTCCTCGACGACGCCGGAGCCGGAGCCACCGAGGGTGTACGTCGTCCGCATGATGACGGGGAGGCCACCCACTTCTTCGACGGCCTCCTCGACCTCCTCGACGGAGTTAATCGTGACCGAGCGCGCGACGGGCTCGTCGAGTTCGAGCATGCGCTGGCGGAACTGTTCGCGGTCCTCCGTCGCGTAGATGGTGTCGAGGGGCGTCCCCATGATTTCCACGCCGTACTCCTCGAGCACTCCCATCTCGGCGAGTTCGGCGGTCACGTTCAACCCGGTCTGGCCGCCGAGCCCGGCGATAACGCCGTCGGGCTTCTCGGTGCGGATAATCTCCGCGATGGCTTCCGGCGTGATGGGTTCGATGTACACCTCGTCGGCCATCTCCGGGTCCGTCATGATGGTCGCGGGGTTGGAGTTCACGAGCACGACTCGGGCCCCCTCCTCCTGCAGAGCTCGGCAGGCCTGCGCGCCGGAGTAGTCGAATTCGGCCGCCTGTCCGATCTGAATGGGACCACTGCCTATGAGGAGGATGGTCCGGTCGTCACTACCGCTCATTTCACCCCAACGCAGTACGCAGGGCGTAATAAGGACCACGATAGTCCAACGGCACGGCGGGCTCGCGTCGCGGCGCGAGAAACAGCGAGAGCCGCCCTAGAGGCGATAGCGATAGGGGTCGTCGGGGACGACCTCGACCTCGCCGCGACGGGCCCCGCGACCCAGAACGGTGGCGACCCGGTGGGGGCTCTGCTCCTCCTCTAGACGGGCCGCTATCTCGCGGGCCGTCAGTGCGCGCTCCGCATCGGCGAGCACCGCACGGATACGCTCGTACTCCCCGACTGTGGGGGCCATACGTCGGTGTTTACTATCGCCTCGTTCACAATAAATCGGCGTCAGACTCGCGTCCGACAACCCAGCGAACCAGCCCGAACAGCTCCCGGAGGGCGCCCATCGCGAATCCGAGACACACCGCACCGACCGAGAACCCCAAGAGAAAGCCGAGCGCGGGCAGGAGACGTCGGACGAACCCTTCCGGGGCGATAATCGGGAGCACCGTTCAGCACCCACCGGAGCGTGGCGCTCGGAGCGTGTGTTCGCCCGTGTCAACCCGGTCCATACGCTGTCGGAGGGCGGACCCGCATATAAGAATACTGCCGCACGCAACGAGCGGAACCACGCGTCGGAGCGGACGGGGCGCGGGTTGAAACGACAAAAGGTCGTCCCCGGCTACGACCCCTGAGACGCCCCGCTCACGCCGGCCCGTCCCCTTCCTCCTCGAAGTCCCGCTGTGCGCGGTACTGCTCGACGAACTCGCTCACGTCGAACTCGCGCATCTGCTCTTCGAACTCCTCGCCCGCGCCCGCCCGCTCTGAGTGGCCGACCGCGTGGTCCATCAACTCGACGACGAGTTCGACGACGTACTCGTGGAGCTCCCGGGCGCCGAAGTCACAGACCCACACCATCGCGTACCCCACGGTGGGGTCCTCCGAGACGTCCGTGGAGACGATTTCCTCGGGGAACTCCTCGGTGACGGCACCCATCAGGTGGGGTGTGCCGAACTCCTCGAACTCGTCCTCCACCTCGGTGGTCTCGCGGAGGACGGCGACGATGCCCTCGGGAAGGAAGCGCGAGGGGGGGTGGACGTCCATCACGACCGCGTGAGTCCCGCCGCAGGCGCAGTCGTACTCGCGCATCCCCATGTCGATATCCGTGACGGGGTCGATGGTTTCGCCACAGGGGAGTTCGAGGCCGCGCCCCTCCTCCTGACCGGGGACGCCGGGTTCTGCCATACCCCTACTGGTGGTGCCGCCGGGTTAAGCCTTTCAGGGCCAGTCCTCGCGCTCGACGCCGCCCGCGGTCTCTTCCGCTTCCTCGCCGCCGAGCTCCCAGTCCGCGGCCTCCGCGGCCTCCTCGACGGAGAGGTACTCCCAGCCCGCGTCCCCGGCGAGTTCGCGGTCCTCCTCGGACACCCCGACGAAGACGTGCCGGTCCGTGTCGAACTGCTCTTTGACGTTCTCCAGGCTTTCGGCCTTGCTCTTCGGGCCGGAGAAGAAGTCCTGGCGGATGCGGCGCTTCCGCGTGAAGTTCGTCACGACGTAGGTCGGCTCGTCGGAGACGACGCCGACGTACTCCGTCCAGCGCCGGGTGTCGGCGAAGACCTCGCCCGGCTTCGCCAGCTCTCGGAGTGCGGCGAGTTCGAAGGCGAGCGTCATGTCGCCGCTACCGCTCATGCTCATACCTCCGGGTCGGCGAGCGCCGGTAAAAACGGCTTCGGTCGGGGTACTCTACTGCTCGATGCCCGCGGCCGCCATCACGTCCTCGACGTCGAAGCCCTCCTCCAGAAGGAGTTCCTTCTGGTCGGCACACTCGACCTCTTCCTGCATGAGCTTCTTGTACTTCGACTGGGGCGCCAAATCGCCGATGAGCACGCCGCCGACGATCTTGCCGTCCTTGAACGCGAGGCGGCGCCACTCGTTCTCGGAGTACTTCTTCTCGGCTTCGTCGTCCCCGATGGTGGGGAAGCCAAAGGAGAGGAACGGGAAGTCGAAGTGGGTGATGGAGTAGGAGGAAACCCAGCGGAACGGTTCGCCGCGGTCCTCGGTCCCGTCGGAGCGCCCGCCCTCCGCGGGGTCGGCGTCCTTGGCCATCTGGCGGCCCGCGAGGTCGCCCTGCTGTTTCGCGGAGCCCCACGAGCCGTTCTGCTGGCGCTCGTCGGTGATGGTGTCGTGGAACGCCGTGATGTCGCCCGCGGCGTAGATGTCGGGCACGCCCGTGAACATGTATTCGTCCACGACGATGCCGTCGCTCGTGTCGCACTCGATGCCGGTTCCCTGGAGGAACTCGACGTTGAAGTCGAGGCCGATGGCGATGCCCGCGAAGTCCGCGGGGTAGCGCTCGCCCTCGGGGGTGACGGCGGCCTCGACGTGGCCGTCGTCGTCGACTTCGAAGTGGTCAGTACCGGCGCCGAAGACGGGTTCGACACCCACGTCGCGCATCGCGTCGTGCATAATCTCGGCGCCGTCCTCCGAGAGGGCGTAGCGCCACCAGCGGTCGCCGCGCATCAGGTACTTCGCGTCGATGTCCTGTGCGCCACAGATGGCCGCCAGGTCGATGCCCAGCAGGCCGGCACCGACGATGACCCCGGTGTCGGCCTCCTCGGCGGTTTCGCGGATGGCGCGGGCATCCTGGAACGTCCAGAAGTGGTGAATCCCGTCGGCGTCGGCGTTCTCGACGCCGAAGCGACCCATGTGGTTAGGCGTGCCGCCCGTGGCGATGAGGAGCTTGTCGTACTCCATGTCCTCGCCCTCGTGGGTGTGGAGCGTGTTGTTCTCCACGTCCACCTCGGTGACGAGCGTGTTGAGCTGGAGGTCGATATCCCGCTCGTCGTACCAGTCGGGCGAGTGGATGGAGATGGGGGCCTCGGGGAGCTTGCCCTTCGAGTACTCCTTGATGAGGATGCGGTTGTAGAGGGGTTCACCCTCGTCAGTCACGACCGTGATGTCTGCCTCGGGGGCCTCTTCCCGGAGGGACTCGGCGGCGGAGGAGCCGGCGATACCGTCGCCGAGGATGACGTACGAGTCGGCCATACCCGGGGTTGGAAGTCGGGCTTGAAAGTGGTTGCTATCCGCAACCGTATTTGCGAGACGTTTACGGGCCCCCGACACGAAGCGGGAATGTGAAAATCAAACAGACCGTCACCCACTTCGCCGCGAAACAGGCCCTGGAGCTGCCCGGCGCGGGCGCGGTCGTCCGTGGGAAGCTGGTGGACCTCCACACGGGCTACTTCCTCGACGAGGCCCCCGAACACGAGCGGGAGGCCCGCCGGGAGCATCTGGAGGCCTTCTTCGACGCTTCGATGGACGTCTACCTCGCGGCCCTCGACGCGGGCTACCCCGAAGCCGAGGCCCGCGAAATCACCCACGTCATCGCGAACTTCGACTTCTACACCCACGGCTGGTTCGAGATGATGGAGTTCCCGCCCGAGGAAGTCGAGCCCCACGAGGAGCGCTACGCCGGCTTCTTCGCGGAGTACGGCATTTCGGTCGAGGAGCCGCTCGGGGTGTTCACGCCCGAGGGCGGCCTCCCCGACGCCCCCGAGGGCGAGGGCGGCGACGCGGTCAACGCCGAAGGCGGCTACGAGGACGACACGTACGTCGAGGACACCGACGGAAACGTGAAACCGGCCGACGAAGCCGACCCGTCGGACTCCGTGGCCTGAGACGGCGTATCACGCTCGACCTATATCCTTCCCCGACCTATCAGTATTCACGCAGACGGTCCGCGGCGGGCCGTACGCACAGCAACCATGACGAAAAACGACATTCGAGGGGCGGAACGCGCGGTCTCGCCGGTTATCGGCGTCATCCTGATGGTCGCCATCACGGTCATTCTGGCCGCGGTCATCGGCACGTTCGTGCTCGGCTTGGGGGACCAGGTGAGCCAGACCGCGCCGCAGGCGACGATAAACGTAGAGGGCGTGGACACCGCGAACGACGAGATTACGTTCCGGCACGGCGGCGGACAGGACCTGGCGGCCGATGATTTCCGGCTGGTCGTCGCGGCCAACAACGGAGACTCGTTCACCCTCACTAGCAGCGGGAGTACCGACTTGAGCACGGCCGGCGAGTTCACGATTGATACCGCAGGGACTACCGTCGCTTCGGGGTGGGGGCAGGCCGACTGGTCCGGCTCGGGCGATACTATCGACCTCTCCGTATCGGGTGTTACCGACGTAACCGTCACCTTCGTCCACGAGCCCAGCGGCCAGATTGTCGCGGAGAAGAACGTCGAGGCCTAGGCGATGTCCGGCCCGTAGTCGGGCTCCAGCCCGGCGATGAGGTCCGCACAGGAGTAGCCGGCCTCGATGCCGCCGTTGAGCGAGCGTTCGGGGTACTGGGCCATCGAGGCCATCCCGGCGTAATAGACGCCCTCGTGCCCTTCTTTCGCGAGGTCGTAGGGAACGACCATGTCCAGATATCCCCGCTCGTAGACCGGGGCGGTTCGGGGGTTTCGCGACGTTTTGACCCAGTTGACGTGCTCCCGGGAGAACTCGGGGAACAGCTCTTCGATGCCGTCCAACCACAGGTCCTCGACGGCCTCGTCGCTCATGTCCCATATTTCCTCGTCGAGGGACTGAACGTAGCGCGGGACGTAGAGGAGGTGTTCGCCGCCGTAGTTCTCGGGGTCGATGTAGTTCGTGTGCTCGATGAGCGCGCCGAAGGGCGCCTCGTCGGCGATGTTCAGCCAGTACGTGTCCGTGAGGGGGCGGTCCATCGAGACCACCGAACAGACCGTTCCCTGGAAGTCGATGGCGCACTCGTAGCCGGTCAAACCTTCCAGCACGTCGGGCATCGCCGCGACGACCACACCCTCCGTGTCGTACTCCTCAGTGCCGGCCTCGGTTTCGACGGTCACCGACTCGACGGGGTTCCCGGAGAGGTCCGTCACGCGCGCACCCGTGGTGACGTTCTCGCGGCCGACCGTTTCGAGGAGTTCGTCGAGCAGGCGACCGAACCCACCCTGCAAATACCCCAGCGGCTCCCCCCGGAGGAGGTCGCGCTCGCCGCGGAACTTGATACGGCCCAGCAGCCAGGCGGCGGAGACGTCCTCGGTGCGGTCGCCGAACTTCGCCTCCAGAAGGGGCTCCCAGAAGTTCTCGTAGACGCCCCGCGTCGTGTGGTCGAGCAGGAACTCCTTGATGGGGACCTCCTCGAAGGCCCGCAGGTCGTCGTAGGTGTCGAAAGAGGGGAGGCCGCCGCGCACGTCGATTTCGAGCATCAACATCCCCAGCCGGAACTTGTCGTAGAGGCTCAGATGCGGGTACGCCAGAATCTCCCAGGGCTTGTCCAGCGGGTGGACCGTGCCGTCGACGTAGTAGGCGTTCTTCCCGATGGGCCAGTCGAGGTCGTCGTCCAACCCGAGCTCCTCGATGAGCTCGACGATGGTCCCCTCGCTCGCCGAGAGGTGGTGGTAGAACTTCTCGATACGGTCGCCCGCCGTCTCGTACACCGCCGCCAACCCGCCCACCTCGTCGCTCGCCTCGAAGACCTGCACGTCGTGGCCGTGGGCCTGCAGGCGGTGGGCTGCCGCCAACCCCGCGATGCCGCCCCCGACGATGGCTATCATACGCTACCTGCGAAAGCACCCGGTAAGTCCCTTCTGTCTCGGCGTTCGCCACGCTTTTACCCGGGGTGCCGGTATAAGTGGTCATGCTGACGGTCCGTGCGCCGGCGACGAGCGCGAACCTGGGAAGCGGGTTCGACGTGTTCGGCGTCGCCCTCGACAGGCCCGCCGACGTGGTCCGCGTCGAGCGCGCCGAGCGCACGACCATCGAAATCACCGGGGAAGGCAGCCAGTATATCCCGGAGGACCCCGCGAAGAACACGGCCGGCGTCGTCGCGAAGGAACTCAGCGCCCCCGCGCACATTCGCATCGACAAGGGCGTCCGGCCGGCCTCGGGGCTGGGTTCCTCGGCCGCGAGCGCCGCCGCGACGGCCGTCGCGCTGAACGAACTCTACGAGCGGGACCGGAGCGACGAGGAACTCGTCAGGGTCGCGGCCGAGGGGGAGGCCGCCGTCTCCGGCGAGGCCCACGCGGACAACGTCGCCCCCTCCATTCTGGGTGGGTTCACCGTCGTCACCGACGAGCGCGTCACGAGCGTCGACGCCGACCTCCCGCTCGTCACCTGCCTGCCCGAGTCCGTCGTCTCGACCCGCGACGCGCGGGGCGTGATTCCCGAGCAGGTGGACTTGGACGCCGTC
>JBEQBK010000029.1:0-21173 GCA_041639855.1 Halobacteriaceae archaeon | reverse complement strand
CGAAGGAGACGCCGTCGACGGGGCGGGCGTCGTCGATCCGGACCCGGAGGTCGCGGACGGAGAGCGTCATCCGCCGGCCTCCCGCGGGTCGAGGGCGTCGCGGAGCCCGTCGCCGACGAAGTTGAGCGCCAACACGGTCACGAAGAGGGCGAGGCCCGGAACGGTCGCGACCCAGGGCGCCGTCGTCAGGTCGCCCCGGCCCGCCGCGACGGTCCGGCCCCACGAGGGCACCGAGGGCGCGGTGAGCCCGAGAAAGGAGAGCGACGCTTCGAGGAGGACGAACGCCGGCACCAGCAGGGTGACGTTCACCACGACGGAGTTCGAGACGTTCGGGAGGACGTGGGTCCGGAGTATCCACCACCGGCCCGCGCCGGCGGCCTCCGCGGCCCGGACGTACGGCTCCGTGACGCGCTGGAGCGCCTCGGCCCGGACCAGACGGGCGGTGTTCTCCCAGCCGAGCGCGCCGAACAGACAGACCAGAAGGAGAAGCGAGGGCTCGAAGAGATAGGAGAGCAGGAGAAAGAGGAAAAACGAGGGGAGGGTGGCCTGCAGGTCCGTGTAGCGCATCAACAGCTCGTCGACGGCGCCACCCGCGTACGCAGCGGTCGTCCCGACGAGTGTTCCGAGGGTCGCCACGATAGCCGTCGTTACGAGCGCGACCTGTAAAGACACCCGGGCGCCCGCGACGACGAGCGCCAGCAGGTCCGTCCCGGAACCGGTCGTCCCGAGCGGGTGCGTGAGCGTGCCGTGGCAGAGCTTCCGCCCCCCCGAAACGGTCGTCGCGCCCAGACAGCGAAGCGGCACCGAGGACTCGACCGGGAAGAACAGCGGCGGCTGGAGGGCGCGCCCCGGAACGACTCGTGGGCGAGGAGCCAGAAGCGGACCGAACGCGCCCAGGAGCGCGACGACCCCGAGGACCGCAGCGCCCGCGAGCGCTGCCCGGTCGCGCCGGAAGCGCCGCCAGTAGCGCTTCGCCTCGCGCGCCGGGAGCCGCCACAGCGCGGCGCCGAGGGTCGACAGGGCGAGCAGGCTCAGCCAGTCGATGGGTCTCATCCGTTCACCTCCATGCGGGGGTCGAGCGCACGGTAGGCGAGGTCCTGCGCGAGGTTCCCCACCAGAACGCCCAACACGGGCAACAGCGTCGTCGCCACCACCAACGGGGTGTCGCCCGCGCGCAGGGCCTCGTAGCCGAGCATGGCGATGCCCGGCACCTGGAAGACGACTTCGATTACGTAGGCCCCCGCGAGGAACGTCGCCAGCAGGTCCGTGAAGAGCACCGTAACGAGGGGGACGAGCGCGGGTCGGAGTGCGTGGTACGCCGCCCGGGAGCCCGTCGCGCCGCGGGCCCGAGCGGCCTTCACGAACGTCGCGTGGACGTACTCCGCGGCCTCGCCCCGGGCGTAGCGGGCGTTCGCCGCGACGGCGCCGGTCCCGACCACGAGCGCCGGCAAGAAGAGTTGGCGCGCGTTCGCGACGGAGAGGAAGCCGTGCTCGGCGACGACCGCGGTCCGGTAGTAGCTCGGCAGGGGGAGGAGCTCGACGCCAAGGACCGAGAGGTCGGGCGCGCGGACGGCGAACGCGAGGATGCAGACGATGCCCAACCAGAAGTTCGGAACGCTCACGCCGAGGAACGCCGCGCCGGAGAGGAGGCGGTCCGCGGCGGTATGCCGGTGAAAGGCGCCGTAGAGCCCGACGGCGTAGCCGACGACGACCGCGAAGAGAGCGGCCGGGACGGCGTAGCCCAGCGTGTAGGGGAGCGCGTCGAGGACCGCCGCGTTGACCGGGCGGTTCCGGGAGAACGACCAGCCAAAGTTCCCGCGGGCGACGTTCCCGACGAACTCGGCGTACTGGGAGCCCAGGGAGCCGCCCCCGCGGAGCTGTTCGTACGTCCGGGTCGCCTCGGATGGGTCGGCGCCGCGGGCCGCCGCGCGGAAGGCGAAGGTCGCGGCGTCCGGGTCGGGCGCCAGCACGAGCAGGGCGAAGTACGCCGACAGGACCGCCCAGGCGGCGACGAGCGCCCACGCGAGGCGGCCCGCGACGTAGCGGTACATCTACCGGTACTCGTACCCCTCGGGGAGTGCCGCGACGAGGGCCTCCCGGGCGGCGCCGACCCCCGACGAGTCGGGCCCGCCGTAGCGGGATATCTCCGCGTCGTTGTACCACTGGGAGTACTCGGGCTGGTGGGTGTACGCCGCCTCGGCGTTCCCGCGGAAGACGTCCCCCGCGACCGTCGGCTTGTGCACCGCCGTCGAGAGGGCGCGGCGGACGCCCGGCTTCCGGAGTGCTTCCCACCCGTTCGCGCGCTGGTTGTACGCGAGCATGTTGCAGAAGGCCGTGGGCGTCCGCAGGACCGAGAGTTCGGCCTCGTCCTCGAAGGACGCCACGTTGTCGGGGGGGAGGTCCGTGCTCTGGATGTCGCCCGCGCGGAGCGCCGACAGGCGGGTGGAGGGCTCACCGAAGGTCTGGATATGTCGCTGCGCGAAGAACGGCGCTCCCTCCGGGAACAGCGTGCCCGCGCCGTAGTAGTCCGGATTCCTGCTCGTGACGAACACCGAGGAACGGTCCCAGCGCTCGAAGGTGTACGGCCCCAGGTTCCCGGTGTAAGCGAGCTCCCGCACCCGGGTGTCGCGGTTCAGCCCCTCCCCGTCACCCTCCTCGCGATATTCGGCCACGAGACCCTTCGGCAGGCAGTAGGCACCCCACAGCGCCGGGCGCAACACGAAGAAGGGGTCGGGGTCGGGCAGGCGGACCTCGAAGGACAGGTCACCCGTCTCCACGACTTCGACCGGCTCGCCGTTCCGGAACCAGGGGGCGCGGTTGAGGCTGTTCGCCCAGTTCGGCTCGGCCTGATGGACCTCGGTGATGTAGTACACCCAGTCCTCGGCGGTCATCGCTCCGAAGCCGGCGCCCCACTCCAGACCCTCGCGGATGGTGAACTCGTAGGTCGTGTCGTCGTCGCTCGCCTCGTAGCCGGTGAACCAGCGAGGGACGAACGCGTCGTCGTTGTCGAGCTCGTAGGCGCCGTCCATCGTGAGCCGGATGCGTGCGTCCGACTCCGAATCGTCGGCGCGAATCGGGTTCAGCGTCTCCGCGCCCGACCCACGGCCCGAGACGTAAGTGCCGCCGACCGCCCGTTCGTCGCCGAAGTAGCGGTTCTGCGAGGCGTAGCCGAAGGAGGGGCCCGCCTCGCCAAGCCCCGACACCCGCCGCGAGAAGCCGTGGATGGCCGCGTCGAAGACGAGGAAGTTCACCGGCTGGTCGCGGCTGAGAACGCCGAATATCTCCCCCAACACGTCCCGGCGCTCGGCGTCGTCGGGGGTGGTCGCCGCGCGCTCGAACTTCGGCGCCAGGGGTTCGGTCGGTTTGTAGCCGAAGAAGTTCGCCTGCGCCACCGCACGCTCGGCGACGTCGACCCAGAACGTGCGGATGGAGGTCGGCGAGCGCGGGAAGGCGTTGAACCCGACGCCGCCCATCAGGTCCCAGGACTCCTGGCTGACGGCTTCCTCGCGCGGCCCGGCGTTGAGCGCCGTCGTTCCCTCGTAGCTGTTCTGTGCGTACTGTGCCAGCATGTCGGGGTAGGGCAACCCGTTTCGTTCGACGTCGAATCCGACCGATTCGAGGCGCTGGGCGATGTACTCCATCGTCGCCGTGATGGGGGAGCTCCCGGTCGCGTACACCAGCGAGAGCGTCACCTGCTCGCCGTCCGGCCCGAAGAGCGTCTCGCCCGACGCCGGCGCCTCCAACCCCGCACACCCGGCCGTCGCCGCCACCCCGGCGCCGCCCAACCCGCGAAGAAACCGTCGCCGTCCCAACGTTCCGTCGCCGTGCGACATAGATACGCAGAACGAAGGGAGCGTAAAGAACGCTTCGACGGTCGAAACTGTCGTTCGACGAACGTCTTACTCGGCCGTTCCGTTCACGTCGGGGGGTTCCACCGGCCGCTCGTGGGACGGCGGCTACCCGTGCTCCCGCGGCTGTCGCACGCCGCAGACCTACCCGTCCCCCCTCGCTCGTCCGCGCGAGCCGGACCTACCCGTCCCCGTCGGGGTCGACGATCTCTACTTTCCCGTCCACGACGTCAACGTTGATGAGCGTCTTGACCTCGTGGCGGCTGTCGAGTTTCTCGCCGCCGCCCTCCTTTTTGATGACCGCGACCGTGTCGACGACGTCGGCGCCGATGTGTTCGAGCGCGTCGTGGATGGCGTCGAGCGTGCCGCCCGTCGAGAGCACGTCGTCCAGCAGGAGGACGCGGTCGCCCTCGTACACGTCGTTGAGGTACATCTCGTTCTCGGAGTAGCCCGTCTCCTGGGCGAGCGAGACCTCACCCTCCAGGCCGTACTCGCGCTTGCGAATGACCACCAGCGGGATGTCCGTCATCAGCGACATCGCCGTCGAGATGTGGATACCCATCGCCGCGGGGGTGACGATTTTGTCGACGTCCTCCAACTCGGCCTTGCGGATGATGCCGATGACGATCTCCCGAAGGAGCTCGGGCTCCAGCATCGGGACACCGTCGCTGATGGGATGGACGAAGTACTGGTAGTCCTCTTTCTCGATAATCGGCGCGTCGAGCAGGGACTGCTCCAACCGGTCCATGTCGCCCGTACGCGGGGGTAGCGATAAAAGGGCACGGATAGCCCGGGACCTCGGCGCGGGCGAGCGCCGGAAGTCCGAGAGCGGTGAGCGCGGGGGCCGGACGGCGGATTTATGCCTTCCCCGGGCGACGACCGGGTAATGGCACGGTGGGTGATTCCGGAGTACGAGAACCCGGTGACTGCGCTCTTCGTCGTCGTCTGCGCGCTCCTGCCATGGGAGGTTGCCCGGCAGACCTTCGGCGCCGGCACGGTCCTCCACGTCCGCTGGCCCTTCTTCGAGTGGTACCAGCGCGTCGGCATCTTCTCGAACGTCCCGACGACCCGGCTGTTGACGCCGCTCGCGGCCTACCGAACGCAGGTTCAGGACCCCCTTGCGCCGGTCGTCGTGGCCTACGGCGCGTGGATGGCTCTCGCGGTGCTCGTCTTCCTCCTGTTGGCGTTCGTCGTCCTCCTTTCGTTCCGGGAGGAGCGCGTCGTCGCGGTCTGTCGGGAACGAGTGGGCCGTCGCCCCGCCACCGTCGTCGGCGTCGGCCTCGTCGTCGCCGGCGCGGGCTTCCTCGCGGCGACCGTCGTCCTCTACGTTCGGGGGATACAGGGGGTTCGCCTCCCGGTCGGCTCCGTATTTATGCTCCTGTTCGGGGGCGTGTTGTTGACGAACGATGCTTAACCCCAGGTCATATTTGACAAATCCATCTTGATTACGGGGACGAATCCCCGACTCGTCACCAAAGCAGTTTTCTTGGGGGCACCGGAACCAACGCACATCGTATCGATGTCGAAGCAGTCACTACCCCATCGGAGGGCGGTATGACGGACGGCTCCGCGCTGGTACCGGTCGAGGAGTCCGTGACGCTCCGCAACACCGTCGCGTACGTCGTCGAGCGCGCGCTCGAATCGGGGGGAGGGGCGGACCTCCACTTCGTGTACCCGCTGCGCCGTCCGCTCGATAGGGACGAGAACGCCGAGGAAGCCCGGAAGCTGCTCGACCAGGTCGCCGTCTGGGTTGACGAGGACGCGGGCGACCGAGCGGCGGAGCTCTCGGTGACGACGGCCGTCATCGGCGAGAACGAGTATCTGTTCCACCCGGGTGACTACGCCGCGGTCATCCGCCGCTACGCCGAGGCCAACGGGGTTTCGAAGGTCGTGTTGGACCCCGAGTTCAACCCGGGCGGCATGACCCCGCTGTTGCCCCCGCTGGAGTTCGAGTTGGGCGAAGCCGGCCTCGACGCCGAGGTCGCGCCGGTCGACCGCCCGACACAACGCTCGCCCATCGCCCGGCGCTCCGACCTCGGGCAGTTCGGTGTGCTCTTCTGTTGGTCCTACGCCTTCTACCTCCTCATCGGCGGCAGCCTCTCGCCGTTCAACCTCGTAACAGGGGCGCTCGTCGGAACGCTCGTGGCCGGAGCGCTCTGGCGCATCTCGACGATGGGCGAGGGGAACCCAGTCCGTATCGGGGCCCGTCTCGGCCGGTTCCTGCTGTACATCCCCTACCTGCTGTGGGAAATCGTCAAGTCGAACTTCCAGATCGCCTACGTCGTGCTTCACCCCAGTCTGCCGATTGACCCGAAGATGGTGGAGTACGACGCCGCCGTCTTCTCCGAGCTACAGGTGACGACGCTGGCGAACAGCATCACGCTCACGCCGGGGACGCTCACCGTGGACGTGACGCGGCGCCACTTCAGGGTTCACTCGCTCACCGAGAGCTCCCGCGAGGGGCTCGCCAGCGGGACCCTCGAACGCGCGGTCCGCTTCGTCTTCTACGGCCGGCGCGGCGCGCGCATCCCGAGCCCGATGGAGATGGCGGGGGACGAAGAACCGGACGCGGCCGACGACACGCCGGAGGGGGAGAGCGATGTTTGACGAAATACTCCTCACCGCCGCGGCCGCCATCGTCCTCGTGGCCATCACGCTGCTCTACCGCATCGCGAAGGGTCCGACGATGCAGGACCGCGTTCTCGCGGTGAACGTGACGGGGTCGAACATCGTCGTCGTGCTCGCGCTGGTGGCAGCGGCCACCGACAACCCCGGGGTGTTGGACATCGCGCTCGTGTACGCGTTGCTCAACTTCCTGATGAGCATCGCCGTCTCGAAGTTCACCGTCGAACGGGGTGGTGTGCTGTGACGCCGCTCGAACTCCTCGTCGGGGGGCTCGTCGCCGTCGGCGTCTTCTTCACCGTCGTGAGCGCAATCGGCATCTTCCGGCTGCCCGACGTGTACACCCGGGCGCACAGCACCTCCAAGAGCGAGACCCTCGGCACGGGGCTCTGTCTCGCGGCGGTCGCGCTGACCTTCGGCGCGGACATCGCGGCGGTCAAGACCGTGTTGCTGATACTGTTCATGTTCCTCACCAATCCGACGGCCGCGCACGCCATCGCGCGCGCCGCTGCCGACCAAGGCATCGAACCGTGGACGACCGACGACGCGGAGGGGGAGGAACGATGACGCCGCTCGAAGTCGCGCTCATCGCGTTCGTGCTCGCCTGTGCGCTGGCGACCGCGCTCCTGCGGGACGTGCTCGGCGCCATCATCGCCTTCGCGGCGTACAGCCTGGGCATCTCCGTCATCTGGGTGTTCCTCCGCGCGCCCGACGTGGGGCTGACGGAGGCCGCGGTCGGCGCGGGCGTCACGACGGTCTTCTTCCTCCTCACCATCGCGAAGACCGTCCGCCCCTCCGGCGAGCGCATCCTCGAGCGCATCGACCTCCCCGCGCTCGGCGTGTCGGGCGCGCTCGTCGCGGCGCTGGCACCGACGCTGTTCGCGCTCCCGGCCATCGGCGGCGAGGGGACGCCCGTCGCGACCGCGGAGGTGACGACGTACTACCTCGCCAACGCCTACAAAGGCGTGGGCGTCGAGAACGCCGTCACCGCTGTGCTCGCGGCGTACCGCGGCTTCGACACCCTCGGCGAGGCGGCCGTCGTCTACGCGGCCGGCGTCGGCCTCATCGTGGTCTTCGGCCGGGAGGTGTTCGCATGAGCGAGAACGAGTCCGAGCGGCGACGGGTCCCCTACGTCGAGAGCCCCATCATCATGTCGACGGTCAGGCTCATCGCGCCGTTCGTGTTGACCTTCGGGCTGTTCGTGATGTTCCACGGCGCGGACTCCGCCGGCGGCGGCTTCCAGGGCGGCGTCATCGTCGCCACCGTCGTGTTGATGTTCGGCATCGCTTTCGGCATCGACCCGACCCGTGAGTGGGTGAACCCCGCGGCGGTCGTCGCGACGGTCTGTCTCGGGCTGTTCGCCTTCCTCGGGACCGGGTTCGCAACCGTCTTGCTGGGCGGTGGATTCCTCGATTACTCCGTGATGCCGATTCCCAAGCGGTTCAAATACAGCATCGAATTCGTCGAAATCGGCATCGGCGTCATCGTGGCGGGAGTCATCAGCGGCCTCTTCTTCGCCATCGACGCCGGGGACAGCGGGGGTGAGGGCGCGTGAGCGTGATAGCGGAACTGGTCGCGCGCTACTACTACGTCGTGACCGTACTCCTACTCGGCATCGGGACGTACATCATGATCGGCGACGGGAACCTCGTGAAGAAGGTCATCGGGATGAACGTCTTCCAGACGGGCATCTTCCTCTTCTTCATCGCCTCCGCCTACATCCAGGGGGCGAACCCGCCGATACTCACCAACCCCGAACCGTACGTGAGCCCGCTCCCCCACGTCCTCATCCTGACGGCCATCGTCGTCGGGGTGAGTCTTACCGCCGTGGCGCTGGGGCTCATCGTCCGCATCTACGGGGAGTACGGCACGTTGGAGGAGGACGTCCTCTGGGAGGTGAGAAACGGTGAGTGACCTCGTTCCCATCGCCGTCGCGCTGCCCCTGGCGGTGTCGGCGCTGGCGCTGCTCGTCGGGCTGTTCCGCTCGGAGAGCGGCTGGCCCGTCGCCGTCCTTGGGTTGGTCGCACAGCTGGGCGTGGTCGCCGCGCTCGCGCGCGACGTGCTCGCGAACGGCACTATCCGGTACGTCGTCGGCGGCTTCGAGGCCCCCTACGGCATCGAGTTGGTCGTCGACGCGGTGAGCCTCTCCTTCGTGGGGCTCGTCGCGCTCGTCGCGCTCGGCGTGCTCGCGTACGCCCGCCGCGCTGGCCCACACTCAAACCCCTTCTACGCCACCTACCTCCTGTTGGTGGCCGGCCTGACGGGGATGTCGGTCACGGGCGACGTGTTCAACCTCTACGTGTTCCTCGAAATCACGGGGCTCGCGGGCTACGTGCTCGTCGCCAGCGGCGACACCGGCCGCTCGGCGGTCGGCGCGCTGAAGTACCTCATTCTGGGGACTGTGGGCGCCTCCTTCTTCCTGCTGGGCGTCGGCTACGCCTACGTCGGCACCGGTACCCTCAATATGGCCGACCTCGCGACCCAGCTCGCGGCGATAGGTTACGAGACGACGCTCGTGCGCACCGCGTTCGCGCTCGTCGTCGTCGGCCTCTTCGTGAAGGTCGCGGTGTTCCCGCTCCACGTCTGGCAGCCAACCGCCTACGCCGGCGCGCCCGACAGCGTGAGCGCCCTCATCTCGGCGCTCGTCTCGACGGTTTCGGCGTACGCCCTGCTCCGGATGGTGTACGAGGTCTTCACGCCCGCGTTCCTCGACGCGAACCCCTTCGCGCCCGCGCTCCTCGCGACCGCCGGCGCGGTGAGCATCGTCATCGGGAGCCTGCTCGCGGTCTCCCAGACCGAGCTCAAGCGGACGCTCGCCTACTCCTCGGTCTCGCAGTTCGGCCTCGTCGTCGCCGCCCTCTCGCTCGGAAACGTCATGGCGCTGACCGGCGCGGTTATCCACCTGCTCGGCCACGCCGTGATGAAGGGTGGGCTCTTCCTCGCGGCGGGCTACTTCGGGACGGCGACCGGCGCGCGCGACGTATCGGACTACGACGGCCTCTTCGCCCGCGAGCGGTACGGGACGGCCGCGTTCGCCGTCCTCGCACTCGGGATGGTCGGCGTCCCCCCGACAATCGGCTTCGTCGGGAAGTACTACGTCGCCCTCGGCGCCGTCGAGGCCGGGGCGTGGCCGCTACTCGCGATTATCGTCGCCAGCACGCTGCTCACGCTGGCGTACTTCCTGCGCCTGCTCGAACGGGCGTTCTTCCGGGCGCCGGCGGAGCCCGAGCCAGCGGCTGACGGCGGCGAGCCCGACAGCCCGGGCGCGAGCCCCGGTATGCTCGGCATCGTCGTCGTGGCCGCAGTTCTGGCAGTCGTCCTCGGCGGGCTCGCCTTCGGCTACGGAGCGTTCCTCGAACCGTCCATCGAGGTGTTGCTATGACCGAGATACCCACCCTCAGACCCCTCGCCGCGGTGCTCGTATCGGCCGTCGCAATCGTCCCCATCCTCGCGTCGGGGAGCCGGCCGAACCTTCGGGAGGGGTGGACTGGACTGGCCGCGCTGGCGAAGCTCGGTATCGTTGCCAGTATGGTCCCCGGCGTCCTCGCAGGGAAGGTCTACGTCACGAACCTCGGGACGTTCGTGCCGGGCGTCGAGTTCGCGCTGCGTGCGGACGCCCTGGGCACGCTGTTCGCTCTGTTGGCGGCCACGCTGTGGGTCGTCGCCAGCGCGTACAGCATCGGCTACATGCGCGGGCTCGGCGAACACAGCCAGACCAGATACTTCGCGGCGTTCGCCGGGAGCGTCGCCTCCGCGGTGGGCGTGGCGTTCGCGTCGAACTTGCTCGTGCTCTTCGTCTTCTACGAGCTGCTCACCGTGGCGACGTACCCGCTGGTTGCCCACGACGAGACCGAGGAAGCCCGCGCGGCCGGGCGAAAGTATCTGACCTACACCTTCGGCGGGGGCGTCGCCGTACTCGCGGGGACGCTGCTGGTCTACGGCCTCGCCGGGACGACCGCGTTCACCCCCGGCGGCATCGACGCGCTCGCCGGGTCGGACCCGATGCTCGCGCGGGCCGCCTTCGGTCTGCTCGCCGCCGGCTTCGGCGTGAAGGCCGCGCTGATGCCGATGCACTCCTGGCTCCCCGACGCGATGGTCGCGCCGACCCCCGTCTCGGGGCTGTTGCACGCCGTCGCGGTCGTGAAAAGCGGCGTCTTCGGCATCTCGCGGCTCGTGCTCGACGTGTTCGGGCCCGAGTTGATGGCCGACTTGGGCGTGGGTATCGCCTTGGCGGCGGTCGCCGCGTTCACCCTGACCGTCGCGAGCGTCATCGCGCTGCGCCAGGACAACCTCAAGCGCCGGCTGGCGTTCTCGACGGTGAGCCAGCTCTCCTACATCGTGTTGGGGATTGCCGTGGTCGGGCCGAACGCCTACGCGCTCGTGGGGGGGTTGCTCCACATCCCCGCCCACGCGTTCATGAAGCTCACCCTGTTCTTCTGTGCGGGCGCGATACACGTCGAGACCCACACCGACGACATCTCCGGGATGGCGGGCATCGGCAAGCGGATGCCGCTGACGATGGGCGCCTTCGCCGTCGCGGCCGCGGGAATGGCAGGCATCCCCATCGTTGCGGGCTTCGTGAGCAAGTACTTCCTGCTCGTGGGCACCGTCTCGGCCGGCGACGTGGTGTTCACCGCTGCCCTCCTCGTTTCGGGCATCCTGAACATCGCGTACTTCTGGCCGGTCGTCTACACCGCCTTCTTCGAGTCGAAGGATGGCTCGGACGAGAAGCCCCTCTTGGAGGGCCCGCTCGGCGGGCGCTTCGCGTGGGGAGCAAAGAGCAAGAAGGAGAAAGCGACCGACGGCGGACACGAGGAACACGACAGTCACGGCCACGGCCCGTGGGAGCGCCGCGCGCCGACCGGCGCCGAGTCGACGTGGTTCATGCTCGGGCCCATCCTCTTCGCGGCGGCGGGCTCGGTAGCCTTGGGTGTGGTGCCCGACGCCGCCGTCTTCCTCCAGCTCGTCCGTGAGGTCGTCGAGGTCACGATGGGGGTGAGCGTCTGATGGACCCAATACTCCCGCCGTTCGTGCCCGTCCTGCTCGCCGCGCTCCTCTTGCCCGTCGTCGGCCGGCGCGTCGGCCACGCGCTCGGCGTGCTCGCGAGCGCCGTCGTCGTGCCCTACGTCTGGCTCGTCACCTCGGGCGCGCACCTGCCGGTGCAGCTGTTCGGTTTCGACGCCGTCCTCTTCAACGTCGACCCGTTCAGCCGGCTGATGGGCCTAATATTCGGGTTCATCGGCGCGGCCGCGGTGCTCTACTCCTACTACAGCGACGCCGACGCGCTCCAGACGAGTTTCGCGCTGGGCTACGTCGGCACGAGTTTAGGTGCCGTGTTCGGCGGCGACTGGCTCTCCCTGATCTTCTTCTGGGAGCTGATGGCCGTCACCAGCACCTTACTGGTCTGGCACTACGGCGGCAAAGCGGTGCGAGCGGGCTTCCGCTACGCCGTGCTCCACGGCGTCGGGGGTACCCTACTCCTGGGCGCGACCGTCTGGCACTACACCGTCGCGGGGACGTTCCTCTTCGACGGCACCGGCCTCGCGGGCACTGTCGCGCCGATACTCGCGGCTATCGGCATCGGCGTGAACGTCGGGTTCATCGGCCTGCACGCGTGGCTTCCCGACACCTACCCGCGCCCGCACATCGCCGCGAGCGTCTTCCTCTGCGTGTTCACCACGAAGACGGGCGTGTACGGGATGTACCGCGTGTTCCCCGAGTCGGGGAACATGGCGGTCGCCTACATGGGCGGCGCGATGGCCGTCTTCGGCGCGACGATGGCGCTGTTCCAGAACGACATGCGCCGCCTGCTCTCCTATCACATCCAATCGCAGGTCGGCTACATGGTCGCGGGCGTCGGTATCGGCTCCGCGCTCGCGCAGGCCGGCGCGTTCGCCCACGTCTTCAACCACATCCTGTACAAGGGACTGCTGTTCATGACGGCGGGCGTCGTCATCTACCGCACCGGCGAGGAGAGCCTGAAGAAACTCGGCGGGCTGGCCAAGGAGATGCCGATAACCGCGGGCTGTTTCACCGTCGCCGCGCTCTCCATCGCCGGCTTCCCCGGCTTCAACGGCTTCGTCTCGAAGGGCATCGTCATCGCGGCGAGCCACTACGACTTCGCGCACGGCCCGCTGTACGTCGGCGGGCGCACGACCCTCGAATGGCTCCTTCTCATCGGGGGCGTCGGGACGTTCATGTCCTTCATCAAGTTCGGCTACTACGCCTTCTTCCACGGCGAGTACGACGGCGAGGTGAAGGACGCCAACCGCGGCCAGACCGTCGCGATGGTCCTCGTCGCGGCGCTCTGTGTGTTCTACGGCGTCTTCGACGGCGCGCTGTTCTCGATTCTCCCCTACGACGTGACGGACGGTGACGTCGTCTCGCACGTCTACACCACCTACACCGTGAGCCACCTCGTCGAAGGGGTCGCGCTCGCGGCCGCCGGGCTGGCCGGCTTCGCGCTCGTGAAAAAGCCCCTCTCCGGGGTCGGCCGGATGCCCGACGTGGACCGCCTCTACAACCCCGCGGGCTTCTACGGCGCCCGGGCGCTCGTCGTCGCCACCACGGAACTCTACGCCGCGGTCGACCGCGCGGTCGTCGCCGGCTCGAAGCGCGCCGTGGCGCTGGCCAACAACCCCGAGCGCGTCTTCCCCGGCGGCGAGTCGCCGGTGCGCCCGAACGTTCGGGTCGGCGTGCTCGCCATCGTGCTCTCGCTGGCGGCTGCACTCGCCCTCCTACTTTAGAGCCGGTCGGCGACCGCGAGGCCCAACTCCTCTTTCGTTCCCTCGAACTCGGTGTGTTCGCTCTCCCCGACGAACAGCGCCCGCGTCGCGTCGGCGCCCATCACGCTCGCGTCGTTGGCGACGACGAAGGAGAGGCCGACGCGTTCGAGGGTTTCCCGCGCCGCTCCGACCATCGCGTCGTCGTCGCCCGACGTCTCGGCCTTGAACCCGACGATAGTGAGGTCGGGGTGGGCCTCGCGGACGGCGTCGATGAGTTTGGGCGTCGACTGGAGTTTGAGCGTGAGTTCCTGCCCGGAACGGATCTTCTCGTCGGCGGCGTCAACGGTGTAATCCGAGATGGCCGCCGTCGAGACGAGCGCGCTGGCGCCCGCGACGGCGTCGAGCGCGGCGTCGCGCATCTCCGCGGCGCTCTCCACGCTCACGAGCTCCGCCCAGGGCGCCGGCGCCGGTTCGTGAAGGGAGCCCTCGACGAGCGTCACGTCGGCGCCTCTCGTGTAGCAGGCCCGCGCGACGGCCCGGCCCGTCTTCCCGGAGGCCCGGTTCGTCAGCACGCGAACCGGGTCGACGCGCTCGGCCGTCGCGCCGCCCGTGACGACGACGCGCTCGCCGTCGAGGGGGGAAGCCCCGGCGGCGCGCGCCGTTTCGAGAACGATGGCGTCCTCCGAGGCGATTTTGGCTTTCCCCTCCTCGATGCGCGGTTCGACGAAGGGGACGCCCCAGGACTCGACGCGCTCGATGGCGTCCAGTACGCCCGGATGGTCGTACATCGGCTCGTGCATCGCCGGCGCGACGACCACCGGCACGCCCGCGCCGAGGGCGGTCGTCGCGCAGGTCGTGACCGGCGTGTCGTCTATCGCGGCCGCGATTTTCCCGACGGTGTTCGCGGTACAGGGCGCAATCAAGAGCACGTCCGCCCACCCCTCGCGCCCGCAGAGCTCGACGTGCTCGACGGCGCCCGTGATTCCGGTGACCGCGTCGTTGTCGGTGGCGAACTCGGCGGCCCACGGGTCAACGATGTGGCTCGCCGAGTCGGTCATCACCGCCCGCACCGACGCGCCGCGGCGGCGGAGTTCGTGGGCGAGTTCGACGGTCTTGACCGCCGCGATGCTCCCCGTCACGCCGAGCGCGACGTTCGTGTCCGAGAGCAGACTCATTACCTCCCGTTCCGGGGGAGGGGATGAAAAACCCTCAGTCGTCCTCGGCCACGGAGGGGTGCATCGTCGGGTCCTCGGGGTACGGCTCGGCGAAGCGCTCGCGCATGAGTTCTCTGGACTCGCGCGCGCGGCGTTCGCGCTCCTCGGCGTCGATTTCCTCACACCCGGGGGGTATCTCCCGGCCGCGCTCGGTGAAGTAGCCCTCCGGGGCGACCCAGTCGTGGTAGAAGGGCACCTCGGAGTCGTGGAGGAGCGTGAGCCCGGCGGTTGCGCCGTCGCCCGCGGCGACGACCGTCTGGTGGTAGGCGCCCACGACGCGGCCCGCCGCGTAGAGACCCGGCACCGACGTTCGGCCCTCGGGGTCGGGGTCGAGGTAGGTCTTCGAGCCGCGCTCCTTTTTCGCGACGTCCAGCGAGTCGAGATACGACGAATCGGACCACGAGGCCGCCACGACGTAGTCGGCCTCGAACGCGTCGCCGGCCTCCGTTTCGGCGACGAAGCGCTCCGCCTCGCGGAGGTCCGTTACCGTGCCCCGTCGGAGCGCGACCCCGTTTCGCTCGGCGCCCTCCGCACAGAGCGAGAGGAAGCGGCGGGCGTCGACGCCGGCGGGGAACCCAGGTACGTTTTCCAGGTGGGCGTTGCGCGCGAGAATCGACTCGTCCGTCGAGACGACGAGCGTGTCGAGACCCGCGCGGGCGGTGAACGTCGCGGCGGTGAGGCCGGCGACGCCGCCGCCGATTACGAGAACGTCCGTGCGGTGTGCCATACGACCGGCAGGCCACGGGACGAAAAGAGTCCGACGCTTCGCGGGTAGCTATTTGACGCTCGGGTCCCAACCCGGCGTGTGGAACGTTTCGTCGCCAGCACCGTCGCTTACATCCCTCCGGAGAAGGCCTACGAGTTCCTGCTCGACTTCCCGGGCTACGCGAACTACTCGAAGCATCTGCGCGCCGTCGACCAGCGCGGCGACGGCAGTCCCGGCACCCGCTATCGCCTGCGCTTCGCGTGGTGGAAGCTCACCTACACGGCCCACTCGGAGGTGACGGGCGTGGACCCGCCCGAGCGCATCGACTGGGAAGTGACCAAGGACATCCGGGCGCACGGGCGCTGGGAAGTTGAGGAGGTAGAGCCGCCCGAAGGCGAGGAACACGCGACGGAGGTCAGGTTCGTCGTGGAGTACGAACCCGACACGGTGCACTCGGGCATCTTCGATCTCCCGGCGCTGGTCAGCATGAACTGGGTCGTCGACAAAGTCATCGACCTCATCCGGGAGGAGGGAGAACGGGTGGTCGAGCGCGTGGTCGCGGACCTGGAGGGCGAGAAGCGGCCGGTCGAGGTCGACGTGCGCTACTCCTCGAACTCGCCGTAGTCTCCCCCGTATTTCATGAAGAAGTAGGTGAGGCCGAGCACGGAGGACATCGCCCCGACAGTAGCGACGCCGAGCGTCTTCGCGGTGTCGGGGAGAATGGACTGGAAGCCCTCCTCCTCGGGTGGGTCCTCGGTGACGACGATGGTCCCGACCATGCCCAGCGACTCGTGGGGCTCGCAGTAGTAGGGGTACTCGCCGAGCGTCTCGAAGGTGTGGGTGTAGGTGTGGCCGGTGTCGTAGAGCGTCGTCTCGCCTTCCCAGCTGGCGCCCTCGGGGAGTTCGTCCTGATAGGGGACGACGTTGTGGCCGTCCGAGCGCCACTGGAACTCGACCGTCGAACCGGGCGTGACGTACGCCGTCTCCGGACCGAACACGTTCTGTCCGCCGGGGCCGACCTCGACGACCGTCGGACCGCCCTCTTCCTGTGCGGCCGCGGTGCCCGTCGCGCCCGCGGCGACCGTCGCGCCGGCCGCCGCGCGGAGGAGACCCCGGCGCGTGACCGGCGTCGTCTCGTCTGCCATAACGGGGTGTACGGAATCCCCGCTACTGAATGCTCCGGTTCGGACCGGGCGCGCGATGCCTACACCTGCCGGGTGGCGTCCTCCTCGGGCGTGCCCGAGGTCCCGACCAGCAGCGTCCCGGCGGCGACGGCGACTGCGCCGACGGCCAGCGCCAGTCCGGGGAGGTTGTCGATTGCCGTCGCGCCGTAGAAGAGGGCGACGACGCCGACCAACACCAGCACGGCGCCCGCTGCGACTCGTGTCGTATCCATACCCGGACTAGCGATGGGCGATATAAAAATCCCGCTGAAGCGAACGACAGGCCTTTGCGCCGGGCTCTCCAGCCGTCGGTATGCACAGCGGCGTCGGTATCGAGGGGTTGCGAACCGTCGCGGACTACCAGTTCGGCGCCGGCGCCGGAGCGGCGCTGTTCGCGCCCGAAGAGACACCCGACATCGAGCGCTCGCGCAACGGGCGGCCCAAACGGATCTCCGTCGGCGGCGAGCGCCTCGTCTCCGTCGGCGCGGGCGAGCGCTTCACCCTCGGCGTCGAAGGCGGGCGACGCCTCCTAGCCGCGCTCGATGCGCCTGCCGCGCGGGTCGTCGTCGGCGACGAGAGCGAGCCCTTCGTCCGCGAGGGCCGGAACGTCTTCGCGAAGTTCGTCGCCGAGGTCGGCCCCGAAATCCGCGCCCGCGACGAGGTTGCCGTCGTCCACGAGGACGGCGACCTCCTTGCGGTGGGGCGCGCGGAACTCGACGCGACGTCGATGCTCGACTTCGAGTCGGGGGTGGCGGTGAAAGTGCGCTCCGGCGTCCCCGCTGAGGGTGGGGAAGAAACAGGGGAATGACCCGCTTTCTCCTCGCCACGGACTCGGTCCACGCGAGCGCGGCGGCCTGCGATTACCTCCAGGACCGGGCGGGACCCGAGGACCGAGTAATCGTCGTGGCCGTCCGGGAGGGTGAGTCGGAGCGCGACGCCGCGGACGCCGCGAACGTCGCCGCCGTCCGTCTGCTGGAACCCGACGTGGAGACCGTCGAGCGCGAGGGCGAGCCCGTTGAGGAAATACTCGCCGGTGCGGCCGAGCAGGACGCCGACGAGATTCTGCTCGGCCCCCACAGCGACCCGCCGGGCGCGGAGCGCGTCGGCGAAACGGCACAGCGAATCATCGCGCGGGCCGACCTGCCGGTCGTGGTCGTCCCGCTCGCGTAGGCGAACAGCACGCTTTTGGACCCGCCGCGAGGAGTGGGGAGTATGTTCGGAGGAGGCGGCGGCGGCATGAACCCGCGCAAGATGGAACAGATGATGGAGCAGATGGGCATCGACGTGGACGAAATCGACGCCACGGAGGTCATCATCCGCACCGAAGGCGGCGAGGAGCTCTACTTCGACGACCCCGAAGTGACCAAGATGGACGCCCGCGGCCAAGAGACCTACCAGGTCGTCGGCGAGCCCGAGAGTCGCGAACAGTCGGCCCTGGAGGCCGGCGCCGAAGGTGAGAGTGAGGAGTCCGGCTCGGCCATCCCCGACTCCGACGTGCAGATCGTCGTCCAGCGCACCGGCGCCAGCGAGGCCGCCGCGCGCGAGACGCTCGAAGAGGTAGACGGCGACCTGGCCGCCGCGGTCGAACGCCTCGAATAGTGTTACTCGTCACCCGGGGCGACCGGGAGTTCCTCTGCGAACCCGGCGACGAGGTCCACACCGACCTCGGCGTGCTCCACCTCCCCGACGATGCCGAACCCGGGGACACCGTCGAGACCCACCTCGACGAACCCTTCTCGGTGCGCGCGCTGCGCGGGCCGGACTGTTTCGAGCACTTCGAGCGCACCGGCGCGCCGATGCTCCCCCGCGACGTGGGACAGATACTCGGTATCACGGGCATCTCGGACGGGGACCGCGTTCTCGACGCCGGCACCGGTACGGGCGTCCTCGCGGCGTACATGGCCCGCGCCGGCGCGGAGGTGCTCACCTTCGAGCGGGACCCGGAGTTCGCCGAGGTGGCCCGCGAGAACATGGTCCTCGCCGAGGTCGAGGACAGCGTGGAGGTCCGCGCGGGTGACGTCGCCGAAGAACTCCCCGAGTTGGGCGCGTTCGACGCCGTCACCCTCGACACCGGCGACGCCCCCGACATCGTCGCGTCCGTTCCGGAGCACCTCGTTTCGGGGGGTTTTCTGGCCTCCTACTCGCCGTTCGTCGAGAACGCGCGCGCCGTCCACGAGACGGCCACGGAAGTCGAGTTGGCGAACGTCCGGACCGTCGAGACGATCCAGCGCCGGATGCAGTTCGACGACCGGGGGTCGCGGCCCTCGACGGGCCCCGTCGGGCACACCGGCTACCTCACCTACGGGCGGCAGTTCTGACGGCGCGACGGCGATTATTTCACCGCGCGCACCAGTTCTATCGGCGCCTCGGGCCCGGCGCCGCCCGCGACCCGGAACTCGTTGTCGCGGGGCCACGAGCAGAGAACCGCCGCAACCTCCCGTCCCTCGATTGCCGCCGTGTAGCGGCGCATCCGGGCGCGCTCGCCGCTTCGCATCCGGAGACGCTCCGTTTCGCGCCCGTCGATTCCGTTCGCGCCGCGCTCGCGGAGTTCCTTGCGAAAAGAGCGGTCGGCCGCCGAGAACACCGTGGAGCCGAGCATCGACGCGCCGCCGGGCGGCAGGCCCGGTTCGACCCGCACCCTGGACGCGAAGAAGAAGGCGTCGTGGCGCTCGTAGACGAGGGTCCGCCCGACCGCGCGGGCGAGACCCAACTCGGCGAGCGTCTCGACGCGGTCCTCGCTGCGCTCGTAGCCCGCGCTCGCGAGTTCGGCTTCGGGGACCGTCGGCGCCGGGAGGTCCATACCCCAGAGAGAACGCGAGTGCCCTTAGTGGTCCGTCCTCAGTTGTCGTCCTCGCGCCAGGTGTGCTCGCACTCCGTGCAGACGAAGAAGCGAGTCTCGGACTCGTCGGCGCTGCGTATCTGTTGCATATACCAGAAGGCCTCGTCGTTGCCGCACTTCGGGCAGCGCTCCTCGGTGACGGGGAGCCCGGAGCCCTCGGTGCCGGCGCTCTCGATGACCTCGCTGGCCTCCTGACCCTCGGTGACGACGTAGCTCGCGTCCGGGTCCTTCGGCTTCTGGTGGCCCTCCGAGCAGACCCACATCTCGACGCCGTCGACTTCCTCGGTCTTCATCATCGAACCGCACTCGTCGCAAAACTCCATTATGACCGCTCCTTTACCGTCGGTACTGAATAAGCCCTCCCCTTCGTCCCCGTGTCCGAAGTCCTCGCTATCCTTCGCCCTCGCTTTGTCCCGGCTCCCCGACGGCCTCCACAGGGAGCACGTTCATCAAGTCGGCCTGCAGGTCGTCCGGGCCGGTGAAGACGTCGGCTTCGATGCGGTCGAGCACGTCGATGAAGTCCTCCTCGCCGTCGGCGTACAGGAGGTGTACGTCCCCGAGTCCGGCCGCCACGTCCGCCCGGGTGGCCGGGTACTCCAGCGCGTCGAGTTCCTCGTCGAGATGGCTGAGTTTGACCTCGCGCATAGGGAGAGATGGACGCCCAGGCGCTTAACCGTTGGCGCGGAACTCGGCCATCGCCTCGCGGGCCGCCTCCGAGTCGAAGAGCGCCGCCCACGCCGCCGTCGCCGGGGTCCGCTCGGGGCGGGCGTCCGCGAACGCCCCCTTCGCGAAGCGGAGCGCCATCGGCGGGCGCGCGGCGAAGTCGGCCGCGAGCTCCGCGACGAAGGGGTCGAGTGCGCCGTGGGCGATTACGTCCCCCGCGAGGCCGAGCTCGTAGGCGTCGGTCCCGTCCACGCGGTCGCCGAAGTAGACCAGCCGTTTGGCGGTCTCGGGCCCGACGAGCCACGAGAGCCGCGGGACGCCGCCCCATCCGGGGACGATGCCGAGTTCGGTTTCGGTGAAGCCGAGCGCGGCGCGTTCGGTGGCGACCCGCAGGTCACAAGCGAGCGCGAGTTCCAGCCCGCTGCCCAGGCAGGCCCCGTCGATGGCGGCGATGACGGGCGCGGGGTGGCGCTCGATTTCGGCCGCGAGCTCGGCGCCCGCCGCGGCGTAGTCGGCCGCCTCCGCGGGTGCGAGTTCCAGCAGTTCGTCCACGTCCGCGCCCGAGGAAAAGTCGCCGTCCGCGCCGCGGAGAACGACGACGCGGGCGTCGCGCGCGGCGTCGAGTTCGTCCCGCAGCGTCGCCACGTCGGCCCGGGTGAGCGCGTTGTGCCGGGGCCCCGAAAGGGTGAGCGTCGCCACGTCCCCCTCACGGGTTGCGTCGATGGGCATACCCGGACTGGGGGTTCCCGGGGCAAAAAGGAACGGGCGAATGAAATACCCCGACTGGTTAGGGGGCCGTAATGAGCGAGGGCGACGCGCTCGGGGCGGAAGCCGAGGAACGGCTGGCGGACATCGTGGAGCTTCAGCCCACCAAGAACGCTGACTTACAGGAGCGCTGGGAGATGGAAAGTGGGAGCGAGGTCCACCAGTATCTGGAAGAAGAACTGAAAGACTACTACTACCGCAACGAGGACAGCCTCATCTGCGCGACGCCGGAGGCGGTCGAGCTCGTCGGCGGCGATGCCTCGGGGATGACCGTCTCGGTGACGCCGTTCCAGTCCGCGGTCATCGACGTGCTCGTGGGCCACGACGAGCGCTCCGAGAGCGTCGTCTCGGTGTTGCACAAACTGGAGGCGAAGAGCGACGAGCGCGTTCCCGACGACGTGGACGCCGACGCCGTGCGCTCGGCGCTGCGCCGCCTCGCCGACAGGGGTATCGTGGAGGTCGTCCAGCGGACGGTCCCCACGTTCAAGCTCGCCGTCGCGCGCGAGGAGTTGGCCATCACCGTCGAGGACAACTCATAGTCCAGGGCGCTCGCGCCGGCGCCGTTCGTCGAGAACCTCTTTAATCCGCGTTCCAGACCCCCCCTCGATTGGCCAACTCTTCGTCCGCC
>JBEQBK010000028.1:0-21443 GCA_041639855.1 Halobacteriaceae archaeon | reverse complement strand
GAGGCGGCCGTCCGCGAGCAGGCGGCCCGCGCGGCGCTGGGTGGGGCCCCGCACCGTCCCGGGCGCACAGCCGAGCGCGAGGCCGTTCTCTCGGGCGGTGTCGAGGAGCGCCGCCGCGCGCTCGGCGTCGAGCGCGAGCGGCTTCTGGGAGTAGACGTGCCGGCCGGCGGCGAGCGCCGTTTCGGTGACGGGGGCGTGGGCCGCGTGGCTCGTCAGGTTCACCACGAGGGGCGCGTCGACGGCGTCGAGCGCCGCGTCGAGGTCCGTGAACGCCGGGCAGTCGTACTCGGCCGCGAGCGTTCGGGCCCGCTCGCCGTCGAGGTCACAGACCCCCGCCAGCGAGAGGGACGTGTCGCCGAGCGCCGCGGCGTACTCGCCCGCGATGGCCCCGGCGCCGACGAACAGACAGTCCATACCGACGGGAAGGGCGCCGGGACCATAGACCCCGAGGGGTTTTACTCCGCCCGCTGCGTACGGACGCGGGTGCGAGAACCGGGGATGAGCCGGCTCGGGACGGCCTACCTGCGCGGTCTGCAGGCCGTCGGGCGCCGGCTGGACTACGGGACGAACGTCTTCGAGCGCGAGTGGGACGTGCTCGTGGTGTTGGACGCCTGCCGCCCCGACGCGCTCGAAGCCGTCGCCCCCGAGTTCGACTTCCTGAACGGGGTCGAGACAGTCCGCTCGGTCGGCAGTTCCTCCTCGGAGTGGCTGGCGAACACCTTCGAGGGGCACTCCGAAACCCCGAAAACGGCGATGGTCACCGGCAATACGTGGAGCGAGCGCTACCTCACCCGGGAGGCCTTTGCTGCCGTCGACGAGGTGTGGAAGTACGCGTGGGACGACGGGCTCGGGACCGTGCCCGCCGCCGCCGTCACGGACCGGGCGGTCGCCCTCGCCCGCGAGCGCGACCCGACGCGGCTGGTTGTCCACTACATGCAGCCCCACCACCCGTTCGTGCCGTCGCCGGTCGAGGGGGACGGCGGCATGGCCCGAACGGACGACGCGAGCAGCGCGTCGAACCCGTGGATACTGCTCCGGCAGGGTGAGATATCCGAAGCAGCGGTGTGGGAGGCCTACCTCGCGAACCTGCGCTACGTGCTCGCGGAGGTAGCGGCCCTGCTGTCGAACGTCGACGGGCGGGTCGCCGTCACCGCGGACCACGGCAACCTCTTTGGCGAGTGGGGACTCTACGGCCACCCGATGCACACGCCGGTGCCCGCGCTGCTGGCGGTGCCGTGGGCTGAAGCCGAGGGGGCCGACCGGAGGACGCGAACACCCACCCTCGCCCCGCCCGAGGAGCTCCCGGTCGACCGCGTCTATGGCGGCGGCGAGCGCGAGCGCCTCGACGCCCTGGGGTACGTCGAGTGATACACTTTAGTTCGTGAAACCCTCTCTAGGGCACGTGCATTCCCAGCCGCACAGCCCCGACGCCCCCGGACCGACCGCGACGGCGAACGGGGAGCTATGACCGGCCGGGCGCTGTATTTCACTGGCCCTCGCTCCGTCGAGGTCCGCGAACGGGCCGTCCCCGAGCCCGGCCCGGGCGAGGTCCGGGTTCGGACGGAGCGCTCCGCCGTGAGTCCCGGCACCGAACTGTTGGTGTATCGCGACGAGGTCCCGACCGACGCCGCCGTCGACGACACCATCGACGCCTTCGACGGCGACTTCTCCTACCCGATGCAGTACGGTTACGCGGCGGTCGGCCGGGTCGAAGCGCTCGGCCCGGGCGTCGAGGAGTCGTGGGATGGCGAGCGGGTCTTCGCGTTCAACCCCCACGAGAGTCACTTTCTCGCCGAGCCCGATGCCCTCGTTCGGACTGGCTTGCCGCCCGAGCAGGGGGTGTTCCTCCCGAACACCGAGGCCGCCGTCAACTTCGCCATGGACGCCCGGCCCCGCGTCGGCGCCCGCGTCGTCGTCTTCGGGCAGGGGCCGGTCGGCCTGTTGACGACGGCCGTCCTCTCGGAGTTCCCGCTCGCCGAGTTGGTGACGGTGGACACGTACGGGAGCCGGCGCGCCCGCTCCGAGTCGATGGGCGCCGACCGGGCTGTCGCGCCCGGGGACCTCGACGGCGCACTCGACGACCCGCCCGACCTCGCTTTCGAGCTCTCGGGGAACCCCGAGGCGCTCGACGCCGCCATCGACACGGTGGGGTACGCCGGCGAGGTCCTCGTCGGGTCGTGGTACGGCACCAAGCCGGTGTCCCTCGATTTGGGTGTGAGATACCACCGGAGCCATGTCCGCGTCCGGAGCAGTCAGGTGAGCCGCGTCGACCCGGACCACGCGGGGCGCTGGGACAAGGAGCGACGGATGGCGTTCGTCCAGTCCTGGCTGGCCGACCGGGACCTCTCGGGGCTCCGGACCCACGAGCTCGACCTCGGGCGGGCCGCCGAGGCGTACGAACGACTGGACACGACTCCCGAGGAGACGCTGCAAGTCGTCTTCACCTACGACTGACCGGGTTTTAGGTGCGGGGAGCCCGTTTACGGGCCATGTACTCGACGACCGTACGGACGGCGTTCGTCGCCCAACACTTTCTCACCGTTCCGGCGCCCGGGCCCGAGGGCGAACCCCACTCCCACCGCTTCGAGGTGGAGCTCACGTTCCGGGGGGCCGAGCTCGACGAGTACGACTACGTGGTGGACATCGACGACGTGAAAGCCGCCCTGGAGAGCGTCGAGGCGCGCTACCGCGACACGCTGCTCAACGACCTGCCGGAGTTCGAAGGGTACAACCCGAGCGTCGAGCGCTTCGCGCGGGTCGTCTTCGAGCGCGTGTGCGACGACGTGACGGCCGACACCGCGAGCGAACTCCGCGTGACCGTCCACGAGGACGACGAGGCCGCGGCGGCCTACGACGCCCCGGTATGAGGGTCGGCGTGACGGTGTACGGCGATTTAGACACCCGTTCAGGGGGGTTCCGCTACGACCGAAAGCTCGTGGCGGGGCTGCGTCGAGCCGGCGACACCGTCGAGGTCGTCGAGCTCCCGTGGCGAGCCTACCCCCGGGGGCTGCTCGACAGCCTCGACCCGTGCTTCCGGGGACGGCTCCACGGCGACGTGGACGTCGTGTTGCAGGACGAACTCGCTCATCCGTCGCTCGTCGGCGCGAACCCCGACCTCCCCTATCCCGTCGTGAGCATCGTGCACCACCTGCGCGCGAGCGAGGGGCGCCCGCTGACGCCCTTCTACAGGGGCGTCGAGCGGCGCTACCTCGCCACCGTCGACGGGGCGGTCTGCAACAGCACCGCGACCGAACGGAGCGTCCGGGAGCTCGGCGTGGCCTCCGAATCCACGGTCGTCGCGCCGCCCGCGGGCGACCGCTTCGACCCCGAGATGGGTGTGGAAGAAATCGAGCGCCGGGCGGCGGAACGCCCCCTACGGCTGGTTTTCGTGGGGAACATCGCACCCCGCAAAGGGCTGGACACGCTCGTGGCGGGGCTGGCCGCCGCCGACACCGACGCCACGCTGACCGTCGTCGGGCGCGCGGCCGACGAGACCCACGCCGATTCGGTCCGGCGGCTCGTCCGGCGCCGCGGGCTCGAAGACCGGGTCCGGATGGCCGGCGAGCTCACGGACGCCGCGCTGGCCGGGACCCTCCGGCGGAGCCACGCGCTCGCGGTCCCCTCCCGCTACGAGGGGTTCGGCATTGTCTACCTCGAAGGGATGAGCTTCGGGCTCCCCGCGCTCGCCTCCCGCGCCGGCGGCGCGAGCGACGTCGTCACCGACGGCGAGGACGGCCTGCTGGTCGCACCCGATTCCCCCTCGGCCGTCGCGCGGGCCATCGAGCGCCTCGACGACCCCGACACGCTGGCCGCGATGGGGAACGCGGCGCGGGCGCGCTACGAGCGCCACCCCGGGTGGGCGGAGACAACCCGGCGCGTCAGGGGCCTGCTCGCGGAGGTGGCACGATGAGCTTTCAGCGCTACCTCCGGGCGAAGCGGAGCGTCGACGACCGGGCGCTCGACCGGCGCCTCGTGGGCGAACTCCGGGCCGGACTCGCCGAACGGGGGAGCGAACCCCTCCGCGTGCTCGACGTCGGTGCCGGCATCGGGACGATGCTCACGCGCTTCCTGGAGTGGGGCGTGCTCCCCGAGGGCGAAACCTCGTACACCGCGGTGGACGTGCGCGAGGGGAACGCCGCGGCGCTCCGCGAGTACCTCCGGGAGTGGGCCGCGGGGCGCGACGCAACCGTTCGGGGGGACAAAGCCCTCGTCCTCGAAACGCCCGCGCGCCGCGTCGAAGTGGAACCCGTCGTCGCCGATGCCGTCACCGACGCCGCCGCGCGGGAGGGCTACGATTTGGTCGTTGGCGCCGCCCTCCTCGACATTCTCGACCCGTCGGCGCTCGACGCCTTCCTCGGCGCGCTCGCTCCCGACGGGTTGGGGTACTTCCCGATTACCTTCGACGGCGCGACACGCTTCCGGCCCGCACACCCCGCCGACCGGCGGGTCGAGCGGCGCTACCACGAGCACATGGACGCGAAGCCAGGCGGGAGCAGCCGCGGGGGCGGGGACGCCATCGACGCGCTCCGGGCGAGCGAGCGGGCTACGCTCGTCGGCGTCGCCGGGTCCGATTGGGTCGTCCGGCCCGTCGACGGGGCGTACCCCGGCGACGAGGCCTTCTTCCTCCGGTTCATCCTCGACACGGTCGAGGACGCGCTCGCGGAGCTCGACGGAGAGACCGACGGGCTCGGCGACTGGCTGGTCCGACGGCGCGCGCAGGTCGACGCGGCGGAGCTGGTGTACACCACCCACCAGTTCGACCTGCTCTGCCGGCGCCGGTAAGCTGTAGACGCTCGGTCACGTATCGGTCCTATGCCGGTGTACGCGACCCGACCCCTGCTCGAAACCTGCTGTCGCCTCGCCGCCGACGCGGACCCCGAGCCCGTGAACGTCTCGCTGGCGACGGTTGTAGCGAGCGACCTCGAAGCCGTCGCCGGCGACGGGGACGCCCTGGATTCGCTCGCCCCCGACACCGACGTCTTCGCGGAGTTCTACTTCCCCGGCGCCGGCGAGTCGCTGAACACCGTGTTCGGGATGGACCTCGCCACACCGGCAGGAACGGACGGGCGCTTTCTCTCCCATCCCGACGGCCTGCCGGAAGTGAGCGTCACCGACGACCTGCACGTCAGAATACTGGTCGCCGTGCCGCCCTACGAGCCAGAACAGGTGCGTGCGTACGACCGGAACGGACAACAGTTGGACATGGTGCTCGTAGCGGCGCGCTCGAAGGACGAGAGCTTCGAGGAGTAGCTACTCGTTCGCACCCAGCAGCTCGGAGACGAGCTCCTCGGGGTCGAACTCGCGGAGGTCGTCGTATCCCTGTCCCGTCCCGAGGAAAAGGATGGGCTTGCCCGTCACCTGGGCGATGGAGATGGCCGCACCGCCCTGCGCGTCGGCGTCGGCCTTCGTGAGGATGGCGCCGTCGATTTCGGCGGCGTCGTTGAACTCGCGGGCGCGGTTCACCGCGTCCTGCCCGGCGACCGCCTCGTCGACGAAGACCGTGAGGTCGGGGCCGACGACGCGGTCGATTTTCTCCAGTTGTGCCATCAAGTCGTTCGACGTGTGCAGGCGGCCCGCCGTGTCACCGAGCACCACGTCGATGTCGTTGGCCTCGGCGTACTCCACGGCGTCGTAGATGACGGCCGCGGGGTCGCCGCCCTGCTCGTGGGCGATGAGCTTCGTGTCGAGCGCGTCGGCGTGCTCCTGTATCTGCTGGTTCGCGCCGGCCCGATACGTGTCGCCGTTGGCCATCACGACCGAGAACCCCCGTTCTTCCAGGCGCTTGGCGAGCTTGGCGATGGTCGTCGTCTTACCGACGCCGTTGACGCCGGTGAACGTGACGACCGCGGGTTTCTCGGTCTCGCGGAGACGTTCCTCGAAGTCGAACTGGCCGACGCTGATAACGTCCACCAGGGCGTCGTGGAGCGCCGCCTCCACGATTTCGCCGGTGGTCTCGACCTGTTCGCGGGTGGTGCCGACCAGTTCCTCGCGCAGGCGTTCGAGAAGCTCCTCGGCGACGGAGAGTTCGACGTCGCTGGCGAGCAGCGCCATCTCTAGCTCGTCGAGGGGGTCCTCTAAGTCCTCCTCCTCGATGACCGCCTGACCGGTGACGAAGAGTTTCGCTCGCTGGCCGATGCTCTTGTCGTCGCCTGCCTCGGACTCGGGCTCTGTGTCGGATGCCGGCTCGGATTCCGCGTCGGATGCCGGCTCAGGCGCCGGCTCGGATTCCGCGTCGGATGCCGGCTCGGGTTCCGCTTCGTCCGCATCGTCCTCCGCTTCGGCCTCCTCGGCTTTCTCCTCCGCCGTCTCCTCAACGTCGTCGCGGAACTTGCCCAGTTTGTCCTTCAGGCTGTCGAACATGCGCTTACTCGTCGCCGCCCTGCTGTTGTTGCTGCATCTGCTGCATCATCTGCTGTTGGGCCTGCTGCGCCTGCTGTTCGAGCTGGGCGCTCTCCTCTTCGAGGTCCGCGATTTCGTCTTGCACGTCGTCGATGCGGTCGTCGAGAGCCTCCTGCTTGCGCTCCAGCGTTTCGATGGCGTCGCCCTGGGGCTGCTCGGCGGCGTAGCCGCCGCCGAGACCCACGGCGATCTCGTCGATGTCCTGGACCTCGGCGCGGACGTAGGCGCCGCCGCCGAGGGGAACCTGAACCGTCGAACCCGTATCCAGGGTCTCGATGGCCTCGATGGCCTCGTCGATCTCGTGTTTCTCCGCTTCGAGGTCGGCGACCTCGCCTTCGAGTTCCTCGACCTCGCCCTCGATGGCCTCGATCTCTTCGGAGAGTTGCTGCAACTGCTGTTGGCCGGGACCGCCGCCTCCAAGACTCATGCCCCGAATTCGCGCGGCGAGCGGGAAGTATCTTGTTACTCGGGGACTCCGAGAGAGAATTACTCCCCATAGAGTAAAATACCTGTTCCGCGTGGGAGACGCCATGAGGGAGCATCCATCGCCGCCCGACGTGACGGACGACGACGACATCGACGAACTCCTCGGAGAGATGAGTCTCGACGCGAAGGTCGGCCAGCTCGTGGGCACCTACGTCGGGAAGATGGGCGAGGAGAAGACCCTCGACGACGCCAAGGCGGAAATCAGGGACGGCGTCGGCAACGTCTCGCCGTTCGGTATCGGCATCTCGACGCGCGACGACCCCGTGGACGCGGCCGAGACCGCAAACGAACTCCAGCGGGTAGCGGTAGCGGAGACCGACCACGGAGTCCCGCTCACGATACCGGTGGACGCGACCCACGGGCACGCCTATCTGAACGGCGCGAGCGTCTTCCCGCACAACATCGGCGTCGCCGCGACCAGAAACGAGGCGCTCGCCGAACGCGGCGGGCGAGTCACCGGCGAGGAGATGGCCGCCACCGGCGCGACCCTCAACTACGGCCCCACCTGCGATGTGGCCCGGGACCAGCGCTGGGGCCGCGTCTTCGAGACGTTCGGCGAGAGCTCCCTGCTCTGTGGCGAGCTCGCGGCCGCCCAAATCCGGGGGCTCAAGGAATCCGTGGGCGTGACGGCCAAACACTTCCCCGCGTACGGCCGCCCCGAGCGCGGCGAGGACGCTTCGGTGGTGGAAATCTCGGAGAGCACGCTCCGGCGGCGCTATCTGCCGACGTTCGAGCCCGCCCTGGAGGAGGGCGTGGACGCGGTGATGCCCTGCTACAACGCCATCGACGGCGAGCCCGCGCACAGCTCCGAGCGCCTCCTCACCGACCTCCTGCGGGGGGAACTCGGCTTCGACGGGGCCGTCGTTTCGGACTGGGGCGGTGTTGACCACCTCTACAACGACCACCGGACCGCCGACGGCCCCGAAACCGCGGCGTGGCAGGCGTTCGACGCCGGGCTGGACGTCGTTTCAGTGGGCGGGCCGCGCTACGCGGAGCATCTCCTCGACCTCGTCGAAGCCGGCGAACTCGCCGAGGAACGCATCGACGCGAGCGTCCGCCGCGTCCTCGAACTGAAACGCGACGCGGGGCTCTTCGAGGACCCGTACGCGGATGTGGGGAACGCCGACCCGCTCGCCGACGAAGAGAGCGTCGAGGCCACCGCCGACGCGGCCCGCGAGTCGATGACGCTCCTGAAAAACGACGGGAGCCTCCCGCTCTCGGCTGATTCGGACGTGTTCGTCACCGGCCCGAACGCCGACGACCTCCACCACCAGTTCGGCGGGTGGAGCGTGATGGACGAGTCCGACCTTCGGGGCACGACAGTGAGGGAGGGCATCGAGAACGTCTGTGCGGGGACGGTGACCTACGAGAAAGGGACCTCCATTACTGAAGCGGAAGACATCGACGCAGCGGCCGATGCCGCCGCGGACGCGGACGCTGCCGTGGTCGTCCTCGGCGAGGACTGGTACATCCACGAGTTCGGCCCCCAGGAGATGACCAGACCTACCGGGGAGTGGCCGACGCGAACCGACCTGGGGCTCCCCGAGGCCCAACAGGAACTCCTGGAGCGCGTCCACGCGACGGGGACCCCGACAATCCTCGTGTTGGTTTCGGGGCGCCCGCTCTCGACGCCGTGGGCCGCCGAGCACGTCTCGGGGATGGTGATGGCCTACTACCCCGGCACCGAAGGGGGAACGGCGGTCGCGGAGACGCTGTTCGGCGAGCATAACCCCGCCGGGCGCCTGCCGGTGTCGGTGCCCCGTTCCGAAGCGCATCTGCCGACACAGTTCGACTATCTCCGGCATCCCACACCGATTGGCGGCGACGAACACCCCGACTCCTACGACCCACTCTTCGCCTTCGGGCACGGGTTGAGCTACACCGACTTCGAGGTCGGGGCGCCGGAGTTGAGCGAGTCGGAGATGGGACCCGCCGGGACGGTAACGGTCGAGGTTCCCGTCGAGAACACGGGCGAGCGGGCCGGTGCGAAGGCCCTCGATTTGTTCGTCACCGACGAGGTGAGCTCCCGGGTGACGGCGAACCGCGAGCACGTCGGCTTCGGGAAAGTCCGGTTAGAAGCGGGCGAGTCGGGAACCATCGAAATGGAAGTCACCGGCGACGACCTCGCGGTGCGCGCGAACGACTACGAGCGCACCGAGCCCGGCACGTTCACGTTCTCGTGTGAGGGCGGCGAAACCGAATTAGAAGTCGTCTCCGGGCGGGGTTTCGAGCGGCGCTGAACGGGGCGTTGGGCCGAAAAGAACGGAGAGTTAGTCGATGTAGCCCAGCGCGTCCTCGATACGGCCCAGCTCGGGGCCGGTGGTGTCCTCGCCGACGACGAAGCCCGCGCTGTTGGCGACGAGGCCCGACCCGACGAGCGGCCCACCGTAGTTGATGGTGCCGATGTCGGCGTAGACGCCGAGGGCTTCTTCGAGGTCGTCGAGCTCCTCGTCGGTTGTTTTCGGGTGGCAGAGGACACCCTCGTTGGTCGCGACGGCGGCCGTCCCGACGGTTCGGACGCCCGCGATGGCCGTCCGAGTGACGGGAACGTCGAGCGCCTCGCGGACGGCGTCGGCCGCGTCCTCCGAGAGCTCCGGGTGGACGACGGCGCCGGTGTCGTTCGCGAGCACGACGTTGCCGGCGGCGTTGTGGCGTCCCGGAAGGGTGTGCACCGGCGTGTCGAGCGCCGATTCGAGCCGCTCGCGCTCCCGGTCGCGGAGCCGCCCGGAGAGGAGGAGCCCGGCGGAGTTGCCCGCCGCGAGCGACCCGACCGTGGCGGACCCGCCCACCGTGGTCGGCACGACGGGGACATCGAGTTCCCCTTCGAGCGCCTCGGCGTGTTCGTCCTCTACGTCCGGGCGGACGAGCACGCAGTCGTCGGTGGCGCGGGCGAACACCCCGACGTACGGCGACCCGAAGAAGGAAGCGCGTAACACGTTACTCGTCTGCGTGTTCGGCCTCGACGATGGCCTCGCCGTCCTCCTCGAAGCGAGCCGCGCGGACGCGGAGCTTGCTCGGGGGGTTGGCGCGGCCGCGTTCCCAGACCGTCTCGTTGATGGAGGGGTCCATCCGGATGGCGTCGCCCTCGACGTTGAAGTGCTGGGCGAGGTGGTCGCGGATGAGCGTCATCGCCTTGTCGGCGCGCTTGTGGCTCGGTTCGGCCTGCAGGTCGCGGAGCGGGACCGTCATGACCCGCTCGTCGAAGTCGTTGGCGCTCATTCGTCGGTGTCGTTACGCCGCCAGTTGCGCCGCTTGTGGTTCTGCATCGTCTCGCGGTTCGTCTTCATGATGACCCACGGCGGGATGCGGCTGTTCTGTCGGTCCAGCTTGCCCAGACGCTTCTTTTTCGCCTTCGACTTCTTGCCCATAGTGGAGGCGTCTATTCGTGCACCGGATAAAGACTTGTTCATCTGAATGTGCCGGACGAGCGTCCGACCTGAAGCTCGGGTGCGTACTCAGCCGTCCCACCGGAGACCCCTACGTCCCGAGCGGGAACTCGGCCACCGTCCGGTACTCGGGTCCCTCATCGGTGCGTTCGCTCGCCTTCAGGCGGACCTCCGAGGCCCGGAACCGGCCGATGTCCGGGTCACGCTCGGTGACGAGTTCGCGTATCGTCGCCTTGCCGCGGTGACCGTCCATCCGGCCGACCGTGACGTGTGGCGTGAACTCGTGGTCGTCACCCTCGAACCCCAGCTCGGCGAGTGCGGTTTCCAGCGCCGCGTTGAGCGCCGTCATCCCCTCGCCCCCTTCGCGGACGTCGACCCAGACGACGCTGATGTAGTCCAGCGAGGGGAAGACGCCGACGCCGCCGAGCTCCACGGGAAACGAACCCGTGTCCGCGCGTCGGACGGCGGCCCCGACAGCGTTCTCCACCTTGTCGAGACGGTCCGCTTCGACATCGCCGAGGAAGAAGAGGGTCGCGTGGGCCTGTCCCGGGTCCGTCGGGCGGACGTCCTCGGCGCCCCGGAACTCCCGCTGGAGCGCGCCGATGGCGCCCCGGAACCGGTCGGGAACGTCGACGCTCACGAACAGTCGCATACCGCGAGTACGGCGAGCGACGGTTTCAGCGTGCCGGCCCCGTCCGTGTGACCCGACGCTCTTAACCGCACAAGCACGTACACAAAGGTATGACCGACGCCGAGGACGACCGACCCCACCAGTTCTCGGAGGGGGAGGGCTTCGACGACCCCTACGAGGGCTTCGACATCGACCCGCCCGAACTGGCCGTCGACCCCGATGAGGTCGACCCGGTGGACTCCCATGTGCTGACCGACCTGCTCGACGAGCGCCACGTCGAGAGCGACGTGGACGCCGACTCGCTCATCGACGTTGGACTGAACTACATGGGCATCAACCGCCACGAGCAGGCCGCCGACGCCTTCGAGCGCGCCTCGTTCTTCACGGACGACGAGCTCCGCAAACAGGAGGCCTGGGTGAACAAGGGCGTCGCCCACGCCGAGTTAGAGGAGTGGAACGAGGCCGTCGACGCCGCGAAAGCGGCGCTCAACCGTGACGCGGAGGGCTTCGCCGGCGACGCGCACGCGAACCTCTCCTACGCGCTCTGGCAGCGCGGCGAAACCGAGGAGGCGTACCACCACGCCGAGGAGGCTGTCCGGCAGGACGACCGGCTGCCCCAGGCGTGGTACAACCTCGGCTTCATGGAGAACGAGCAGGGCCGCCACGAGGAGGCCCTCGACGCGCTGGACAACGCCATCCGCCTCGGGTTCAAGCAGGCCGACGTCTACGAGGAGAAGGCCCGCGCGCTGGACGAACTCGGGCGCGAGGAGGAGGCCCAGGAGGCCGCCGAGCAGGCCGAGGAGATTCAGGAGCGCACCGAACAGCGCCTCGTCGACGAGCGCTGACGTGACGGCGATTCTCCTCACCGAGCGACGCACCGACCGCGGGCTGATGGTGACGGCCTGCGACGCCGAGGCCCTCGGCGAAACGTACGAAGAGGGGGAGCTTTCCATCACCGTCAACGAGTCCTTCTACGGCGGCGAGGAGGCGGACGAAGAGGCCGTCGTGGACACGCTGGCCCGCGCGAACGTCGGCAATCTCGTCGGCCGGCGGACTATCGAGTTGGCGGTCGAGGCGGGCATCGTCGAGGAGGCGAACGTCCTCGACATCGCGGAAACCCGGCACGCGCAGTTCTTGCGGATGTAAGTCTCGGCCGCGCGGCCGTCCACGACGCCGACAACTTCCGGGAGAACCGAAGCACAGTTCCCCCTCCGAGCCTAGTTCACACCTAATGACCGCACAGGAGTCGGACCCGCTCGACGCCGAGTCGGTCCGCGCGGACTTCCCCATCCTCGAACGGGAGGTAGCCGAGGACACGCCGCTCGTGTACTTCGACAACGCCGCGACCACCCAGACGCCGAACCGCGTCATCGACGTCTTCGGCGACTACTACCGGGGGTACAACGCCAACGTGCATCGGGGCATCCACCAGCTCTCCCAAGAGGCCTCCATCGCCTACGAGGAGGCCCACGACCGCCTCGCGGAGTTCGTCGGCGCGAGCGAGGGGCGCGAGGAGATGATATTCACCAAGAACACCACCGAGGCCGTCAACCTCGTCGCCTACGCGTGGGGGCTCAACGAGCTCGGGGAGGGCGACGAAGTGGTGCTCACGGAGATGGAGCACCACGCCTCGCTGGTGACGTGGCAACAGATAGCCAAGCGCGCCGGCGCGGACGTGAAGTACATCCGCGTCGACGAGGAGGGGAAACTGGACATGGAGCACGCCAAGGAGGTCATCGGCCCGGACACGGCGATGGTCTCCGTCGTCCACGTCTCGAACGTGCTCGGGACCGTGAATCCGGTCCGCGAGCTCGCCGACATGGCCCACGAGCAGGGTGCCTACATCTTCGTCGACGGCGCCCAGTCCGTGCCCAACCGACCGGTCGACGTGGAGGAACTGGACGCGGACTTCTTGGCCTTCTCGGGGCACAAGATGGCTGGCCCCACCGGCGTCGGCTGTCTCTACGGCAAAAAGGAGATTCTCGAAGATATGGAGCCGTTCCTCTACGGCGGCGACATGATAGAGAAGGTCACCTACGAGGACGCCACCTGGAACGAACTCCCCTGGAAGTACGAGGCGGGCACCCCGCTCATCGCGGAGGGCATCGCGCTCGCCGAGGCCGCGGACTACCTCGACGACATCGGTCTGGAGCGGATTCAGGCCCACGAGGAGACGGTTACCCAGTACGCCTACGAGCAACTCGAAGCCATCGACGGCGTGGAGATTTACGGCCCGCCGCTGGGCGAGGACCGCGCCGGGCTGGTGGCGTTCAACGTCGAGGGGATGCACGCCCACGACCTCTCCTCCATCCTCAACGACCACGGCGTCGCCATCCGCGCGGGCGACCACTGCACACAGCCTTTGCACGAAGTGATGGGTATCGCGGCCTCCGCGCGGGCCTCCTTCTACCTCTACAACACCGTCGCGGAGGTCGATTCGCTGATCGCGGGCATCGAGGACGCCCGCGAGATCTTCGCCCGGTAGCGCCGCCGTCGGTAGCCTTTTGAGTCGGACTACCGTATCGGCGCGTAATGAGCATGGGCTCGGACATGTACCGACAGCAGATCCTCGACCACTACCGGAACCCCCGGAACTACGGGGAGCTCGAGGACCCCACCTTCTCGCACGTCGGGCACAACACCTCCTGTGGCGACGAAATCGAGTTCGACGTCGTGCTCGCGGACGACGGCGAGACGGTCGAGCGCGTCGCGTTCTCCGGGGATGGCTGTGCCATCTCGCAGGCATCGGCCAGTATGCTCTCAGAGAAGCTCCCCGGGATGACGCTTACGGAGATCGCCGACCTCGACCGCCAGGACATCCTCGACATGCTCGGCGTCGAAGTCACGCCGATGCGCGTGAAGTGTGCCGTCCTCGCCGAGAAGGTCGTCCAGGACGGCGCGAAAATACACGAAGGGGAGCTGGACGCCGACGCGACGAGCACCGAGTAGTCCCTTCGGGCGGGCTCCGGCCCGCTATTCCGTTTTTCCGAACTTATTCCGGCTTCAGCCCGCCGTCCTGAACGCGCATCACGGACTCGCCGTCCGCGAGGTTCGGGGCGTCAACGAGCTTCACGACGCGCTTGTCGCCCTTGGACTTGCGGAGGTAGATGCGGAACGTGGACTTGTGACCCAGAATGTTCCCGCCGATGGGCTGGGTCGGGTCGCCGAAGTAGGAGTCCGGGTTGGAGGCGACCTGGTTGGTGACGACCGTGGCGACGTTGTGAAGGTTACCCACCTTGTCGAGGTCGTGGAGGTGTTTGTTGAGCTTCTGCTGGCGCTCGGCGAGTTCGCCACGACCCACGTACTCCGCGCGGAAGTGCGCGGTCAGCGAGTCGACGGAGAGCAGGCGGACGGGGAACTCGTCGTCCTGGCTCTCGGCGGCGAGCTCCTGAGCCTTCTCCGCCAGGAGCATCTGGTGGTTGGAGTTGAACGCCTTCGCGACGTGGATGTTCTCCAGCATCTCGTCGACGAGTTCGTCGATAGCCGCCTCGTCGGAAGCGTCGCCCTCGATGCCGTGGAGTTCGAGGGTGTCCTGCAGGACCTCTTCCTCGTGGCCCCGGACCATATCGTCGATGCGCTCGGGGCGGAAGGTGTCCTCCGTGTCGACGAAGATGGCGCTCCCCTCCAGACCGCCGTGTTCGGCGGGAAGCTGGACGTTCACTGAGAGCTGATGCGTGACCTGGGACTTGCCGGCCCCGAACTCCCCGTAGACTTCGGTGATCGACTGGGTTTCGACGCCGCCGCCGAGCATCTCGTCGACCTCCGGGACGCCCCAGGTGAGCTTGCCGATCTGTTCGCGGCGTTCGAGTACCGTGGAGCCGGTCTCGAACCCGCCGATGTCCGCTTGCGTTCGGGCGGCCTGGATGATATCGCTCGCGGTGGATTCGCCCACATCGGCGGTGTTCGAGAGCTCGCCCGGGCTCGCCACGGCGATGCCCTGGAAGGAGTCGTAACCCGCTTCGCGGAGGCTCTCGGCCGTCGCCGGGCCGACGCCCGGCAGTTCTTCGAGGTCAGCGTTGGTCGACATCGTATCCCTGACTTGTGCCTACCCTCGTATAAACTCTCGCACACCCGTTAACACCAAGGTGAAAGTGAAACCCATTCGGAGCCGGGAGCAAGCGCGACACGGCTCGAAGACTCGTTTGGGGCCGGGAGCAAACGCGACACGGGCCGAAAAACTCGCTCGGAAGAGCGGCCTGCCGGCTACGGTCGCACGTCGCCCCACGGATGCCCACCCTCGGAGTCGGGCCAGAGGGGGTACCAGTACTCCTTCTCGTCCTCCACGTCGAGCTCGCCGTCGAGGACGGTCTCCAGTTTGAACTCCAGCGAGGAGTCCCGCTCGCGGGTCCCGCGCGGCGCGAAGGGGTAGAAGGTCCCCCGCCTGAAGGAGTAGACCCAGTAGGCGCGCTCGCCGGAGTCCGGCCGCTCGAACCCGAAGACCGCCGCCAGCAGTCGGTTCCCGTACCCCCGTTCGATGAGCGTGTCCGCCGCGAAATGGGCGCTCGTCACGAGGTCCTCGAAGTCCGAATCGCGCAGGGTGACCCAGCCGTACCCGTGGTCGTCGGTGCCGATGGCCGACTCGGTGCCCGTCTCGAGCTCCCCCGCCTCCAGTACGTCGTCTACGTCCCGGAGGGCGTCCCGGAAGTCGGTGCTCTCGACTTTCCCGAAGCAGAGACCGGCTTCCTCGGTCGCCTCAAAATCGAGTTCCGCCGCCATCGTCACGTACGCCGTGCTCAGCCCGAAGAGGTCCTCGGGGTCGGCGTCCCGCGTCGCCGCGCGCTCGGCACCCCCACCGAGCATGTCGCGTATCGAATCGAAGAGACCCATACCCGCTCTGGGTCCCCGTCGGCCTTCAACCCGCGGCCCGCTGCCGGAGCAGTCCGTCGAGCGCGAACGCTCCCGGCAACCCGCGAGCGGTGAACATGGTTTGAAGTGCGCCCCCCGCCGTGAATCGGGGTATGGTTACGCTCAAGGACGCCGCCGGCGACGCCGACGTGCACTTCGGCGCCGCGGTCGACCCCGAGGCCCTGCGCACGAACACCGACTATCGGGAGGCGCTCAAAAACGAGTTCGACGCCGTCACCGCCGAGAACGCGATGAAATGGGGCCCCCTCGCCACGGACGAGGCCGCCTACGACTTCTCGGACGCCGACGACGTCGCGGACTTCGGCGCGGCCCACGACATGTACGTCCGCGGTCACACCCTCGTCTGGCACCGGATGTTCCCCGAGTGGCTCCGCCCGTGGGAGCACACCCCCGAACAGATAGAGAAGGAGATGCGCGAGCACATCTACACCGTCGCCGGCCGCTACAACGGCCGCGTGGACGCGTGGGACGTCGTCAACGAGGCCGTCTCCGACAGCGGTGGTCTCCGCGAGAACCAGTGGTACAACGCCCTCGGCGAGGAGTATCTGGACAAGGCCTTCGAGTACGCCGACGACGTCTGCGACGCCGACCTCTTCTACAACGACTACGGCGCGGACGGGATGAACGAGAAGTCCGACGACGTCTACGAGCTCGTCGAGGGGATGCTCGACCGGGGCGTGCCCATCGACGGCGTCGGTCTCCAGATGCACGTCTTCGGCGAGAAGACGGACCCGGACGAGGTCGCACAGAACGTCGAGCGGCTCACCGACCTCGGACTGGACGTCCACCTGACGGAACTCGACGTCGGTATCGGCGCCGCCGTCGAGGACGAGGACGAGCAGGCCGACTACTACCGCGAGCTCGTCTCCAAAGCCGTCGACGCGGGCGTCTCGACCATCATCACATGGGGGCTCAACGACAGCCAGTCGTGGCTCCCCTCGCGAGGCCACGGCGAGGCGCCCCTGCTGTTCAACGACGAGTTCGACCGGAAGCCCGCCGGCGACGCCGTCGTCGAGGCGCTCCAGAACTAGAGACTGCCGCCCGTCGTTTCGAACTCCCGCTCCATCTCCCGCAGGCGCTCGACGCGCTTCTCCGTCTGTGGGTGCGTCGAGAACAGCGCCGCGATGGACCCCTTGGAGATGGGGATGACGAAGAACGCGTTCATCTCGGCCTGGTCCCGGAGGTCCTCCTCGGGCACGCGGTCCATCGACCCCTCGATTTTCATCAGTGCGGCCGCCAGGCCCGCCGGGTTCCCCGTTATGAGGGCGCCGCCGCGGTCCGCCGCGTATTCGCGGTAACGGGAGAGCGCGCGGATGAGCAGGAAGGAGACCACCCACACCACGAGGGAAACGAGGATGGCGACGTAGACCGGCGCCTGGTTCTGGTTACGCCCCCCGCCGCCGAAGAGCCATCCCCAGCGGACGACGATGAAGGCCAGCGTCGAGAGGAAGGAGGCGATGGTCATCACCATCACGTCGCGGTTCTTCACATGCGCGAGTTCGTGGGCCAACACGCCCTCTAACTCCTCGTCGTTGAGCGTGTTCAACAGGCCAGTCGTCACGCAGACGGCGGCGCTGTCCTGTGAGCGTCCCGTCGCGAAGGCGTTGGGAACGCGCATGTCCGAGACCGCGACCGTCGGCTTCGGCAGGTCCGCCTGCTGGGAGAGTCGCTCGATTTTCGCGTGTAATTCGGGGTACTCCTCAGCGCTCACTTCCTTGGCGCCCATGCTGTACAGCGCGAGCTTGTCGCTGAAGAAGAACTGCGCGCCGAGGAAGACGCCCATCGCGCCGACGATGAGAAAAATGTTGTCGAACTGCCAGGCCAGAACCCCCAGAAACCCGAGATACAGCGCGGCCAGCAGGAACATCGTCAGCCCCATCCGGGCGCGCAGTCCCCAGTCCGTTCGCCATTCCATACCCGTAATTGGGGACCCTCGTTTATATCATTCCCGTCGAACCCGAACACGGAGTTTAACCGCCCGCACGCCCTTCGGCGGGTAATGAGCGACACCCAGTCCCGGGGCTTCTGCCCGGAGTGTGGGGACTCCGTGGACCCCGAGGCGGCCGCGGCCCGGCCCGACCGGGGCGCCTCGAACCGGACGGGCCTCTGTGACCCCTGTTACTTCGAGCGCTTCGACTTCGTGGACGCCCCCGAGCGCATCGAGGTCACCATCTGTTCGGCCTGTGGCGCCGTCGAGCGCGGCGAGCGCTGGGTCCACATCGGCGCGCAGGACCACACCGACATCGCCATCGACGAGACCGCCGACGCCCTCTCGGTCCACATCGACGCCGAGGACGTGGCCTGGGGCATCGACCCCGAACAGGTCGACCAGAACACCGTCCGGATGCACTGCCAGTTTACAGGTACCGTCCGCGGGCACACCGTCGACGATGAGGTCACCGTCCCCGTCAAAATGGCACAGGGCACCTGCACCCGCTGTGGGCGCATCGCGGGCGATTACTACGCCAGCCGCGTGCAAGTGCGGGCGACGGGCGAGCGGACGCCGGAGTACGAGGAGACCCAGCGCGCCCGGGAAATCGCCGAGGACGTAACGGGCGCGATGGAGGCCACCGGGGATAGAGAAGCCTTCGTCACCGAGGTGCAGGAGAAGCCCGAGGGCCTCGACTTGAAGCTCTCGACGACGAACATCGGCAAGCAGGTCTCGAACAAGCTCATCGAGGAGTTCGGCGGCACCGTCTCCGATTCGGAGACGCTCGTCACCGAGGACGAGGACGGCAACGAAGTGTACCGGGTGACCTTCGCCGTCCGCCTCCCTCCGCATCGGCCGGGCGACGTCATCGACCCCGACGACGACGACGGGCCCGTCCTCGTGAAGACCGTGCGAGGAAACTGCAAGGGCCGCCGGCTGAAGACGGGTGAGCCCTTCGAGCGCGCTTTCGAGGACCTGAACGCGCGTACCGTCGCCGAGCGCGGCGAGGCCGACGAAACGACCGTCGTGACGGTCGAGGACGAGAACGCCGTTCAGATTCTCGACCCCGAGACCTACGAGGCGAAGACCGTCTCCCGGCCCGATTACATGGACCGGGACGCCGACACCGTCCCCGTGGTTAAAACCAGAGACGGACTCTACGTGTTACCTGATGCCTGAGGAGCACGTCGCGGCCATCGTCGCCAAGCCCGCCGCGGAGGCGACCATCGCACGCTTCCGGGAGCGCGGCGTCTACGACGACGAGCGCAAAGTTCGAGAGCACGATTCGGAGACGGTCGAGCTCCCGGTCACGGACGTCCCGCCGGGCTACGACGCCGTGCTGCAGGAGGCCCCCGACTTCCGGGGGAGTGACCTCCCGACGCTGCTCCGCGAGCGAGGGTTCTCCGAGACCGAAATCGAGCGTGCGCCGGCCTCGTGGGCCGTTGTCGGTGACGTCGTTCTCGTCACGTTCGGCGACTGCGAGCGCCGTGCTGAGGTCGGGGAGGCGCTGCTGGAACTCCACGGCGAGGCCACGACGGTCCTCGCGGACGAGGGCGTGAGTGGCGAGTTCCGCGAACCCGCCGTCGAGGTCGTCGCGGGCGACGGCGACACCGAAACCGTCCACACCGAGCACGGCACGAAGTACGCGCTGGACCTCGCCGAAGTGATGTTCTCCCCCGGAAACCAGGCCGAACGGAAACGGATGGGCGACATCGTGAGTGAAAACGAGCGCGTCCTCGACGCCTTCGCGGGCATCGGGTACTTCGCCCTCCCGATGGCCCGCGCCGGGGCCCGGGTCGAGGCGGTCGAGAAGAACCCGACGGCGTTCAAATACCTGCTGGAGAACACCGTTCTCAACGGCGTCCAGTCGAACCTCTCGGCGACGCGTGCGGACTGCCGGGACGTGGAAACCGAGGCTGACCGGGTCGTGATGGGCTACTACGATGCGCCCGATTACCTCGACGTGGCCTTCGACGCGCTCTCGGACGGCGGCGTGCTCCACATGCACACGACCGTGCCGGACGCGGTCTACCCCGAGCGGCCACACGAGCGCCTCGCGTCCGCGGCCACGGCGGCCGGCCGAACGGCCGCGGTTCTCGACACTCGTATCGTCAAATCCCACAGCGAGGGCGTGCACCACGCGGTCGTGGACGCCCGCGTCGAGTAGACGGCCACCAGCGCTTTACTCGCCGCTCCGAACGGACGAGTATGGGAGAGGAACACCGATTACTGGCGCTGGTACTCGCCGCGCTCGTCGTGGCCGGGACCGTAGTCTGGGCGCTGGTGTAAGGCATTTACCCCCGGACGCACTGAGAGGGCGTATGGACCGCCAACAGGTACTGGCCCTGCTGTTCGTTTTCCTGATGATCGGCTCGTCGGTGTTCTCCGTCGCCGTCTCCGTCTTCTGACTACTCGTCCCCCCACACGTCTGCGAGGGGGCTGGAGCGCTCGGGGCCCGAGGGGCGCCCCGAACCATCGGACCCGGCGTCGGCCGTCCCGCTTTCGTCCGGCGAAACGCCCCGACCGTCCGCCGGCGCGTCCATCCCCGCGAGTGCCGTGTCGGGGTCGAAATCGGGGAGGTCGGGCCGTTCCATCGCGTCGACCTGCTCGCGGAACCAGTCGGGCATGTCCGAGCGTGCCCGCTCGAAGGCGTCCAGAACCGAGGCATCGGCGATGTACGTCGCACCGTAGTCGTCGGGTGCGCGGACGACCCGTCCGCAGGCCTGGATGATGGTTTGCAGCGCCGAGCGGAAGTACCAGTCCCACTGGCCCTCCTCCAGTCGGCGTGCGACCCGAGAGTCGCCCGTGTTCTCGAAGGGTGCCTTGCAGAGCACCTGCCAGCGACAGAGCTCACCCTCCAAATCGAGGGCTTCCTCCATCTTCACCGAGAGGAACACCTCGGGCGCTGGGCTCGATTTCCAGTCCGCGAGTTCGTCGTTCCGGTCCTCCCGACCGTGGGTTCTGACCCGCGCACCGACCCCGAACTCCCGTAGACGCTCGGCCAACCGGTCCTGGATGCCGTAGGAGTGGCAATGAATCAACCCCTTCTCTTCGGGATGTTCGGCCATCGCCCGCACCACGACCCGGGCAATATCGGGGAGCGTGTCGTCGCGCTCCTCGTAGGTCATCTTCCCGCAGGTCACGTCGTAGAGCGGCCGGTGTTCGAGGGGAAAGGTGTGCCCCACGTCGACGAGCGCGACCTCCGAGGGGTCGAGACCGACGCTCCGGCAGAACGCGTCCTTGTTCAGGATAGTCGCCGAGAGGAGACAGAACTGCTGGCCGCGCTCCCAGACGGTGTGGTGGAGGTAGCGCTCGGGGTTCATCGGCTTTATCGAAACCCCCCGCCCCTCGTCGACGACCCACGTCGTGGCGCTCTCCGGGTTCTTGTAGTCCTTCACGAACCACTCCAGCTCGGATTTCAGCTCTTGGAGGCGGTCGCGGTCCGCCGCATCCGCCGGGGTGAGTTCGTCCTGTGTGAGCAGTTCGTCCTTCTCTCGCTCGCAGACGGCGGCGAGCTGCTCGGCCCAGCGGGCCGCGCGCTCGACCGAGTCTATCTCGGGGACTTCCAGCTCGTCCCACATCGGGACGGTCCGCTCGTTCAGGTCGATAGTGGCGTACATCTCGGCCCACTCCGCGAGGCCGTGAGCCTCGTCGATGACCACCACGTCGCGCTTGCCGAACACCTCCGACCCCGCGGTCCGCATGAAGTAGGCGAGAGTCATGGCCGCGATCTCGCGGTTGCTCG
>JBEQBK010000027.1:0-21526 GCA_041639855.1 Halobacteriaceae archaeon | reverse complement strand
GTGTCCGTTTCGAGCGCCGCCGAGACGTACGGCGCGACTTGTCCGCCCGTGACAGTCGCCGGCACGGTGAACACAACCATGTTCCACGGTGTCGTGGCCAGACTTATAGAGTGCCCGCCCGGAACGAACTGCCCGCCGAAGACGTGGACCAGTGAGGCGAGAATCGCGGTGGTGGCGACGACGATGTGGTTCGTCCCGATGGCCACTCTGACAGGTATCTTCGTCGAGAGCATCGTCACGATGCCCAGCTCGCCGATGCCGAAGCCGGCGAGACCCTGGAAGACGCCGCCGACGCTGTAGTTCCCCGCACGGCGGAGATAGCCCGTGAGGCTGTACGTGTAGTCGTTCCCCTCCCGGTCGACGCGTGTGATGGTCCCTTCTTCCTCTTCGACCCCGGCGGGGCCGAGTTTGCCGGCGTCGTCCGGGAGGTCCTCGTCAACGCCGCCGTCCGTCGCCGCCTCCGTGCCCTCGGGTTCCTCGTGGTCGAGGTCCGTCCGGAAGAGCAGGTAGGAAGCGGCCATAAGCGCGATACCCAAAAGCAGGTGGAACACCGGCTCCGGGATGACGAAGGAGAGTATCGCGCCGCCGACGACGAAGGGTATCGCGCCGCCGACGAGCGTCAACGCGAGCTTACGGTCGACGAGTCCGTACTGGATGAAGGCGATAGAAGAACTCGACAGGCCGAACGCTTCGCTGATGAGCCCGACCTTGACGATGGTCGCGGGCGTCAGCGTCTCGCCCGCCGCGAGCGGGAAGAGGAAGATGAGGAAGGGGACGAACAGCGCGGAGCCGCTGATTCCCACCGTGTTGACGATGGTTGCACCGAGCATGAAACAGGGGAAGAGCCACCAGTAGTGCAGCCAGTAGTCGGTCCCCCCGGCGCCCTGCGTGGGCGCGAAGAGGTAGACCGCCACGACGAAGACGACGGGCGCGGCGAACACGAAGAGGTGTTGGTACTTCAGGAAGGCCTTCTGCAACTGCGCCGAGCTGGTCGGTGCCATTCAGGACAGCCCTCCGTTGGGCGGCTGAATCGGGTGGCCGGGCGCGACGCGGTCCGTAGGGTGGGACAGCATTGTAGCCCGGAAGAAATCAGAGGAACGTAAAAAGGCTTGATTTAGAAACCGCTTTCGTGTGTGAGACACACCCACTCCGGTTTTCGGGGAGGACGAAACACCTCAGGCCGGTTTCTCCCGTTTTCCCGCAACGAGTGCCGGGAGGTCGTCGAGCCCGGAGAGCGTGTGCGTCGGGTCGGCGCGCAGGTACTCCTCGGAGCGGTGGGGCCGCTCGACGTAGGCGGAGTCGATGCCCGCGGCGTCCGCGGCCGCCACGTCCACGTTCGAGTCGCCGACGTAGAGGACCTCACGGGTGCCGAGGTCGGCCATCGCGTCCTCGATGTAGGAGGGGTCCGGTTTCCGGGTCGCCATCCCCGAGAGGGTGGGGTGGCGACCGTAGTAGGTGTCGAAGACCCCTGCGAGGTCGCACTCCTCAACGATATGCTCGACCGTCCGGTGTTGGTTGTTCGAGACGATGCCCAACGGCACGTCGAGGTCCTCCAGATGCGTCACGTCGTCGTAGAGGGCCTTCTCCCCCTCGCGGAGCGCGACGTGCTGTGCGGCGGCGCCCTCGACCTCGTGGCGCCGCCAGAACGCCGCGGCGTCGACGCCGTAGTGGCGGGCGATTTCCCGAACCGTCTCCGGGGAGAGGTCCTCGCGCATCGCCGCGACGTGTTCGGGGTCGGGCTCCACGTCGAAGGCCGCGAACGCCGTCTCGACGGCCCGCTCGTAGCGGGCTGTCTCCGTCGGTACGGTCAACACGCCGTCGTTGTCGAAGACGACCGCCTCGTAGCCCATACGCGTACTTCGGGGCGAAAGTCCGTAAACGCTGCTAGGAGGGGTACTGTGCGATACGTACTCAGAGTCGAGCCTCGATGGTGTCCGCGGTAGCCTCTCCCACCCCGGGCACGGAGAGGAGTTCGGCGCGCGAGGCGTCACGTACCCCTTCGACGCTCCCGAAGCGCCGCAGGAGGGCCGTCCTCGTCTCGGGGCCCACACCCGGCAGGTCGTCGAGAACGGTCTCCACCGAATCCCTGAGTTGTTGGTGGTACTGGACGGCGAAGCGGTGGGCTTCGTCGCGAACCCGCTGGAGGAGGTGGAGTTGGGGCGCGTCGCTCGGCCAGTCGTACGTCCGCTCGGGCGTGTGAACGACCTCCTCGGCCTTCGCGAGCGAGCAGACGGCCACGTCCCATTCCCCCATTCCCTCGCGGGCGGCCTCCAGTTGTCCCTCGCCCCCGTCGACGAGCACCAAATCGGGGTCCGGCCGGTCGTCGTCGCGTTCGGCGCGCCACCGCAGGAGCTCTTTCATGTTGGCGTAGTCGTCGTTGCGCTCGGTGAGCCGGCGCCGCCGGTAATCGGACTTCTCGGGCTCCGTCCCGACGAAGCAGACGTCCGAGCCCACGACGGCTTTCCCCTGTGCGTGGCTCACGTCGAAGCCCTCGATGCGCTCCGGCCTATCGATGCCGAGGGCGTCCGCGAGCGCGGCCGTCTCGTCCGCCGGGCCCCCGCGGCGGCGGGCGTTCTTGAGGGCCAACTCGACGAGCTTCGCCCCCCGTCCGGCGCCCGGAACGCCGAAGTCGACGCTCTCGGCGGCGAGCCAGCGTTTCAGGTCGGTGTCGTCAGGGTCGGTCTGCACCAACAGCTCGTCAGGAAGGTCGCGCTCGGCGTAGAACTGCGGGACGAACGCCGCGAGCACCCCGGAGACGCGGTCGGCGCCGGTCGCGGCCTCCGGGACGGAGACGGGGTGGCGCTCGCGCTCGACCAGTTGGCCGCGCTCGGCGTGGAGGCGCGCGACGGTGGCGGAATCGCCCTCGACGGCCACACCGAGCACGTCGGTCGTCGTTCCCCCCTGGTCGGCGACGGCCTCGCCGCCCCCGCCGTGGAAGGACTCGACGGCTTCGAGCCTGTCGCGGAGGTTCGCGGCGCGCTCGAACGCCTCCTCTTGGGCGGCGCGCTCCATGCGCTCGTGGAGAGGTTCCGCGAGGGCGCCGGTCTCGCCCTCGAAGAAGCGTCTGACGGATTCGACGTCCTCGGCGTACGCTTCCTGGCCTATCTCGCCCGTACAGGGCGCCGAACAGAGCCCCATCTCGTAGTCCAGACAGGGCCGTTCCCGGTTCCGGAACTTGTGGTCCGAACAGCCCCGGAGACGGTAGGTCTCGCGGGCGGCCTTGATGACCGTCTCCACGCGCTTCTTGTCGGTGTAGGGCCCGAAGGCGGTCGCCCCTTCTTCGGGGTCCCGCGTGAGCTCAATACGCGGAAACTCGTCGTCGGTGAGCTGAACCAGCGGGTAGGACTTGTCGTCCTTCAGGCGGACGTTGTAGCGCGGTCCGAAGCGCTTGATGAGGTTGGCTTCGAGAAGGAGCGCCTGGGTCTCGGTGTCCGTCACCGCGAAGTCGATTCGCTCGGCGCGGCGGACCATCCGGGCGATGCGCTCGGAGCGGGGTCCGCTCACGGCTTCGCCGTTCGCGTGGTTCGAGGTGGCTTCGCCACCTCGGCAGTCCGAATAGGAGCGCACCCGGTCTCTGAGGTCGACCGCCTTCCCGACGTAGAGGACGGTGTCGCCGGCCTCGAACTGGTAGACCCCGGGCTCCGTTGGGAGGTCGCTCGCCGCGTCGCGGACCGCCTCGGCGTCCATTACTCCCACACTAGGTCTCGGCGGCCTTCAGAAGCGCGCCTCCGGAAAGCCCAACTCGGTTCGGGAACAGGGCCGAGTATGGAAGACGATGCGGTCCGCGTCTGGCTGGTCGGTCGCGACATCGACAGCCGCGATTTGGTCACCCTCACCTACGCGACCGAAGACGGCAAGCGGGTGTACGAGCGGGTGATGGCCCTCGCGGTACTGGACGACGGCGCGAAGGCCGCGGAGGAGGTCGAGGAATCGGAGCTGGACGCGGTGCCCGAGGACGACGTCGAACGGCTCGCCTCGCAAGCACAGCGGACCGCCGAGGAACACGACCCGGACGACTACCTCTGAGGAGGGCGGGCAGCTACTCGCCGCTCGCTTCCAGTTCGGGGTCGAAGAGGTCCTCGATTCGGCACTCGAAGTGAGCGGCGAGTTCGAACGCGAGTTCGAGCGACGGGTCGTAGCGGTCGCGTTCGATGGCGTTGATGGTCTGGCGGGAGACGCCGACCGCGTCCGCGAGTTCGCCCTGACTGCGGCCGTCGCGCTCGCGGTGCTCCCCCACGTTGTTTTTCATGAGTACTGGTCCTCGACGTAGCCGTAGACGAACAACATGACGAAGGCGAGCGCGGAGTAGCCCCACACCACGCCGCGGAGCGTCGGCGGAACGTCCACGGCGCCCGTGACGTCGAACACCAAGTCAGCCGGGAGGCCGAAGAGCGTGACGACGACCACGATGAGCATGAGTATCTGGCCGGCCCGGCGCTCGATTCGCCGCTCGCGCTCGTCGAACAGCCGGACGCCCGTGAGCCACCAGACGCCGATGTATCCGAGGAAGCCGAGGTAGGCGAGGCCGAGCCCGGCGAACAGGAACAGATCGGAGGGGCCCCCGGGGGCGAACACGGAGGCCGCGACGGCGATGATGAAGCTACCGACGGCGAACCCTATCGAGCGGTTCATCCACTCCCTGTACGTCGTTCGTTCGTCTTTGGATCGGGGACTGGTCATGGCTGGGTGTAAACCTCGTTTTACAGTAAAACATGTTTTACACACCCACTTCAATATGTCGGCTCGGAGCACTCTCCGGAGAGTCCCGCAGCCGCCGGCAGTACGGTCGGGGAAACAGCGCCGCGGAACCAACGACGCCGGCCGCGACAGCGGCCGGCCTGGTGGACGCAGGAAGACGCTCCGCGTCTTCCAAGTCCCCGGAAATCAGAGATTTCCGGTGGCTTGCTGGACCATAACGAACATACCGAGCGGCGGCGAACGCTGGCACACGATGGAGAAACAGGAGTACACGGGGGATTACCCGGAGAAGCGACTGTACTTGCCCGGCCCGACAGAGGTGCGCGAGGACGTCATCGAGGAGATGTCCCAGCCGATGTTCGGCCACCGGATGGACCGGATGACCGACCTCTACACGACCATCGTCGAGGACACCCGCGAGTTCCTCGATACGGACCAGCGCGCCATCGTGCTCACGGCCTCGGGCACGGAGTTCTGGGAGGCCTCTACCCTCAATCTCGTGGAGGACGACATGCTCGTGCCGACGAGCGGCGCCTTCTCCGAACGGCAGGCGAACGTCGCCGAGCGCCTCGACAAGAACGTGGATAGAATCGAGTACGAGTGGGGCCAAGCAGTGAAACCCGAGGACATCTCCGCCGCGCTCGACGCCGGCGACTACGACGCCGTCGGCATGGTGATGAACGAGACCTCCACCGGCGTGCGCAACCCCGTCGAGGAGATCGGTGACATCGTCTCCGAACACCCGGACACCTACTTCATCGTCGACGCCATCTCCTGTCTCGGCGGCGACTTCATCGACATCGACGCTCACGGCATCGACGCCATCTTCACCTCAACGCAGAAGGCGTTCGCGATGCCCCCCGGACTCGCGGTCTGCACCGTGAGCGACGAGGCCTACGAGCGCGAACTGGAGAAGGATTCGGCCTCCTGGTACGGCGGCTTCCAGCGCTGTCTCGACTACTACGAGCGCAAGGGACAGACCCACTCTACGCCCGCCATCCCCCTCATGCTCGCCTACCGCAAGCAGATGAAACACATGCTCGATGAGGGCCACCAAGCTCGCGACGCGCGCCACGAGGAGATGGCCAAGTACACCCGCGAGTGGGCCCGCGAGCACTTCGGGCTCTACCCCGAGGAGGGCTACGAGTCCCAAACCGTCACCGCGGTCGCGAACACCCGCGACATCGACGTGGCCGCCACGGTGGAGGAAGTCTCCGAGGAGTACGACTTCGTCTTCTCCAGCGGCTACGGCGACATCAGCGAGGAGTCGTTCCGCATCGGTCACATGGGCGAGCACACGGTCGAAACCGTGAAGGAACTCACCGACGCCATCGAGGACGTCGCCGGACTCTAAGGCCCTCTCCTCCCGTTTTTACCCGACGAACAACGGGGAATGTGCCGTTCGATTCGTAACTGAAGGTTATATCCGTGTGGAGCGTTATGCACACTACACATGAGCGAGGAGGACGACGCCGGCGCGGAGCGCGGCTTCGGGACGCGAAGCGTCCACGCCGGACAGGAGAACGAACCGGGGCCCCGGGCGCCGCCCATCTACCAGACGACCTCCTATCTCTTCGAGTCGGCCGAGCGCGCGGCGGACCTCTACGCGCTGGACGCCGAGGGCGACGTCTACTCGCGGGTGAGCAACCCCACGGTTTCGACCCTCGAAGAGCGCCTCGCCTCCCTTGAAGGGGGGACGGGCGCGCTGGCGACCGCCTCCGGCATGGGCGCGCTGGACTCCCTCACGACTGTGTTGGCGAGTGCCGGCGACAACGTCGTCGTCTCCAGCGACACCTACGGCGGCACGCGCTCCTATCTCACCTACACCGCCCAGCGTAGAGGAATCGAGGCCCGCTTCGTCGACACGCTGGATTACGACGCCTACGAGGACGAAATCGACGAGGACACCGCCTACGTCCACGTCGAAACGGTGGGTAACCCCTCCCTGGTCACGCCGGACTTCGAGCGCGTCGCCGAGATAGCCCACGACGCGGGCGCGCCCCTCGTCGTCGACAACACCTTCGCCACGCCCGCGCTCTGTCGCCCCTTCGAGCACGGCGCGGACATCGTCTGGGAGTCCACGACGAAGTGGCTCCACGGGTCGGGCACGACGGTCGGCGGCGTGGTCATCGACGGCGGGTCCTTCCCCTTCGCGGAGCACGAGGAGAAGTACCCCGAAATCGCGGGGCCGAATCCCGCTTTTAATGGCGTTCGCTTCACCGAGCGCTTCGGCGACGAGGCGTTCGTCCGCGCGGCACGCCAGCGGGGAACCAGAGCTATCGGCAACCAGCAGTCGCCCTTCGACGCCTGGCAGACGCTCCAGGGGCTCGAAACCCTCCCCCTCAGGATGGAACGGCACTGCGAGAACGCCGCAATCGTCGCCGACTACCTGAACGACCACGACGACGTGGCGTGGGTCACCTTCCCCGGTCTCGACACGCATCCCACCCACGACAACGCGAGCCGATATCTGAAAGAGGGGTACGGCGGCATGATAGCCTTCGGTCTTGAGGGTGGCTTCGAGGCGGGCAAGCGCTTCTGTGAGGACACCGAGCTGGCGAGCTTCCTCGCGAACATCGGGGACGCGAAGACCCTCGTAATCCATCCGGCGAGCACGACACACGCCCAGCTCACCGAAGAAGAACAGCGCTCCAGTGGTGTCCGCCCGGACATGCTTCGCCTCTCGGTCGGCATCGAGGACCCGGCGGACATATTAGCGGACATCGACAACGCGATACCATGAACACGGAGTCGGGGGTCGTCTCGCTGGGCGCCTTCGAGTTCGAGTGCGGGGCGGAGCTCCCCGACCTCGAAGTCGCCTACGAGACCTACGGCGAGTTCGACGGCGAGAACGTCGTGCTCGTCTGTCACGCCCTCACGGGCAGCGCCCACGTCGCGGGCAGCGGGGGCGAGGGGACCGCCGGGCAGGCCCGCGCGTGGTGGGACGACATCGTCGGCCCCGGCAAGGCCATCGACACCACCGAGTACTACGTCGTCTGTGCGAACGTGCCCGGCTCCTGCTACGGGACGACGGGGCCCGCGAGCGAGAACCCCGAAACCGGCGACCCCTATGGAACCGACTTCCCGCCGGTGACCGTCACAGATTGGACCCGCGCGCAGCGCGCCCTGCTGGACGAACTCGGCGTGGGTCGCCTTCGGGCTGTGGTGGGCGGGAGCGTCGGCGGCATGAACGCCCTCGAATGGGCGAAACAGTACCCCGACGACGCCGACCTCGTCGTACCCATCGCGGCGGCCGCCCGCCTCGACGCGCAGGTGTTGGGCCTCGACGCCGTCGCCCGCCGCGCCATCACCAGTGACCCGGCGTGGAACGGCGGCGACTACTACGACGGCCCCGGACCGGAGCGGGGACTGGCGCTCGCCCGTCAGATCGGCCACGTCACCTACCTCTCGAAGGACTCGATGGCCCGAAAGTTCGGACGCCGGAGCGCGGGCCGCACGGCCAGACCCTCGGGAAGTCCGTTCCCGAGCGACCCCACCACGGGGTATTTCCCCTACCGGGAGGTGGAGTCGTACCTGGATTACAACGCCGGGAGCTTCACCGAGCGCTTCGACGCCAACGCCTATCTATACCTCTCGCGGGCGATGGACAACTATGACCTCTCGGCGGGGTACGACTCCGACGCCGACGCGCTCGCCGCGTTCGACGGCGAGGCGCTGCTGATGAGCTTCAGCGGGGACTGGCATTTCACGGTCGAACAGTCCGAGCACCTCGCCGACGCCTTCGAACGCGCCGGCGCACCCGTCGTCCACCATGTCGTGGAGTCCGACCACGGTCACGACGCCTTCCTCGTCGAGCCCGGGAAGGTCGGCCCGCCGCTGCGGGACTTCCTCGCGGAAGGGGTCGAAGGGTCGGCGCTCACTGACGCCGGGGAGGAGGACGACGGCGGTCGTGTCGGCCGACTGGGTCCGCGCCACCGACCCTGACCGGGAGAGCTGGGCCGGTACTGTTTCAAGGACGCATCAACATCTCGAAACGTGAACAGCGGCGACACGCTCTCGTTTCTCTCTGCGTCCGCGGCACGCTCGGAGGTCCTGTTGGCCCTCGACGCGGAGGGGGAGATGGGGAGGGACCGACTCTACGACCGACTCGACGCCTCGCGGCGGACGGTGAAACGCGCGCTCTCCGCCCTCGACGAGCGCGGCTATCTCGTCGGGGAGAAGGGAACGTACCGCCCGACGGCGCTCGGCCGGACCGTCGCCGACGCGCACCGGGCCTACGTCGAGCGAACCGAACGGGCGGAGCGCCTCGCACCCCTCCTCTCGCGGGTCGACGCCGACGACTTCGACCTGGACCCCGCTCATCTGGCGAACGCGGAGGTCGTCGTCGGCGACGACGCCGCGCCGCTGGCGGCGCTCGACCGGTTCGTCGAACTCCGCGGGGCCGCGACATCCGTCGGGCTCCTCGCGCCCACCGTCCAAGCCAAGAGCATCAGACAGTCCGCCGAGCGCACCCGGAACGGCGACGTGGCGTTCGAGGCGGTCCTCCCGGGCGACGTCCTCGACGCGGCCCGCGAGGAGTACACCGAGGCCCACGACGCGGCGATGGACGCGGATTCGTTCAGCGCCTTTCGCTACGACGGCGACGTGCCGTTCATGCTCGCGACCCTCGACGACACGGTGGCCCTGGGCGTCACCGAGAACGGGGTCCCACACGCGATAGTCGTCTCCGAGAACGAGGCGGTCCGGGAGTGGGCCGAGGCGACCTTCCGGCGCTTCCGGGAGGCGGCGACCTCCCTCACCTGACACCCCGTGTCGGGGAGACAGCCGGTGTCATCTTATCTGCCCCCCGTCTGCCCTCAGCGGGGGCCGGGAACACGTCGACCATGGGGAGGGGGGTCGCGTCGTAGGCACCCGGCCCCCAAATACGGCGTGTTCTTCCCGGTCGTTCGGTCCCGACTCCGGCGCTATCGGCCGTTTTCGACCGGAGGGCTTAGGTTCGTATGAGCACTTTCATCAGGAAACGATGAGCGAAACGGAACCCGCGGCGGCTCCCGGGACGGCGGACGGCCGGACGGAGGCCGTCGAGGCCGTCGCCTTCCTCGCCCGCTCGGAGCACCGCGTCCGCGTGCTCGAACTCCTCGCGGAGCGGCCCCTGACCCGCGACGAGCTCCGGGCGCGGACCGACGTGAGCCGGGTCACCCTGAACCGCATCCTCGGGGACTTGGAGGAGCGCAACTGGATCGGGCGCCGGGGCGCCGCCGGCGAATGTTCCCTCACCGACTTCGGCGAACTGGTGTACGAGGAGTTCATGCGGCTGGTCGACACCGTCGCCGCCGGACAGGACCGCCCGGAGCTCGTCGAGCGGCTCCCGACGGACTGGTTCGGTTTCGACCTGCGGGACCTCTCGGACGCCGAGACGATAGCGGCCGACGAGTCGGACCCGATGGCCCCGACGCGCGTCGTCGCGGAGGCGCTCGCGGACGCGGACGCCGTACGCGCGCTCGTCGGGACGTTCGTCGGGCTCCCGATGTACGCCCACCGAGAGACGATACGGAACGGGGACCCGATAGACGGCAGCGTCGTCTTCGACGCGGACGCGGCCGCCGTCTGCTTCGAGGACAGCGAGGTCGAGCGGCGGTGGCGCGAAATCGAGTCGGAGACCGACGCTCCCGTCTACCACGCCGTCGAGGGGAGTTTCCCCTGTAACGTCGACCTCATCGACGGGACCGTCTTCATCTCGTGTGGCACCGCCGCCGGGGGCCTCGGCGTGCTCCGAACGGAGAACCCCGCCGTCCGGGAGTGGGCCGAGGCGAAACACGAACGCGTGCGGGCCGCCGCGACACCGCTTTGCGAGCGCTCGCCGTAGTCCGCGCAGTTATTGCCGGGAGTTGATGCGTCCCTTTCGATTGTTCACACCCCTTTCGCCGTAACACGGCGAATCGCTACCTTTCCTCCGCCCGTATCGAGCGGAGATGACACGCAGACGCCAGCTGCTCGCAGGGAGCGCAAGCCTCATCGCCGCCGGTCTTGCCGGCTGTACCGGCGGCGGCTCGTCGGAGCCGTCGGGGTCGGCCGGGGGCAGCTCCGGAAGCGACAACGGGACGACGACGACGGAGGAGCCCGCGGAGAGCGACACGTCCTACACCGTCGAGGTCGAGCCCCACGGGTCGTACACCTTCGAGGCGGTCCCGGAGACGTACGGCGTCGCCTCGGGCGCCTATCTCGACATGGGGATAGCGCTCGGCCTGCAGCCCGCGGCGACCGTCGGGCTCGGCGGCGCGCCGACAAAGTACTACGACCCCCTCGACGGAGTCGCGTACGACGGCGAGGCGGTCACGGCGCTCGACGCCGACGCCGGAACGGACGCCCTCGTCGACACCGGCGTCGACCTCTGGCTCGCTGATTCGCGGGCGCTCTCGGAGACGACCGACGTCGAGGCCGTCGCCGCCGAGACGGGCCCCTTCCTCGGCTCGGGGCTCAGCTTCGGCGCCGGCGAGAGCGGGCACGAGACGTTCTACACGCTCTACGAGGCCTTCGGAAAGGTCGCGGCGATGTTCGACCGCGAACAGCAGTTCCAGACGTGGCGGTCGCTACACCTGAACGTCACCGGCTCCATCGAGGACGCCCTCCCCGCCGAATCGGAGCGGCCGACCGTCGCCGCTCTCGCCCCCGACGCCGACCCCGAGGCCGGCGAGTTCCGGGTCCGGCCGCTCGGCGAACTCCGCAACGACACCAAGTCCTACCGCCGCGTCGGGATGCAGGACGCGTTCGCGGGGAACCACCCGGACGGGACAGTCGGCTACGACGAGCTCCGCGAGGCCGAGCCCGACTACATCGGCGTCGTCGGCGCGCTCACCGACGCGACCCACGAGGAGTTCGTGTCGAACGTCGTCGAACCCTTCGAGAACAGCGAGCAGGGCAGTCAGCTGAGCGCCGTGCAGAACGGCAACGTCGTCCGGAGCGCCGGCGAGTTCGCCGGCCCTATCGTCGACCTCTACTCGACGGAAGCCGTCGCGAAGATGGTCTACCCCGAGGCGTTCGGCGAGTGGCCCGGCGCGGTGGGCGAGGTCCCCGAGGGCGAGGAGCTCTTCGACCGGAGCCTCGTCGCCGACGTCGTCAACCAGGATTTCTGAGCGGGCGCGCTACAGGACGTTTCGCTCCTCGAACACCCGCATCAGGCGGGGCATCGTCGCCACCACCACGTCGCAGTGGGGGCGGACCGCGGTTTTGGGCTCGAAGCCGACCGCCAGGCCGGCCTCCTGAAGCATCGGCAGGTCGTTGGCGCCGTCGCCGACGGCGATGGTATCCGAAACGTCGACGTTCTTCTCGGTGCACAGCGAGCGCAACGCTTCGTCCTTCGTCCCCTCGATGAGCGGGCCCTCCGCGCCGCCCGTTAGGTGGCCGTCCGCGACGGGGAGTTCGTTGGCGATAACCGTGTCCACCGAGACATGCTCCCGGTCGAGCGCCGCCTCGACGCCCGGGGTGAACCCGCCCGTGAGAATCGCGGTGGTGTGGCCGGCGTCGTTGAGCGCCTCGATGACCGCCGCGGCGCCCTCCCGGAGGTACACCTGTTCGTACGCCGCTTGTGCCTCGGCCTCGGGGAGGCCCTCCAAGAGCTCGGCGCGCTCGTAGAGGCTCTCGGCGTAGGAGAGTTCGCCGTTCATCGCGCGGGTCGTGATGTCCTCGATTTCGTCGGCGACGCCGTACTGCTCCCCCAGCAGAACCATCATCTCGGAGTCCGAAAGCGTCCCGTCGAAGTCGAAGGCGATGAGCATACCCCCTCTTGGGGTGGGTCGGTTTCAAAGTTCGTGGTCCGGCAGCGAGGGGTGTGAGACATACATCCACGCACAGAACGGGGTTTCGGTGGGGCACAATATACACAAATATGGATAAATACCCCCTCGGAGCGGCGCGAGAATCCACCGCTTTACGAAAAGGGTTAGTGAGAGGGGCCGGTTCCGTTCGCGTATGAAGGTACTCGTGACGGACCCCATCGCGGACGCCGGCATCGAACTGCTCCGCGACGCGGGCCACGATGTGGAGACGGCCTACGAGGTCGAGGGTGACGCCCTGCTGGACGCTGTCTCGGACGCCAACGCGCTCATCGTGCGCTCGGGCACCGAAGTGACCGAGGAAGTCTTCGCGGCCGCGCCCGACCTCGTCATCGTCGGCCGGGCCGGCATCGGCGTGGACAACATCGACCAGGACGCCGCCACGGAACACGGCGTCATCGTCGCCAACGCGCCCGAGGGGAACGTCCGGGCCGCCGCCGAGCACACCGTCGCCATGCTGTTCGCGACGGCACGCTCCATCCCGCAGGCCCACACCCGCCTCAAGGAGGGCGAGTGGGCGAAAAGCGACTATCTGGGCACGGAAGTGAACAACAAGACGCTGGGCATCATCGGCCTCGGCCGGGTCGGCCAGGAGGTCGCCAAACGGCTGGGTTCGCTGGGTATGGACCTCGCGGTCTACGACCCTTACATCAGCGAGGAACGCGCTGAACAGATGGGCGCCGAGTTGGTCGAGGACCTCCACGACTGCCTCGGCAAGGCCGATGTGGCCACGGTCCACACCCCGCTGCTGCCCGAGACCGAGGGCATGCTCGGCGAGGAGGAGCTCGCCCAACTCGACGGCGGGTACCTCGTCAACTGCGCCCGCGGGGGCATCGTCCAGGAGGACGCCCTCGCTGACGCCGTTTCTGATGGTGTGATGGAGGGCGCCGCCCTCGACGTGTTCGCCGAGGAGCCGCTCCCCGATGACTCCCCGCTCCTCGATGTGGAGGACGTCGTGCTCACGCCCCACCTGGGCGCCTCGACGCGGGCCGCACAGGAGAACGTCGCGACCGACACCGCCGAACAGGTGCTCGCGGCGTTCAACGACGAGCCGGTCGCCAACGCACTCAACGCGCCCTCGGTGGACCGCGCGGACTTCCCGCGCGTCCGCCCCTACATCGACCTCGCCGAGACGGCGGGCCGCGTCGGTACGGCGCTGCTCGACGACCGACTCGAAGCTGTGGAGGTCCAGTACGAGGGCGACATCGCCGAACTCGACGTGGACCTCGTCACCGCGAGCGCGCTGAAGGGTGCCTTCGCCGGCGTCGGGCGCATCAACGCGGTCAACGCCCAGCAGGTCGCCGAGGAGCGCGGCGTGGACGTGACCGAGACGACCAGCCGCCAGTCCGAGGACTTCCAGAGTCTGGTGACGGTCGTCGTGAAAAGCGCCGAGAAGGAGATTTCCGTCGCCGGAACGCTGTTCACCGGCGAGGAGCCCCGGCTGGTCTCCATCGACGGCTATCGCGTGGACGCCGTCCCCGCGGGCCACATGATGGTCGCGCGCAACCGTGACGAGCCGGGCGTCATCGGGTTCATCGGCTCCGTCCTGGGCGAACACGACGTGAACATCGCGGGGATGTTCAACGCCCGAAACGCCGACGGCGGCGAGGCTCTCACCGTCTACAATCTCGACCACGCCCCCGACGACGGCGTGGTTTCCGCCCTGCTGGAGGACGACCGGGTGACTGAAGTGACCACAATCGAACTCAACGGCAACTAATGGAACGACTGGACCCGGACGTCGCGTTCGCCTTCGGCGAGGAACGGGTCCTTCGTTCCGTCTCGCGGGGTGCGCTCTGGCTGACGACGCTCCTGTTCGCGGCCGGCGTCGGCGTCTACGCGTTCCTCGATTTCCTCTCGTTCGACGCGCTCGCGCTCTTCTACGCGCCGGGGCCGCTGTTCGGAACGTACGCGGTGTATCGCGGCGCCGGCCTGGTTCCGGTGTCGCTGGCCGCCGGGGCCCCCGTTTTCGCGGCCACCTGTGCGACGCTCGCCGCGGGGCTCTTCGACCCGGGCTATCTCGCGGCGCCGCCGGGCGACCTGACGCTCGCGGGCTATCTCGCCGTGGGGGCGCTCTGGTGGGGTATCGCGGTCGGGGTTTCCGTGCTCGTGGGCACGCTCGTGCGGGCCGTCGCCGGGCGCGTGTAGCCGCCCGCCGCGAACCGTTCGTTCGAAAAACACTTCGGACCCCCGACGACACGTCCGGTATGGCCCCCCGCACCCCCCTCCTCCGCCCGGACAGCTACTTCGCCGAACGGGTCCCGAACGGCGTCCGCGGCCTCGTCGTCGCCGGGGTCGCGACCCTCGGTGGTCTCGGCTTGGTTGCCGCGCTCGGCGCCGTCCTCGCGGCGAAAATCGACGGGACCGTGACTGTCGATAACCCGAACCGACCGCCCGAAACGTTCTGCGACGGGGGGAGTTCGTTCGGCAACACGGGCGGCTTCAACTGCAGCGCGCCGCCGGAGGTGGAGCGGAACGTCGATACGCTCCTCTCGGCCGCGGTCGGCGAGCTCTACGCGCCGCTTCTGGTCGGCGTTCCCCTCCTGATGGTCGTGGTCGCCGCCCTCCTCCACGCCGGAACCGCGGCGGCCGGCGGCGAAGGCGGGTTCGGAGGGACGTTCTCCGTGACGGCGTGGGGGTTCATCCCGCCCCTCGTGACGGCGGCGCTGGCGGTGGGCGCGTTCTGGTTTCTGCTGGACCCGGTCACCGTCTCGGGGAACACCGCGCCCGACACCCTCCGCCGGTCGGTCCTCGACGACGTACGACGGGTCGGGACCGTCGCGCTCGGCTTGAATCTCGTCGGGACCGCTTGGAGCGTCGCCGTCTGCACGTTCGGCCTCGAACGGGCGCGCTCGGTGTCCCGCGCAGCCGCCGCGACCCTCGGGGTCGTCGTGTTCGGCGGGCTCTATCTCGTGTCGCTCGCGTAGCCTACTCCGCGATGTGCTCCAGCACGCCGTCGGTGTCGTTGGGCACGGGCTCCGGTTCGGCGCCCGCGGCCGCGGCGGCGTCGGGGTCCTTCAGCAAGTGGCCCGTCGTCAGACAGACCACGTCCTCGTCGGCGGAGACGGTGCCCGATTCGCGGAGCTTCCGCAGACCCGCGATGGAGGCTGCGGAGGCGGGTTCGACACCGACGCCCTCCCCCGCCAGGTCGCGTTGGGCCTCGGTTATCTCCTCGTCGGTGACCGCGACCGCCGTCCCGCCCGTCTCGCGGATGCCGGGGAGCGCCTTCGGCGCGTTGACGGGGTTGCCGATGCGGATAGCCGTCGCGCGGGTTTCGACGTCCTCCCAGCGCCGGATTTCGTCGTTGCCCTCCTCGACCGCCTCGACCATCGGCGCCGCGCCCGCGGCCTGAACGCCGGTGAGTTTGGGCACGTCGGACTCGTGGAGCGCGCCGCTCTCGACGAGCTCGCGGAAACACTTGTAGAGCGCCGCGGTGTTGCCGGCGTTCCCGACCGGGAGAACCACTCGGTCGGGGTAGCGGTTGTAGTCCGCGTGGAACTGCTCGAGGAGTTCGAGGCCGATGGTCTTCTGGCCCTCCAGGCGGAACGGGTTCAGCGAGTTCAGGAGGTAGGCCTCGCCCCTGTTGGCGAGGTCCTGAACGATGTCCAGACAGCTGTCGAAGTTGCCCGAGACCTCCAGGATTCGGGCGCCGTGGAGGCTGGCTTGCGCGATTTTGCCCGCCGCGACCTTGCCTGCGGGGAGCAAAACGAGGGTTTCCATCCCGGCGCGGGCGCCGTAGGCCGCGAGCGCCGCCGAGGTGTTGCCCGTGGAGGCACAGGCGAGGCGGTCCACATCGAGTTCCTGGGCCACGCGGACGCCGACGGTCATGCCACGGTCCTTGAACGAGCCGGTCGGGTTCATCCCCTCGTGTTTCACGCGGAGGGACTGGACGCCGACCTCGCGTTCGAGGCGCGGCACCTCGTGGAGCGGCGTGCCGCCCTCGGGGAGCGTGACGCCCTCCTCGAAGGGGAGCGCCGCGGAGTAGCGCCAGACGGAGCGCTCGCCCTCGAAGTCCTCCCAGGTGGGGGCCTCGGCGTAGCGCACCTCAAGGAGCCCATCGCAGTCGTCGCAGGTGTAGCGGACGGTCTCGAAGGGCGCGAACGTCTCGCCACACTCGATGCAGGTCAGCCACGTTCCCTCAACGGCGTTGTCGGGTTCGGATTCCGCCGGCGACCCGAGTTCGAGGCTCATACCGAAGCCGTCGTCCGCGCCGGCCAAAAAGGGTCCGTTAGGGCGCTCAGGCCAACAGGAACGCGAGCAGTCCCTTCTGGGCGTGGAGGCGGTTCTCCGCCTGCTGCCACGCCAGCGAACGCTCGCTCTCCAGGACGTCGTTCGCGATCTCCTGTTCGCGGTTGGCGGGCAGACAGTGCATGACACGGGTGTCGGAATCCAAGAGCTCCGCGTCGAGGCGGAACCCCTCGAAGGCGGAGAGGTCCTTCCCGGACTCGCCCATGCTCACCCACACGTCGGTGTAGGCGACGTCCGCGCCCGCCGCCGCTTCCTCGGGGTCGGTCGTCGTCTCGACCGTCCCGCCGAGCTCGGCGGCCCGTTCGAGTACCTCATCGTCCAGCCCGTACCCCTCGGGCGTCGCGACGGTCAGGTCGAGGCCCGCGAGCGCACAGCCGACGGCGAAGGACTGCGCGACGTTGTTGCCGTCGCCGATCCACGCGGCCTGTACGTCCTCGAAGCCGCCGAACGCCTCCTCGATGGTGAGGAGGTCCGCGAGCGTCTGGCAAGGGTGGGCGTCGTCCGTGAGGCCGTTGATGAGGGGCACGGTGGCGTGTTCGGCCAACTCCTCCATGTCCCCGTGGTCGAAGAGCCGGGCCATCACGGCGTCGCCGTAGCCCGAGAGCACGCGGGCCGTGTCGCGCAGCGGTTCTCGCTCCCCGAGCCCCACGTCGTCGGGGCCGAGGAAGACGGCGTGGCCGCCCAGGTCGGTCATCCCCGTCTCGAAGGAGACCCGCGTTCGGGTCGAGGGCTTCTCGAAGACCATCGTCAGCGTGTGGTCGGGCAGCGTCCCCGCCACCTCCGCCCGAGGGGCGGCCTTCAGTCCGGCCGCCCGTTCGAGGACGGCGTCCAGTTCCGCGGCCGTCAGGTCGTCGACGCGAAGCAGGTGTCTGGTCATGAGAGTCTCTCGGCCACCTCCGTGAGCACCGCAACCGCGTTGTCCACGTTCGCCAGGTCGGTGTGTTCGTCGGGGGCGTGGTCGAGCGACGAGTCGCCCGGCCCGTAGGTCGCCATCGGGCAGGTCCATGCGCCCCGGAAGATGTTCATATCGCTCGTGCCCGTCTTCCGCAGGAGGGAGACATCTCCCCCTTCGCCTCTGATGGCGACCCGGAACGCCCGCGCGACGGCGTTCCGGGAGCTCTCCATCACGGGCGGGATTGGCTCCTTCCAGTTGACCGTCCCCTCGCCGAGGGCGCCGTCCGCGACCTCCCGTATCTCGTCGGCCGAGAGCTCGGGCGGGACGCGGAACTGCACGTCCATCGTCGCCTCGACGGAGAGGCCGTCCTCCCCGAGGCCGCCGTCGAAGGTGACGGGCTTCGTCGTCACCTGCTCGAAGACCGGCGTCCACTCGTCGGGTTCGAACTCCGCTTGCACCTCGCTCCACCACGCCATCGCGTCCTCGATGGCGTTCGGTTCGGGACGGGAGGTGTGTCCCGACTCCGAGGTGGCGAGATAGGTGCCCGCCAGAAACCCGCGGTAGCCCAGTGTGACGGCGTCCCAGCCGCTGGGCTCGCCGTTGATTACGGCCTCGGGTTCCTCGCGGTGCGCGGCGAGGTGGCGCGCCCCCTGAGAGTTCGTCTCCTCGCCGACGACACCGGCGAAGGAGACATCGGTCTCGACGGCCGCGACGGCCATCGCCGCAAGGGGTCCCTTCGCGTCCACGGAGCCCCGACCCCAGAGCTCCTCGACCGTTCCGTCGTCGGTCTCGCGCTCCTCGACGCGAACGGGGATATCGCCCGGTACGGTGTCGATGTGGGAGGTCAGGAGGACCGAATCGTCGGCCGGCGCGCGGACGTTGCCGACCTCGTCGAGCCACGCCTCGCGGTCGTGGGATTCGAAGAAGTCGACCAACAGCTCCGCGCAGGCCCCCTCCTCCCCGGAGGGTGAGGGCGTGTCCACGAGGTCGTAGAGCAGCTGTCGGACCTCGGTGTCGAGTGCGCTCGCCGTTTCGCTCACCCCACCACCTCTGCCATCGCCGCGACGATGTCGTCGGCGTGCTCCTCCTCGAGGACCAGCGGCGGCAGGAAGCGCACGACGGTCCGGCCCGCCGGGAGCGCCAGGATTTGGTGCTCCAAGGCGAGGTCCCGGGTCATCCCGTTCGCCCCGCGTTTCACCTCGACGCCGACCATCAGCCCCTGGCCCCTGACCTCGCGGACCGAATCGCCGATTTCCGCGCGCAGTTCCTCGCGGAGGTACTGGCCCACTTCCTCGGCGTGGTTGTGCCACCCCTCCTCGACGATGGTCGAGACGGTGGCCGAAAGCGCGGCGGAAATCACGGGGCCGCCCGAGAAGGTGGCGTTATGCGAGGCCGCGCCCTCCGCGACCCAGTCCGCACAGAGGGTCGCGCCCACCGGCAGGCCGTTGGCGAGGCCCTTGGCGGTGGTGAGCATGTCGGGGGTGACGCCGCGTTTCTCGCAGTTCCAGAGTTCGCCCGTGCGGCCCATGCCCGTCTGGACCTCGTCGAAGATGAGGGCCGCGCCGGCCTCCGCGGTGGCGTCGCGCGCCGCTTCGAGGTAGCCCTCGGGCGGGGCGTGAATGCCCCCTTCGCCCTGGATGGGCTCCATGATGACGCCCGCGGTCTCGTCGTCGACCGCTTCTCTCAGTTCTTCCTCCTCACCGTACGGGACGAACTCCACGTCGCCGATGAGCGGCTCGTAGGGGTCCTTGTAGGCGTCTTTCCACGTCGTCGTGAGCGCACCCATCGTCCGACCGTGGAACCCGCGGGTCGTGGCGATGAGCTTCGAGCGCCCGGTCGCGGAGCGCGCGAACTTCAGCGCCGCCTCGTTCGATTCCGTCCCCGAATTGCAGAGCCACACCTTGTCGATGTCGCCCGGTGCCGCCGCCGCGAGCGCGGCGTAGGCGTCGTCCCGCGCGTCGACGGGGTAGGAGGCCTGTGCAAAGGTCAGCGCCTCCAGTTGTTCCTTGGCTGCCGACTCGACGTCGGGGTGGCTGTGTCCGAGCGGCGTACAGGCGTAGCTCGCCCCACAGTCGAGGTATTCGGTGCCGCGCTCTGAAGTGAGATAGACGCCGTCGCCGCTTTCGAGGCGGATGGGCTTCTCCGACGTGACGAAGTTCGCGTCGCTCATGCTATCGCCTCCGGGGAGAAGTGGGTCCCGTCGCCGGCCAGCGCCGACCGGATGGGTTCCGCGGCGTTGGCGTCGGCGACGATTACCTCGGTCGCGCCGCCTTCGAGGGCCTCGACGGCCGCCATCACCTTCTTCGTCATGAATCCCTCCGCGGCGTCCTCGACCTCCGCCAAGGCGCCGGGCGAGTCGACGGCCTCGATGAGTGTGCTCGAATCCTCCGGGTCCGCGAGCACGCCCGGCACGTCCGTGAGAACGACCAACCGGGCGCCCAGCGCGCCGGCGACGGCCGCCGCAGCGCGGTCCGCGTCGGCGTTCACGGCGATGTTCTCCTCGGCGGCGAGCATCGGCGGGCCCGCGACGGGCACGTAGTCGCCGTCGAAGAGGGTTTCCAAGAGGTCGGCGTTCACCGACTCGATTTTCCCGGAGTGGTCGCCGCGCTTGATTTTCTTCGTGCCGTCCTCCAGCACTCGCACGGCGGATTTCCGGGGGCCGGTCATGAGGCGACCGTCCACGCCGGAGAGCCCGACCGCGTTCACGTCCTGCCCGTGGAGGCCGGCGACGAGGTCCGAGTTTACCTTCGACATCGCCATCGTGAACGCCTCCATCGTCGCGTCGTCGGTGAAGCGGCCGGTGACGCCGCCCGGCGTCTCGACGTATTCGGGCTCGATATCCAGCCGTTCGAGAAGGTCGTCGACCGCAGTCGAACCGCCGTGAACGACAGCAATAGAACCGTCCTCGTGGAGCGCCGCCACGTCGGCGAGCGCCCCCGCCGGTTCGACCGCGCGGGCGCCGCCTATCTTGACGACGACCGGCGTCGAACCCTCGTTTCGGGTGGTCATACTCCGCTTAGGGTGCCCCGACGGGATGTAACCCACGGAATTCGAGTCCGGCGGTCTCCTCGAAGCCCAGCGCGACGTTAGCCGCGTGAACGGCCTGGCCCGCGGAGCCCTTCATCATGTTGTCGATGGCCGAGAACACCACCAGCCGGCCGTCGTCGTCGATCTCGAAGCCGACTTCCGCCGTGTTCGTACCGGCGACCGCCTTCGGCTCGGGGTAGCGATAGACGCCACTCCCCCCGGAAACCAGACGAACGAAGGGCTCCTCGCCGTAATGCTCGCGGTAGGCGCCGTAGAGGTCCTTCTTCTCGGGGAGTTCGTCGGGCAGCAGGTGGCAGGTCGCCGCCGCGCCGCGGACCATATCCACGGCGTGAACGGTGAAGTGCACTCCCGTCCCGAGATACTCCTCGATTTCGGCCTCGTGGCGGTGGCCCGTCGGCGCGTACGGGCGGACGACGCCCGAGCGCTCGGGGTGACTGGAAGCCGCGCCGCCACCGGCGCCGCCCTCGCTGGACCCGACCTTCACGTCGATGACCGCCTCGGCCGTGTCGTCGAGTACGCCCTCGGCGTAGAGGGGGTAGAGCCCCAGAAGCGTGGCCGTCGCGTTACAGCCGCCCGAAGCGATGAGATTCGCCCCCTCCAGGTTCTCCCCGTTCACCTCGGGCAGGGCGTACTCCGCCTCGTCCAAGAGTTCGGGCCGCTCGTGGCCGTCGTAGTACTCGTCGTAGGCGCTCGGGTCGCTCAGGCGGAAGTCCGCCGAGAGGTCCACGACCGTGTCGGCCACGTCCCGAAACTCGTCGATGCGGCCCATCGACACCCCGTGGGGCGTCGCGGTGAAGAGGACGTCCACGTCCCCCAGTTCCTCGGGGTCCGAAAAGCGCAGGCC
>JBEQBK010000026.1:0-21547 GCA_041639855.1 Halobacteriaceae archaeon | reverse complement strand
CGCCCTCTCGAAATCGGAGATGGCGACCGCGATGCCCGAAGCCGGCGGGACGTACATCTACATCGAGCGGGGGATGGGCCCCCTTCTGGGAACGATTGCCGGCGTCGGGACGTGGTTCTCGCTCTCCTTTAAGGGCGCGCTGGCGCTGGTCGGCGGCGTCCCCTACCTCCTCATTCTCTTCGACCTCCCGTTGAAGCCCGTCGCGCTCGGGCTGGCGGTGGTGTTAATCCTCGTGAACGTGCTGGGCGCGAAACAGACCGGTCGCCTCCAAGTTATCATCGTGGCCGTGATGCTGGCGGCGCTGGGCTGGTTCGCCGCGGGGAGCGCGCCCGGCGTGCAGACGGGTAACTACGCGAACTTCTTCGCCGACGGGGTCGGCGGCCTGCTCGAAGCGACCGGCCTCGTCTTCGTCTCCTACGCGGGGGTGACGAAGGTGGCCAGCGTCGCCGAGGAGGTCGAGGACCCCGGGACGAACATCCCGCGGGGCATCCTCGGCTCGCTCGGGTTCACGACGGTGCTGTACGTCGCCGTCGTCACCGTGCTCGTCGGCGTCACCGACCCCGGTACCATCGCCGGCTCCCGGACGCCGGTCGCCGACGCCGCGCGGGTGACGATGGGGTCCGCGGGCGTCGTCGCGGTCATCGCCGCCGCGATCCTCGCGCTCATCTCGACGGCAAACGCCGGCATCCTCTCCTCCTCGCGCTACCCGCTCGCGATGAGCCGCGACAAGCTCGCGCCGCCGTCGCTGGCGGCCGTCAGCGAGCGTTTCGGCACGCCTGTTAATGCCATCACCCTGACCGGCGCGGTGTTGCTGGCGCTGATCGCGTTCGTGCCGATCCTCGAAATCGCCAAGCTCGCGAGCGCGTTCCAGATTATGGTGTTCGCGCTGATCAACGTCGCCGTCATCGCGTTCCGCGAGGGGAACACCGAGTACGAGCCGGAGTTCACCTCGCCGCTGTACCCCTGGATACAGGTCTTCGGCGCGGTGAGTAGCCTTGGCCTGCTGACCCAGATGGGCTTCGTCCCGCTCGTCGGGGCAGCCGTCATCACCGTGGCTAGCGTCGTCTGGTACGCCCTCTACGTCCGACCGCGGGTCAGCCGCGAAGGCGCCGCCACCGACGCGGTCCGACAGCGGGTCGGGAAGACGGCGCTCACGGAGACCGAGGCCGCGCGGAGCGACGAGGCGCGCGAGGTGCTCGTCGCGCTCACGAAGAACCTCGACGAGGAGCGCGAGCGCTCGCTGATAGCCATCGCGGCCGACCAGGTGCGCCAAGGCGGCCGCGTCGTCGCCGTCCGCTTCGAGGAAGTGCCAGACCAGGCCCCGCTCACCGACGACGTGACCGTCCAGTCGTCCGCCGACGTGTCTTTCGAGACGCGCGTCGGCGAGCCCGCCGACGAGTTGGGCGTCGAAATCGAGGCCGACGAGATCGTGAGCCACGACACGAAACACGCCATCGTGAACTTCGCGTCCCATCGCGGCGTGGACGCCATCGTGGCCGAACACGAGCCGCTGCGCCTCCGGTCCCGACTGTTCGGCGACCCCATCGACTGGGTCGTCCGGCACGCGCCGTGTGACGTGTTCCTCGTGGACAACCTGGGCTACGACGGGCCCGAACACGTCGCCCTCGTCGGCGACAGCGGCCCGTACCCGCCGGCGGCGGTGAACGCCGCGGAGGCCATCGCGGCGGCGAACGACGGCCGGATCTCCCTTCGCTACCCCGCGGCGAAAACGGAGCGTCCCGAGCGGGACGACTACACCTCGGAGCTCTCGGCGATGCTCTCCGTGCCGGTGAGCGACGAGCCCATGGACGCCGGAAGCGGGGTGGAAGTTCCCGACGTGGTAGTCCGCCGCGGCGCCGACGCTCGGCTCCGGAGCGCCCTCGAGGACCGCCCCGCGAGCTTCGGCTGCACGACTATCGTTGTCTACCCCCATGAGTCGGACCGCCCGGGGTTGGTGCGGCGGACGCTCGAACGGGCCACGTTCTGAGTGGACCCACCATTTTGTATCGTCGTATAGGATTTATCGTACGCCCCGCGGGGCTTTTACCCGCGCCGGGCCAAGAGTCGGAAAATGGTACGCAGCGTGGCCAGCACCGTGGCCGAACTCGAGCCCGAGGACTTCTATCTGCTCTCGGGCCTCGAGCAGGGGATGCGTTTCTCCGAGTGGGTCAAACAGGGGAAGCTCGCGGAGTTCTCGGACCTCTCGCCGGAGGAGGCCGAATACAGGTTAGATCGGACGATGGACCGCGATTTGGTGGAGCGAAAGACCATCCAGTACGAGGGGTATCGGCTCACCTTCGAGGGGTATGACGCGCTCGCCCTGCGGACGTTCGCCGAGCGCGAAACGGTAGAGGGGTTCGGCGCTCCCTTGGGTGTGGGCAAGGAGAGCGACGTCTACGAGGTCCAGTCCTACCGGCCGCTGGCGCTGAAGTTCCACCGCGAGGGGTACACCAACTTCCGGGAGGTGATGAAGGAGCGGGACTACACCAGCGACAACGAGCACGTCTCGTGGCTCTACACCGCGCGGAAAGCCGCGGAGCGGGAGTACGACGCGCTCGAAACCCTCTACCCGGATGTGAGAGTTCCCCGCCCGGTCGACCAGAACCGCCACGCCATCGTGATGGAGCGCATGGAGGGCGCCGAGCTCTCGCGGGCGGGCCTGGAGAGCGCCCAGGTGGTGGGCGTTCTGGACCTGATTCTCGACGAGCTCGCGCTCGCCTACGAGGAGGGGTACGTCCACGCGGACATCAGCGAGTACAACATCTTCATCGACGAGGACGGCATCACGCTCTTCGACTGGCCCCAGGCGGTGCCGACAGACCACGAGAACGCCCGCGAGTTCCTGGAGCGGGACGTGCGCAACATCGTGAGCTACTTCGAACGGAAGTACCCCGCGGAGATGCCCGATTCGGACACCGACGCGGCGGCCGCGGCAGTCGCCGAGAACGACTTCTCGGGCATCGAGGCGTACTGAACCGGGGGCGAGTCAGACGTCGAAGCTCACACCCCCGTCGTCGTCGTTCGGCGTCCCGGGCATCGCCTCGACGATGGCCTCGGTGAACGTATCGAGCCCGCGGGTCTGGTACCAGACCGTGCCGGGGCCGGTGAACTCCATCACCAACCCTTCGCCGCTGAGGAACGTCGATTTGAGGTCCCCCACCCGGCGCGCGTCGAAGGAGACCGCTTCCTCCCAGGCGACGACGTGCTCGTTGTCCACGACGTAGGACTCCCCGGGGCCGAGTTCGACCGTCTCGATGCCGCCGAACGCCTCCAGGAAGACGCTCCCCGTCCCGGAGAGCGCGAGCGGCGTCACGCTCGCGCCGGCGAGCACGGATTTGAGCCCGCCGAACTCCGCGCTGATGTCGATGTCGGTGTCGGAGGCGAGGAAGGCGCCGTCGACGGCGTACAGCGTCTCGCCGGCGAGCTCGTAGTGGCGCACGTCGCCCGGCGTCGGGGGTGCGAGCGTGAGCCGGCCCGGTTCGCCCTCGGCGGTGAACTCGTTGACGAACGCCGACTCGCCGCCGAGCATCGAGCGCGCCGAGTCCAGAATCCCGTCGCCGCTGGAGGTGGTCGCAATCGAGACGGCGGGGTCGTGGCTCACCATCGCGCCCGGCTCGGCCTGCACGGTCTCGCCGGCCGCGAGGGAGACGACTAGGTGTGCGTAGGAGGGTCGGTGTGTGAGTTCGAACTCCATGTTCGGGTGTCCCGCGAGGGAGCTGATAAAGGTGGGGGCGTTCCGAAGGCCTTAATCCGGCGCTCGCACTGTTTCCACCAACTCGTCGGACGCGGGCACCGACGGGCACCCGAGGAATCGGGACGGAATGTGACCTGCGGGACGCGTCGCGTCCCGACGGAGCGGCGTCGGCCGCGAAGACGGTTGAACCGCAAGCGCCCGCGGACAACCCATGGCAAAGAGCTTCTACTCCCATATCAAGGAAGCGTGGCGGAACCCGGAGGACGGCAAGCTCGCCGAACTCCAGTGGCAACGAAAGCAGGACTGGCGCGAGGAAGGCGCCATCGAGCGCATCGAACACCCGACCCGGCTGGACAAGGCCCGCGAGCAGGGTTACAAGGCCAAGCAGGGTATCGTCGTGGTGCGCGCCAGCGTCCGCAAGGGCACGGCGCGCAAACAGCGCTTCAAGGCCGGTCGGCGCTCCAAGCGACAGGGCGTCAACCGCATCGGCCGCGTGAAGAACATCCAGCGCATCGCCCAGGAGCGCGTCACCCGCAAGTACCCGAACCTCCGCGTGCTGAACTCCCATTGGGTCGGTGAGGACGGCTCGCAGAAGTGGTTCGAGGTGATTCTCGTGGACCCGGAGCACCCGGCCATCGAGAACGACGACGACCTCAACTGGATCTGCGACGACTCTCACGACAACCGCGCGCTGCGCGGGCTGACCGCCGCGGGCAAGGCCAACCGCGGCCTGAACAACCGCGGCACGGGCGCCGAGGACGTGCGACCCTCGAAGAACGCGAACGGCCGCAAATAACGCGGCACGGAAGTCCGCAGCTTCGCCTTTTTTACTCCGCCCCCGGAACGACTGCGTCGGGGTCAATATGTCGGACCAGATCCCCGTCGCCGTCGAACAGCGAGACGTGCTCGAAGTCGAAGGTCAACGCGACCCTATCGCCCTCCTCGAAGCGCTGGTCGTCCGGTTGGAGGATGGTAAGCTCCTCGCCGTCGCGGTCCACGATGAGGTAGGTCGTCGAGCCACGCATCTCCACGAGCTCGACGGTGGCCTCGATGCCCTCACCCTCGTCGGCGGGCACGGGAATGATGTCCTCCGGGCGCGCCGCGAGCCGGCGGACGTCGGAGAGCTCGACATCGCTCGGCGGGAAGTCGTAGGTCACGCCCCCCACCTCGGCGGTGTCGCCCTCGATCGCCACCGAGAAGAAGTTCATCGTCGGGTTGCCGACGAAGTCCGCGACGAACTCGTTGGTCGGGAAGCGATACAGCGTCTCGGGGGTGGCGACCTGCTGGAGCTCGCCCTCGTTCATCACCGCGATGCGGTCGGCGAGCACCATCGCCTCCTCCTGGTCGTGCGTGACGAACACCGTCGGGACGCCGGTCTGCTCCTGGAGGCGCTTGAGCTCCTTCTGGAGCTGGACGCGCAGCTTCTGGTCGAGCTTCGAGAACGGCTCGTCCAGGAGGAAGGCCCGCGGCTCGCGGACCAGCGCGCGGCCGATGGCGACGCGCTGTTGTTGGCCGCCGGAGAGCTCCGTCGGTTTCCGGTCGAGCAGCTCCGAGATGTCCAGCATGCCGGCGGTGCGCTCGACGCGGTCGGCGATGGCGTCGCTGTCCATGCCGTCCGCCCGCAGCGGCGAGGAGATGTTGTTCCGGACGCTCATGTGCGGGTAGAGCGCGACGCTCTGGAACACCATCGCGAAGTCCCGGCGGTTCGGACCCATGTCGGTCACGTCCTCGCCGTCGACGGTGATCGTACCGCTCGTCGGTTCTTCGAGGCCGGCGATCATCCGGAGCGTCGTGCTCTTCCCGCAGCCCGAGGGACCGAGCAGGACGATGAACTCGCCGTCGTGGAGGGTCAGCGATACGTCGTCCGCCGCCACCACGTCTCCGTACTCCTTGCGCAAATCGTTGAGTTGTGTTTCTACCATGTCATTCGAGGGTGAACCCGGCGACCAGTCGCTCCTGTGCGAGGAACGCCAGAATCACGATTGGTGTTATGGCTATCATCGTCGCTGCGCCCATCCGGCCCCACAGGATGCCACGCGTCGTGACGAAGCCCGCGAGGTAGATGGGGATGGTCTGTGCCTGCTGGGTGGTCGTGAGAACGAGCGCGAGCACGTACTCGTTCCACATCAGGATGGCCGTCAGAATCGCGGCGCTCGAAATGCCGGGCGCCGCCAGCGGCAACACGACGCGGCGCCACGTCTGGATTCTGGACCAGCCGTCGACTCTGCTGGCTTCCTCCAACTCCCCGGGGATGCGCTGGAAGAAGATGAGCATGATCCACGTCGAGATGGGAATCCCGATGGGGAGGTAGGCGATGATGAGCACGCGCCAGGTGTTGATCCAGCCGATGCCGACGAACATCATGTAGATGGGGATGGCGACCGCAATCGGCGGGAGGAAGCGCATGCTGAGGATGAAGAAGCTCACCTGCCCGTCGCCGGGGTCGTAGCGCGTCAGCGCGTACGCGGCGAGGGCGCCCACCGCCACCGAAATCGAGGTCGAGACGGCGGTGACGATGATGCTGTTGCGGATGTAGGTGGGCATCCCCTCCTCGAATATCACGTTGCGGTAGTGCTCGAAGGTGAACTCCTCGGGGAGGAGCGTCGGCGGCGCGGTCTGTGGGTCCACGGAGAACCCGATGAAGAAGTCCCAGACGATGGGACCCCATATCCAGACCATCCACAGGGCGAGCACGACGCCGAGCGCGCCGCGGGTCGCCCACCGGGAGTAGTTGAACGGCTTGTCGAGGGTGCTCACGAGTTCTCACCCCCGTCGGGTGAGATGAGCTCCTCCGCGACCGACTTGAAGATGAGGTAGGCCGCCCCGAACATCAACAGCCAGTAGAGGACGCCCGCGGCGTTCGCCCGCCCCAAATCGAAGAAGCGGAAGCCGTAGTTGTACGTCACCATGGCGATGGACTCGGTGTAGGAGCCGGGACCGCCGAGGGTGAGCACCTGAATCTTCGGGAAGACCTTGAACGCCCGCACCACCCGCAACAGGAGGACAATAGCGATGGCCGTCCGCATCTGGGGGAGCGTGACCCACTTGAACTGCTGCCACTTGCTCATCCCGTCGACCTTCGCGGCCTCGTAGTAGACGTTCGGAATCGCCTGTATCGTCGCGGTGAACACGAGGATGAACAGCGGCGTCCACATCCACACGTCCGAGATGATGATGGCGACCGCCGACCACGGCCGCGAGGCGAGCCACGCGACCTCGATACCCAACAGGTGATTCACCATCCCGTACTCGGGTGTGAGCAACATCCGCCAGGTCAGCCCCGTGACGACGGGACTGAGCATCATCGGCGGGAGGCTGAGCACCACCCACAGCTGGCGGTGTTTCACGTACTTGCTGTAGATGAGCAGGGACATCCCGAGCCCGAGCAGGAACTCGATAGCGACGACGACGACCACGAAGATGACGGTGAACAGCGCGCCGCCGGTGAAGCGGGAGTCCGTCAGCACCCGGGCGTAGTTTTCGAGGGCGACGAACCCCTCCATCTGCCCGGCCTGAGAGAAGTCGAAGAAGCTGTTGTAAATCATCATCAGGAACGGGTAGATGGCAACGAGCACCAACAGGAGGACCGCGGGCGCGACGAACAGCCACGCTATTGTCCGGTCGTCGTCGAGGCGCTCGCGGAGCGAGGCTTCCGTCGCCGAATCGAGGACATTCATCCGTTAGTTGTCGCTCACGATGGACTGCCACTCCTCGTGGATGTTCGCCATCGTCTCCTCCGCGCTCGACCCGCCGGAGAGCGCCTCGCTGATCTGGACCTGCATCGTGTCGCCCAGTTCCTGGTAGCTCGGGGTCCGCGGGCGCAGGGAGAGCTGTTCGATGCCGGGGTTCTCCTCGGGGTCCTGGTAGCGCGCCTGCGGGTTGTTCGCTTTGATTTCGTCGGTGAACGAGGAGCGCCGCGTCGGCGTGACGCCGTGTTCGGTGAAGGAGTACTTGTCCATCTCCTTGGAGGTGGCCCACTGCGCGAAGAGGAAGGCGGCGTCCTTCTTCTCCTGGTTGGAGTAGGTGTTCAACAGGACGCCCCAGCCGCCGAGGTTGGGGTAGCCGCCCGGGGTGAGCGAGACGCGGACGCCCTCCTCCCAGCCCCACTCGTCGATGAACTTCGAGGTCGCCGTCCCCCACTGTTCGACGGCCCAGGTGTTGCCGTCGAGGAACTGGTCGCGGCTCTGGGTGTAGCCCGTCGAGAGCGGGTTGCGCGCCCACTCGACCTGGTCCATGTAGTGTTGGAGCGCCGTCGTCGCGCCCTCCATGTCCAGCCGGGAGTTACCGTCGTCGTCGAGCATCGAGGGCTCGCCCGTCTCCGCGGCGAAGCGGTTCGGGTAGTAGTAGACGATGTTCCAGCCGCGCTGGCCCTCCAGGCCCATGTCCCAGCCCTGGCCGTGCATGAACTCCGCGACCCGGTTGAACTTCTCGTAGCTCTCGTAGCCGCCGAACATCTCCGGCATGATGGACTCGCCGTGCTCCTGTTCGTAGGCGTCGGCGTGGTCCTCCAAGACGTCCTTGCGCACGGAGAGCTTCATCACGTCGCCGTACCACGGCAGCCCGTAGCGGGTGCCTTCCCACCGACCGTAGTTCTCGGCGTAGACGTCGAGGTGGTCGTCGTAGTCGTAGCTGTCGTCCCCGAGCGCCGAATCGAAGTACGGTCCGAGGTCCTCCGCGAAGCCCGGCTGCATGAAGGAGCCGGTCCAGATGACGTCGCTGATGAACGCGTCGAAGGAGGCCTCCTGTGCCCGGAACTGGTTGAGCAGTTGGGTGAGCATCTCGCTCTGGGCGTAGGAGGTGACGTTTACCTCGATGCCCGTCTGCTCGGAGAACTGCGAGGCGAGGTCGTTCCACGCGTCGATGTAGTTCGAACTCGTCGCGAAGTTGAGCTCGACGCCCTCGTAGGAGGCCGCCGGGTCGCTCTCGTCTTCGACCTGCGAGCCGGGCGTCCCGCCGCTTCCGCCGCCACCGATACCGCCGAGACAGCCCGCGAGCCCCACCGTCGCACCCAGACCGGCGGCGCGGAGATAGGATCGGCGCCTGATGCCCGTCTTCGATTTGGTATCTCGTACCATAGCTCGCGCTAAGGCGAGCCAGTATATAATGATTGTTGTGATTATACCCATCCCGCAGGGTGTTTACCCCTCGACGCGTAGGGAGCGGTAATGAGGCGGTCCCCGTGAGCGGTCAGTCGATAGTCGAGGAGTACCTCGCGCTCGCCCGGGAGACCGACGCGGACCTCGTGGCGATGCAGGTCGGGGACTTCTACGAGTTCTTCGACGAGGGCGCCGAACTCGTCGCCGCAGAGCTGGACCTGAAGGTCTCCCAGAAGTCGAGTCACGGCTCGAACTACCCGATGGCCGGCGTCCCGGTAGGGGAGTTGACGCCCTATCTCCGCCAGCTGGTCGAGCGCGGCTACCGGGTTGCGGTCGCCGACCAACACGAGGTCGAGGACGGCCACGAGCGCCGCATCACGCGCGTCGTGACGCCCGGGACGCTGCTGGAGACGACCGACGCCGAGGCGCAGTACCTGGCGACCGTCGTGGACGGCGAGCGCGTCGGCATCGCGCTGGCGGACGTGACGACCGGTCGCTTCCACGTCACCGACGTCGCGGACACCGAGGCGGCGCTCGCGGAGCTCTACCGCTTCGACCCCGCGGAAGTGCTTCCGGGGCCCGACCTCCGGGAGGGCGAGTTCGCCCGGCGCGCGGAGGAGCGAGCGGGCGCGACGCTCACCCTCCACGACGCCGCGGCGTTCGCGCCGGGGCGGGCGAGCCACACCCTGAAAGAACAGTTCTCCGGGCACGTCGCCGACACGCTCGACCTCTCGGCGGAGGCGGTGCGCGCGGCGGGTGCTGCCCTCGACTACGTCGCCGAAACCGGCGGTGCGTTGGGCGCCTTCTCCCGAGTCCGGCCCTACCGCACGGACGACGCCGTCGCGCTCGACGCGACCACCCAGCGCAACCTCGAACTCGTGGAGGCGATGGGCGAGGGCGGCGCGACGCTCTTCGACACCGTCGACCACACCGAGACGGCGGCGGGGGGGCGCCTGCTCCGCGAGTGGCTCTGCCGGCCCCGGCGCGACCTCGGGGAGCTCGAACGCCGCGCCGATTCCGTCGCGGCGCTCGCGGACGCCGCGCTCGGACGGGAGGGCATCAGGGAAACCCTGGATAGCGCCTACGACCTCGAACGCCTCGCCTCGCGAGCGGTCCACGGAAGCGCCGACGCGACGGACCTCCAGCGGGTCAGGGAGACGCTCGCGCTGTTCCCCGAACTGTCGGAGACGGTCGCCGCGGCGCCCGCCCTCGCCGGCTCCCCTATCGCCGAGCTGCTCGCCTCTCTCGATACCGAACGGGTGGCCGCAATCGAGGCGGAGATCGACGATGCGCTCGTTTCGGACCCACCCTCCTCGACCACCACGGGGGGGCTCTTCCGGGAGGGGTACGACGAGGAGCTCGACGAACTCATCGCGCGCCACGAGGAGCTGAAGGAGTGGCTCGACGGGCTGGCCGCCCGCGAGAAGGAGCGACTGGGGGTCACACACCTCCAGGTGGACCGGAACAAAACTGATGGGTACTACATCCAAATCGGCAAGAGCGAGGCCGAGCAGGCGCCCGCGGAGTACCGGGAGGTAAAGACGCTGAAGAACTCCCGGCGCTTCGTCACCGAGAAGCTCGAAGCGAAGGAGCGCGAAATCCTGCGCGCCGAGGAGGAGCGAAGCGAACTGGAAAGAGAACTGTTCGCCGAACTCAGAGAGAGCGTGGCGGACGCTGCTCCCCTTCTCCGGGAGGCCGGAAGCGCGCTCGCGGAGCTCGACACCTTCTGCTCGCTGGCCGCCCACGCCGTCGAGAACCGCTGGGTCCGCCCCGACCTCCACCGGGGCGATGGTCTCGATATCCGCGCGGGGCGCCACCCCGTGGTGGAGCAGACCGTCGAGTTCGTCCCCAACGACGTGCGCTTCGACGACGAGCGCGGCTTTCTGGTGGTGACGGGGCCGAACATGAGCGGGAAGTCGACGTACATGCGCCAGACCGCGCTCATCGTCCTCCTGGCCCAAATCGGGAGCTTCGTCCCCGCGGATTCGGCGAGCGTGGGGCTCGTGGACGGCATCTACACCCGTGTTGGCGCCCTCGACGAGCTGGCGCAGGGCCGCTCGACGTTCATGGTGGAGATGGCCGAGCTCTCGAACATCCTCCACTCCGCCACCGAGGACTCGCTGGTGATTCTGGACGAGGTCGGCCGGGGTACGGCGACCTACGACGGCATCAGTATCGCGTGGGCCGCCACGGAGTACCTCCACAACGAGGTGCGCGCGGAGACGCTCTTTGCGACTCACTACCACGAACTCACGTCGCTCGCGGACCACCTCCCCAGGGTCGCGAACGTCCACGTCGCCGTGGACGAGCGCGGCGATGACGTGACATTCCTTCGTACTGTCGAGGACGGCGCAACCGACCGTTCGTATGGGGTGCACGTCGCTGACCTGGCAGGGGTCCCCGAACCGGTCGTGGACCGCGCGGACGAGGTGCTCGAACGCCTGCGCGCGGAGAAGGCCATCGAGGCCCGCGGGTCGAGTGGGGGAAAGACGGAACAGGCCGTCTTCGAGCTGGGGAGCGGGGAGTTCGCGGACGCGAGCGCCGACGGCGGTGACGAGTTAGACCCCGCCGCCGAATCGGTACTCGACGAGTTGGCGGACCTCGACGTCAACGAAGTGCCCCCAGTGGAGTTGATGGCGAAAGTACAGCAGTGGCAAGAAGAGCTGGAGTAGCTCAGTCGTCGTCGACCGGCGCGATTTCCTTGTCGGCCATGTGTCCCTCGGGCGCGCTCACGAAGCCCGCAGTGTTGGCGACCTCCGCGATTTCGGGGCGGAACACCCACGCGGCCAGCAAGACGATGGGAATCATCGACGCGCCGACGATGGAGTATCCCAGATGGAGGTTCGGCAGCACCGTCGCCGAGTAGACGAGCGGGTAGACGATGCCGCCCACGGTGCCGACGCCGCCGACGACGCCCGCGACCGCGCCCGAACTGTTCGGGAACATCGCGGGCACCTGCGCGAAGATGGCGCCCTCGGCGAACGCACAGCCGGTGCCGACGAGGAAGCCGGCCGCGACGGCCAGCATGATCTGCCCGGAGAGCCCGGCGAGCGTCATGATGAACATCGTCACGACGACGAAACAGAGCGCGAGGAACGTCCACTGTTCGCGGTAGTGGCCCTGGAACACCGGGAGGATGTCCATCTCCTTGCGCGCGAGCAGGTCACTGACGTAGCCGCCGATGGGCCGGAGCAGGCCGGCCGCGACGGAGAACGTCGCGGCGAACGTGCTCGCCAACACGAGGTTGTTCGTGTTGAACGCCTCGCGGTAGTAGGTGGCGAGCCAGCCGTTCATCGAGAGTTCGAGGCCGAAGGTCATCACGTAGGCCAGCGCGAGCACGACCGTCCCGTAGCGGGTGGCGGTGTACACCCAGTCCTTCAGGCTCGCGCTGTCGGCGGTCGCCTGGCGTTTCTCGTCGCTTTTGGCCGCCTCCCCGAGCGTGTAGTACGTGATGGCGAGCAGGATGGAGACGATGCCCGTGTAGAAGAACGCCGCGCGCCAATTCGTCGAGAACAGCGGACCGCTCCAGTCGGTGCCGAAGACGCGGGGAAGGATGAGCGCGCCGCCCGCCGCGCCCGCGTTCCCGATGCCGGCGTAAACCCCTTCGGCGAGCCCGAGGTTCTCCTCCTCCCACCACTCGGCGACGTGTTGGATGCCGATGACGAAGGTGATGCCGGCGGTGGCGACGATGAGGCGGGTGACGAAGAAGACGCCGTAGGACTCCGCGAACGCCGACGCGATAGAGAAGACGCCGACGTAGCCCAACACGATAGCGAACACCGCGGGCGCGCCGAACTTATCGGAGAGCCAGCCGGTGAGCATCCGGCCGAACGGTGCGAGCCAGATGTTCGCGCTGGCGAGCACCCCGATTTCCGCGAGCGAGAGGCCGAACTCCTCGGCCATCGGCCCCGTGAAGGGCGCGAAGGAGAACCATATCAGAAAGGAGAAGTTGAACGACGCGGTCGCGAGCACCAGCGTCCGGTACTTGGTCATCCGGATTAGACCCATTCCGCGGATTCACCTCCGTTCAGAACACTAATCGGGCCAATACCGTTACAATCGTCCGTTGATATCGCGTTGCCCCTTCCAAACGGTCGCATCATCACACACGAGTGACGGCGGTAGAGGTTCATAAACCTGTCCGTTAACATACCGTGTTTTTCCACCTCTTTCGGCCTTAATTTTCTATGTGTTTACTAATATACCCACATTAAGGTCATTTATTCACCTATCGTCCGTGACAAAGAGGGCGGGCGACATCGGTGTCACCTGATAGCCCGCGTGTTCGCTCGTTCTTATCCGCACGGGGAACGAAGGGGCCGGTATGGCAGACGAATCCATCCCGACGACCCACGAGAAGCCCGACAGCCCGTTCCACACGACCGGCACCGACCACATCACCATCTGGGGGTCGAACGCCGAGGACACCCTCGACTTCTACCGCGACCTGCTGGGGATGCCGCTGGTCATGCGCCAGCCCAACCTCGACGACCCCTCCCAGACGCACCTGTTCTTCGACACCGGCGACGGCCGGATTCTGACGGTGTTCGTCGGCGATAGGCCCTCGAATCAGGGGCAACTCAGAGGGGGAACGGGCGCCGTCCACCACCTCTGTTTCAGCATCGACCCCGAGCGCTACGAGGAGGTCATGGAGGCCCTCGACGACGCGGGGAAAGGCTACAACGTCTTCGACCGCGGCGTCTTCCATTCCCTCTATACGAGCGACCACAACGGCCTCATCATCGAACTCACCGCCGATAAGTACGAGTTCCCCGACGACCGGAAGGCCGAGGTGTACGCGACGGCCCAGCGCCTGCGTGAGGAGGACGGCGCCGACTACGCGAAGGACGAACACCTGAAGGCCGCGCTGGAGGAGTTGGACATCGAGGTTAAGGAGTACGACCTGCCCGACGCCTCGAGCGGTGTGGGCGGCGTGAACTAAGCGGACCTTTTTGGCCGTCGGGGGGCGAGAGCCACTCATGAGCGACACGGACATCACCCCCCTCTCCGCGGAGACCGTCGCGCGCATCGCCGCGGGCGAGGTGGTCGAGCGGCCCGCCAGCGTCGTCAAGGAGCTGGTCGAGAACAGCCTCGACGCCGGGGCGTCGCGCATCGACGTTTCGGTTTCGGAGGGGGGAACAGAAGGCGTCACCGTCGCGGACGACGGCCGGGGGATGAACGAAGCCGACGCGCGCGCAGCAGTTAGAGAACACACAACTTCGAAACTCGACGACGCCGAGGACCTCCGGTCGGTCGGAACCCTCGGCTTCAGGGGCGAGGCCCTCCACACCATCGGCGCCGTCTCGGCGACAACCATCACGAGCAAAACCGAGGGCGAGCCCGCGGTCGAACTCGAATACAGGTTCGGCGAGACCGAGTCCGTCGGGCCCGCGGGCCGGGGAACCGGGACGACGGTCGAAGTCACCGAACTGTTCGGCAACACCCCCGCACGCCGGAAGTACCTCGGTTCCAGAGCCACGGAGTTCGGGCACGTCAACCGGGTGGTGAGCCGCTACGCGCTCGCTAACCCGGACGTGGCCGTTTCGCTCACTCACGACGGCACCGAGACGTTCGCCACGACCGGCCGGGGAAACCTCCGGGAAGCGCTTCTGGCCGTGTACGGCCGCGAAGTGGCGGAATCGATGGTCGAAATCGAGTCCGCGGGCGAAATCGGTGTTTCGGGCTACGTGAGCCACCCCGAAACCACCCGGAGCAGCAGAGAGTACCTCGCCGTCTTCGTCAACGGACGGGCCGTTTCCGACGCCGCGGCGCGGGAGGCCATCGTCGAGGCGTACGGCGGCCAGCTCGCGCCCGACCGGTTCCCGTTCAGCGCGCTGTTCCTCGACATCGACCCCGAAACCGTAGACATCAACGTCCACCCCCGGAAACAGGAGGTCCGATACGACGATGAGGAGCGCGTGAAAGAAGCCGTCGAAGGGGCAGTTCGGGAGGCGCTCATCGAGGGGGGGCTCGTCCGGACGCGCGCGCCGCGCGGCGCCAGCGCGCCCGAAGATGCGACGATTTCGCCCGAGCCCGCCGACGGGGACGCGAACGAATCGGCAGGTGCGGCCGGACCTGAAACCGGGAGCGAGCCGGGCAACACAGCCGAGTCGAGGGAGGGGGCGGAGCGGACGCGAAACGGTGGTTTCGATGGGGAGAACACGCCGAGAGAAGCGGACACGGTGACCGCGTCGGACGCGGGACGCGAGACCGGCTCGGCACACACTGGGAGGGCTGGAGGGACAAATCGGACGGCGGACGAACGGACCATCCCCGAAGCCGCCGACGGGCCGGACCGCTCTGGGCGGACCGGTGACGAACCCGACTCGAAAGCGGACACGCCCGCCGACCCCGAGTCGGTGCGCAAGTTCCGCGAATCGGGTGAGAACGCCCGGCTGCCCGGCACCGAGGATGAGGAGCCCGCGTTCGGTTCGCTGCCGTCGATGCGGATACTGGGCCAGTTCGACGAGACGTACGTGGTCGCCGAGACCGACGACGGACTCGTGCTGGTGGACCAGCACGCGGCCGACGAACGAGTCCACTACGAGCGCCTGCGCGAGCGCCTCGATGGGGGGTCCCAGTCCCTGATGGTACCCGTCGAACTCGACCTCACCGCGGGCGAGGTGGGCGTCTTCGAGGACGCGCTGCCCGAGTTGGAGAAACTGGGCTTCGAAGCGAAGCTGAAGGACGGAACCGCGGTCGTGGGCGCCGTCCCCGCGGTGTTCGCGGACACCCTCTCGCCCGAAGCGGTTCGGGACGCGCTGGCCGACGTGCTCGCGGGCGACGCGCCCGACACGACCGACGCCGCCGACGAACTGCTCGCCGATTTGGCCTGCGCGCCCGCGGTGACGGGGAACACCTCCCTGACCGAGGGGTCCGTGCTCGACCTCCTAGCGGCGCTCGACGCCTGCGAGAACCCCTACGCCTGCCCGCACGGCCGGCCCGTGGTCGTCGAGTTGGGCAAGGACGAACTCGCGGAGCGCTTCGAGCGGGACTACCCGGGCCACGGGATACGGAAGCCGGAGTAGCGGTCGTCGACAGCCACCCGTACCGGCGGGACGGAACGCACCGTCCGAGCCCCAGGAACGGACACCGCGGGCACCCGGCCCGAAGACGTATTTCAGCCGCCACCCGATACATAAACAACCTTGATACCGAACACGCGACCGCCGATTCACGGCGTGCGACCCGGTGTCAATCGGGTCGGGCGCGCGAACGGGGCTGGTCAGTATCCATGAGCATCATCGTTGACTACGAGATTCCGGCGTCGCAGTTCCTCTTGGGCGAGACGCTACAGCGCGTCCCGGGAATCGAAATCGAATTGGACCGGATGGTCCCGGTCGGGACCACGGCGATTCCGTACTTCTGGCTGACGAACGACGAGCGGGAGCGCTTCGAGCGGGTCCTCGACCGGGAAAGCGACCTCTCGGGTGAGGTCGTGGACGAACTCGACGGCCGGACGCTGTATCGGACCAGTTGGGACGCGGTAGACAAGCCGTTCCTCGAGGCGCTACTCAGCTGCGACGCGGTCCTCCTGCGGGGGAACGGGGACGCGGACAGCTGGGAGGTCCGCCTGCGGTTTCCCGACTCGGAGAGCCTCTCCGCGTTTCACTCGACCTGCCGCGACGCGGGTGTCGACGTGCGCGTCGAGCGGCTCTATCACGACGGGGGAGCACCGTCCACGGGGTCGCTGATGACCGAGTCCCAGCGCGAACTCGTCGAGCGAGCCTACGACGAGGGGTACTTCGACATCCCACGCCAAGTGACGCTCGAAGGGCTCGCCGAGCAGCTCGACATCTCCGATCAGGCCGTCAGTGAACGGCTCCGTCGGGGGCTGGAGGCGCTGGTCGAGACGACGGTTAAATCGCCCGCGTCCGTCCGCGAACGGTCCGAGCAGGACGAGGACGCGACGTGAGCGGGCGGAAGCCGCCGAGGAACGCGACACGCCGCCGTCGAGTAGCGGACCGGGCGAGTTATGCCGGTCATCGTTCACATGAGCGTATGAGCGAACTCGTCACCTTCGGCGAGACGATGCTCCGGCTCTCGCCGGCGGGCAACGAGCGCATCGAGCGCGCTTCGGAGCTGGAGTTCCGCGCGGCGGGCGCCGAGAGCAACGTGGCCATCAACGCCGGCCGGCTGGGCGTCGAGGCGACGTGGACTTCCAAGCTCCCGGACAACCCGTTGGGACGGAAGGTCCGTGCGGAACTGAGCCAGCACGGCATCGACGTCGACCCCGTCTGGACCGACGAGGGGCGACAGGGAACGTACTACCTCGAACAGGCCGGCGAGCCCCGGGGAACGAACGTCGTCTACGACCGCTCGGGGGCGGCGGTGACGACGGCCACGCCCGGCGAGCTGCCAACCGGAAAAATAGCGGACGCCGAGGCGTTCTACACCTCCGGCATCACGCCGGCGCTCTCCGAAACCTTGGCGGAAACCTCCCGGGTGCTCCTGGAACACGCCCGGGAGAACGATACGAAAACCGTCTTCGACGTGAACTATCGCTCCAAACTGTGGGCCCCTGCCGACGCCCGGACGACCATCGAGCGCCTGCTCCCCGACGTTGACACCCTCGTCACGGCCCGACGGGACGCCGAACGCGTCCTCGGCTACGGGGGCGAGCCCGCCGACGTGGCCGCCTCGCTGGCGGCGGACTGGGACTTCGAGACGGTGATTCTCACGCTCGGCGAGGAAGGCGCGCTGGCGTGGCACGACGGGGAAACGCACAGACAGGAAGCCTACCCCGCCGACACCCACGACCCCATCGGCACGGGCGACGCCTTCGTCGGGGGCTTCCTGGCGCGCCGGCTCCGGGGTGACGGCGTGCCCGCGGCGCTCGCCTACGGCGCGGCGACGGCGTCGCTCAAGCGGACGATTCCGGGGGACGTCGCCGCGGTGACGCCCGCGGAGGTAGAGCGGGTACTCGACGCTGAGAGTGGCCGGATTTCTCGGTAGGGGTAATCACAATCTTTTTCGCCGGCGCGCGGTCAGTCCAATTGACTGATGCGAAAACTCATAGCTGCGCTGCTTTGCGTGTCCCTCGCCTTCGCCGGTGTGCCCGCTGCGACCACGGCACAGACCGGAGGGGAGGCCACCACAGGCACCCACATTTCGTTCGGGGTAGCGAACGACGCCGTCACGGGGTACACCGTCGGCGGAACGGAGATGTTCTCGTCCTTCCGGATGCAGAGCCAGTCGAGCGCCGTCGACGAGGGCCTCATCGAGGCCAACCTCGACGAAATCACGTCCATCGTGAACATCAACGCCGCCGGCCTCTCCGTCGAGGCCGAAACGTCGGCGTCGACCACGCTCAACGTGAGCTCCAGCCCCGGGGCCTACGTGCGCGCCCACGACAACGGCCACGGGACGTTCCGCGTCGCGCCGGGACAGAACACCCAGGTCGGCATCGTGAACGTCTCCTCGAACACTGAGCTCACCGTCGAGGGTGAGGAGATGGCGACCCTCACCGCCGACAACGGCGCCGAGGCCACGTTCATGGTTGTCGGCACCGGCGGCGAGGTCGCAACGAACGAGGACGGCAACCTCGCGGTGCGCCTCGGTGCGAACTCCGACCTCATCTTCAAGGCCTACCCCGACGGGAAGAGCGACGCCGAGGCCGAACAGGAGAGCCTCATCTCCGACGGCATCATCGGCGCCGAGGTCCACGTGATGGAGCAGGATGGCGAGCGAGTCATCGACGCCGCGTCCTACAACACCTTCGTCAACTACTACGGCACGGAGGAGGCCGCCAACGGCACGAACTTCACCTTCGGCAGTGCTCGCGGCACCGGTACGCTCGTCGTCACGCACGTCAGCGAGGCGGCCGTCGGGTCGCTCTCCTCCGTCGAGGCGTACGTCAACAGCTCCAACGGCGAGAACACGGTCCCCGTCGAGGCAGACAGCGCCGCCACGGGCGTCGCGAACGTCGAACAGTACGTCGGCTCGCCGGAGTCGGCCTACTACGCCGTGCCGCCCGCGGAGGGTTCGGCCAGCACGGATGTCGTCGTCGCCATCAACCACTTCTCGAACCGGACGGTGACGATGGGCCAGAACGTCGGTCCCAGCGACACCAGCGGTAGCGGCGGCGTCCCCGGCTTCGGCGCCCCCGCAGCGATCGCCGCGCTTCTCGCGCTCGCGGCGTTCGCCCGCCGTCTGAACTAACCCCGTTCGTCGGGGTTCGTCGGTAGGACTAACTCGCCGCCCGCACAGCCACAGGTATGACACACGCCGTCGTCGTCGGCGCGTACGGGAGCGCCGGGGTCGCCGCCGCCGAAGGGTTGGCCGACGCCCCCGAGATAGATTCGCTGACGCTCGTCGACGACGGGGAACCCGGCGGGCTCTGCATCCTCAAGGGCTGTATGCCCTCGAAAGAGGTGCTCTCGGCCGCCGGCCACCGCTACCGGGCACGTCGGGACCCCCGCCTGAGCGACGCCCCCGAAATCGACACCGCGCGGACCGTCGCGCGCAAGAACGAACACGTCGCGTCCTTCGCCGCACACCGCCGCGAGGCCGTCGAGACCCTTCGGGAGCGCGATGGGGTCGAGTTCCACCACGGGACGGCGCGGTTCGTGGACGAGAACATCCTCCAGGTCGGCGAACGCGAGCTCGAACCTGACTACGTCGTCGTCGCCACCGGCTCCACCGTATCAGTCCCGGACCTGGACGGCCTGGAGAGCGTCGAGCCGTGGACCAGCGCGGACGTGCTCGATGCCGAGGAACTCCCCGACTCGGGCGTCGTGATGGGCTTTGGCTACGTCGGTCTGGAACTCGTCCCTTACCTCGCGGAGGCGGGAGTCAACCTGACCGTCATCGAACACGACGAGCATCCGATGGACCGGGCTCCCGAAGGTATCGGTGAAACAGTGCTCGAGTGCTACCGCGAGGAGTTCGGCGTCGAAATCCTCACCGAGGCGCGCGAGCGCCGCGTCGAGAGCACCGAGAACGGCGTCGCGATGGAGGTGCAGTGCCCCGACGAGCGCCGGAGCGTCGAGGCGGAGTCGCTGTTCATGTTCACCGGCCGACACCCCAACCTTCGGGGGGTCGCCCTCGACGCCCGCGGCGTGGACACCGAGGGAGAGTGGGTCGCGGACACCCTGCAAGCGAGGGACGACGAGCGTGTCTTCGTCGCCGGCGACGCGAACGGGGACCGAACCCTGCTCCACCACGCCAAAGAGGAGGGGTATCTGGCGGCCGAGAACATCGCCGCCGCCGAGCGCGGCGAGGAGTTGGAGAACTACGACCCAATCACGCATCAGGTGACCTTCACCGCGGCCGCGGAGTTCCCCTACGCGAGCGTCGGGATGACGAAACGGGAAGCCGAGGAGGCGGGGTACGACGCCTTCAGCGTCGACCGGGCGGCCAGCGACGACGGCGTCTTCGCCGTTCGGGACGCCGAGGTCGGGATGGCCAGACTGGTCGTCGCCGAATCGGGGGAAGTTCTGGGCTATCACGGCCTCCACAAGGACGCCGACACGATGGCGAAGACGATGCAGGTCATCCTCGAGAACGGGCTGGCGGTGGGCGAGATACCGGACAGAGCCTACCACCCGACGACACCCGAAATCATCGACGGGCTGTTGGGCGCCGCCGCACAGCACCTGTAGCGTTCCGCTCGGCGCCGCGAGCGCGCGGTTTTTCCGTCGGCGTCCGTTCCCCTCAGGTATGGCCGGCGAAGTCGACCCGGAAACCGTCGCAGAGAAGGTTGAGAGCGCCCAGATCATCGACATCCGCGACCCGGGCAGCTACCGCGAGGGCCACATCCCGGGTTCGCGGAACGTGCCCGCCGCGCAGTTCGGCAAGAAGGTAGGCGAAATCGAGTGGGAAGAGGACATCGTCGTCGCCTGCTACATCGGCAAGTCCTCGCGGCAGGCGGCGAGCGCACTCGAAACGTACGAAGGCGTCCCCGAGGAGGCGAGCATCGCCAGTATGGCCGGCGGCCTCGAAGCCTGGGAGGGCGAGCTGGAGGAGAGCGTCGACGGGCAGGACGCCGACGGGAGCGCCGCGCCGTTTTAACGCGGCACAGGAGCGCCCCGCCATTCTAAACCCGGCAGTTCCCCTCGTACGTGTCCGCCCGCAGGGAGTCCATCCCGCCGTCGCCGCAGGCCGGACACGCGGGGTTCCGGGCGACGGTGACTTCCTCGAAGCCCGGTTCCAGCGCGTCGTAGACTAACATTCGCTCCGTGAGCTGTTCGCCGACGTCCATCGCGTGTTTCACCGCTTCGGTCGCCTGCAGACAGCCGATGGTCCCCGGCAAAACCCCCAAAACGCCAGCCGTCGCGCAGTCCGGCGCGACGCCCGCGGGCGGCGCCTCGGGGAACACACACCGATAACAGGGTCCCTCGGGGAGGAAGGTCGCGACCTGCCCCTCGAAGCGATGGACCGCGCCGAAGCTTCGCGGTACGCCTTCGAGTTCGCAGGCGTCGTTGACCAGATATCGCGTGGGGAAGTTGTCCGCGGCGTCGACCACGAAGTCGTAGTCGCTCACCAGCGAACGGGCGTTCTCGGGGGTGACCCGCGTTTCGTGGCCCTCGAAGGCGACGTCGGGGTTCAGGTCCGCGACGAACTCGCGGGCGGAGTCGACCTTCGGGCGGCCGATATCGCTCTCGGCGTGGATGACCTGACGCTGGAGGTTCGAGCGCTCGACCGTGTCGTCGTCGGCGACGGCGAGTGTACCGACCCCCGCGGCGGCGAGATACTGGAGGACGGGCGCACCCAGCCCGCCGGCGCCGACGACGAGTATCGAACCGTCGTGGAGGGC
>JBEQBK010000025.1:0-21761 GCA_041639855.1 Halobacteriaceae archaeon | reverse complement strand
CGACGCCGTGAAAGAGGAGTCCGCCCAGCTCCGCGACCGTCTCGGGGACCAGGTCGCGCTCGCCGACGGAGGACCCCCCCGTCGTGACGACGAAATCGGATTCGGCGGCGGCGTCCCGGAGCGCCTCTCGGAGCGCCTCGGGGTCGTCGGCAACCGGCTCGCGGCGTTCGACGCGGGCGCCCCACGACGCCGCGAGCGCGCCAACCGTGAGCCCGTTCGTCTCGATTGTCTCGCCGGGCGCGGGGTCGGCGGCGACGAGCTCCTCGCCCGTCGGGACGACCGTCACCCGGGGGCGCTCGCGGACCGGAACCGTCTCGACGCCGGTCGCGCGGAGCAGCCCCGCGTCCGAGGGGCGCAGTCGGCGACCCGCCTCGAAGAGCCGTTCGCCGGCCGGGACGTCCTCGCCGACGGGCGCGACGTTCGCGCCGACGCCGACGGCCGTGAACACCGCCAATCCGTCGGGTTCCTCAGTGGTCTCCTCGACCGGCACGACGGCGTCCGCAGTTTCGGGAACGGCGCTCCCGGTGTGGACGGGGACGGCCTCGCCCGAATCCGGGTCCGCGTCGGCGAGCGAAAGGAGCGTCGGCGCCCGCTCGCTCGCGCCGACCGTGTCGGCGGACCGGAGGGCGTAGCCGTCCATCGCGGCGCGCCGGTAGTGGGGGACGGCGCGCTCGGCGTCGAGGGAGTCCGCGAGAACCCGGCCGACGGCGTCCTGCAGGGGGATTACTTCGGCGGAGAGCGTGTCGAGCTCCGAAAGGAGATGCCCGCGGGCGTCGGCGAGACGGGTGCGCTCCGCGAGCCCGCTCATTCGGCCCCCGTGCCGCCGTCCGCGGCCGCCGGCGCGTCGAGATAGTCGTCGTTGACGACCCACTCGCCGTCCTCCTCGACCATGTACTCGCCGTAATACGGGACTCTATCGGCGACCGTCTCGCGGAACGCCGCCCGGATTTCGGGCTTGGTGAGCCCGCCCATCGAGCGGAAGTCGTCGGTCCGGTTGAGACAGCCCGTGAGCCGGCCGTCGTGGGTCACCCGAACGCGCCCACAGTTCGCGCAGAAGTCGGGGTTCTCGACCGGGTCGACGATTTCGACCATCCCCTCCGAACCCGCGTCGTTGCCGACGTAGTAGCGCCGCCGGTCGTGCATCTCGCGGCGCTCGACGCGGTTCGCCTGCTCTTCGAGCCAGCCGTGGACCCGTTCGATGTCGATAGCCCACTCGGGTTTTCCCACGAGTTCGGGCATGTACTCGATGAGCTGGAGCTGGAGGCCCTCCTTTTCGGCGACGTGCTCGACCATCTCGGGCACGTAGCCCGCGGTGTGCTCGAAGACGACCATGTTCAGCTTCACGGGCGCGAGCCCCGCGTCGACCGCCGCCTTCACACCCTCCAGAACCTGCTCGTAGGCGCCAGTCTTCGTTATCTCCGCGAACGCCTCCGGGTCGAGGGCGTCCTGAGAGACGTTCACGCGTTCGACGCCCGCGTCGGCGAGCCCCTCGGCCCGGTCCGGGAGGAACGTGCCGTTGGTGGTGAGCGAGACGCCCATTTCATCGGGCGCGCGGCGGACGATTTCCTCGACGTCCTCTCGGAGGAGCGGTTCGCCGCCGGTGAGCTTCACCGTGTCCACATCGAACTCGGCGAGCGTTTCGAGCACGCGGACGACCTCGTCGGTGCCCATCTCGTCGTCGGTGGCCTCCATCGGCCCGCGCGTGTCGCCGAGGCCCTCGTTGTGACAGTAGACGCAGTCGAAGTTACACCGGTCGGTGAGGGAGACCCGAACCCCCGAGACCTCCCGGTCGAAGGCGTCAGCGAGCATCTATCGGAACTGTGTGTTTGCCCATCGTTGTATCCATACGGTGGAAATCAGTCGTGCATAGTGGACTACGCCCGACGAAAATAAGGCTTTCCGTCGTCGCCATCCCCGAATGTCTCATCGCTTTCCGGAGAACCCGCCTCCCGTTCCGCGGCCGCGAGCTCCGCGCGGGTGTTCACGTTCCGGAACGCACCGGGGAAGTCGTCGGCCGGCACGCGCTCGGCGTCGAGGCGGGCCAGCAGGGCGCGGAGGCTCCGCTCGCCGGCGGCGAGCGCTTCGCTCGCGGCCCGTCGCGTCGGTTCGGCGCGATAGACCGCACACAACGGCTGGGGGCGACCGTCGCGGACCGGAACGGCCGCGTCGGCGTCCGATTCCAGCAGCCGGTCGAACAGCCCGGCCGGGAGCGTCGGCATGTCGCAGGCCGCGACGGCGACCCGGCCCGCCGTGTCGTCCAGTCCGCGTCGCAGCCCCGCGAGCGGACCCGTATCGGGTTTCTCGTCCACGGCGAACGTCGGGTCGTGGCCCGCGAGGGCGCGCTCGAACCCCGCGACCTGGTCGGCGCGGCAGTTCACGACCAGCCCGTCGACACGGGTCGCGAGCGCGTCGGCGACGCGCCGGATGAGCGGCGTCCCCCGGAAGCGCGCGAGCGCCTTCTCGCCACCCGAAAAGCGGGTCGAGCGTCCGCCGGCGACGACGAGCGCTGTCGTCGGGCGCTCAGGTCCCATCACGGAAGCGCACGGCACACTGCTTGAAGTTCGGCTCGTCGGAGTCGGGGTCGCGCTCCGGCGTCGTCAGGTCGTTCGTCGCGGGGTGGTGAATCGAGAGCCACACCATCCCCTCCGGGACCGTCTCGTCGGGCTCGACGCGGGCCTCGATGCCCGCGCGGCGGGACTCGATGCGCGTCGCGTTGGCCTCGCCCGCGAGTGCGTCGCCGTAGCGTGCCACCGTCTCGGGGTGGACCCGCGCGACGGGCGGTTCGGGGTCGCGCTCCCGCGAGCGGACGCCGGTGTTGTACCCGTCGGCCTCGCGGGCCGTCGTCAGCGTGAGCGGGTAGTCGTCGTCGGGCGTTTCCGGGAGGGCTCGGCCCTCGCCGCCGGCGAAGCGAGCCCTGCCCGAGGGCGTGGGGAAGGACCAACCCTCGTCGGACGCGGCGGCTGGTTCCGGCTCGGTGCCGCCGTCGGGGGCGACCTCGACGGTCTCCGCGCCCTCGTAGTAGCGGTAGCCGCCGCCCTCCTCGGGCGAGGGGGCGGGCCACCGGACGGCGGACTCCTCCTCCAGACGCTCGTAGCTGATGCCCGAACAGTCGGCCATCGTACCCTCGGTGAGTCCGACGAACTCCTCGAAGACCGATTCGGGCGAGGTGGCGTCGCCGAAGAGGCCGTCCGCGAGGCGGTTCCCGAGGGTGGTGATGATGTCCAGGTCCGTTCGAACGCCCCGCGGCACCTCGCTGGCCGCGCGGACCCGCGAGACAGTTCGCTCCATGTTCATCGTCGTCCCCTCGGTCTCGCCCCACGTCGCCGCCGGCAACACGACGTCCGCGAGCTCGGCGGTCTCGGTCATGAAGGCGTCCTGCACGACGAGGAAGGCGTCCTCAAGGTTCTCCTCGACCGTCGTCGCGTGGGGCATCCCGGCGGCCGGGTTCGTCGCGACCGCGTAGACGGCCTCGATGGGGCCATCGGCGATGTCCTCGACCGTGCCCACGGGTCCGGGGCCGGTATCGTCGGGGAGGCGTTCGACGGGAACGCCCCACTCATCGGCCACGTCGGCACGGGCCGCGGGGTCGTCGAAGTCCCGCTGGCCGGGCCAGCCGCCCTTCGAAGAGCACACGCGGGTGCCCATCGAGTTGGCCTGCCCCGTGAGCGAGAACGGCCCGCTACCGGGTCGGAGGTTCCCGGTGGCGAGACAGCAGTCGATGAGTGCACCCGCCGTGTCGGTGCCCTGAACGCTCTGGTTGACGCCCATCCCCCAGTAGACCAAGGTCTTGTGGTCGAAGGCGTCGGCCAGCAGGTCGACCTGTTCCATGGGGACGCCCGCCTCCGCGGCGGCGTCCTCGGGGTCGGGCAGATCGGCCACGAGGTCGTCGAAGCCGGTCGTGGCCTCCGCGACGAAGGCCTCGTCCACCCGGTCGGTTTCGACGACCCGGGCCAGCACCGCGCGGGCGAGCGCCAGGTCGCCGCCCGGCTCGGGGCTGACGTGCGTGTCGGCCTTCTCCGCGGTCTGGGTCTCGACGGGGTCGACGACGACCATCTCCTTGCCATCCTCGTTGGCCGCTTGGGCTATCCAGCGGAACATCACCGGATGGGCGACCGCGGGGTTGGCGCCCCAGACGACGTGGCGCTCCGCGTCGGGGATGTCCTCGTAGGTGCAGGGGGGCGCGTCGCTCCCGAAGGCGTCGTAGTAGGCGGTGACCGCGCTCGCCATACACAACGTGGTGTTCGCGTCGTAGTAGCGGGTGCCAAAGCCCCCGCGGGCGAGTTTCCCGAGCGCGTACGCCGACTCGTTGGTCTGTTGGCCGCTCCCCAACACCGCGACCGAGTCGGGCGACGCGTCGAGGGCCGCGGAGAACTGCTCGATGACGCGGGCGAGCGCGACGTCCCATGTCGTCGGAACGAGTTCGCCGTCGCGGCGGACGAGCGGGCGGTTCAGCCACTCCCCCTCCGGGTCGGCCGTCTCGCTGACCCCGCGCTGGCAGGCGAGTCCCTGGTTGACGGGGTGGGTGGCGTCCCCGCGAACCGTGTCGAGGCCGTACCCTACGTCGACGCCGCGCTGCAGGTGCCCGCAGCCGACGGCACACCGCATACACGTCGTCGGGACCCAGTCGCTCACGGCGAAACCACCGCCGAGAGAGCGCCTGTGTGCGTTCGGGCGTCCATTTTTTCTGCGGAGAGCGTGCGCTCCCATCCGCATACTCCCCGGAATAGTTGCGTGTCCAGCAACCCAATCACAGTTACGTCACACAAACGGACGCTTATAACCTTATCCATGCTGTCGCTCAAGAAATGAATACACCTTAATTGGAACGGGAATCAGCGGAACATCCTAAAGGAATCTGGACCATAGGTCCGTGTTCGTCTGCTCAAGTGGTGGCTTTGCTGCAGTAACCGATGGCTATATCCATCGCCGGGAGAGAAAACCGGGTGATGCCAACCGTCGAGTATCTGAACTACGAAGTGCTGGACGACCACGGCTGGTCGATGGACGACGACGACCTCTTCGAGCAGGCCGCCGACGCGGGCCTCGACGACGAGGACTACGGCACCCTCGAAGTTAACGAGGGCGAGTACATCCTCGAGGCCGCCGAGGCCCAGGGCTACGACTGGCCCTTCTCGTGTCGCGCCGGTGCCTGCGCGAACTGTGCCTCCATCTGCGTCGAGGGGGAAATCAACATGGACATGCAACAGATCCTCTCCCAGGAGGAGGTCGACGAGAAGAACGTTCGGCTCACCTGCATCGGCTCACCCGAGACGGAGGAAGTCCGAATCGTCTACAACGCCAAGCACCTCGACTACCTCCAGAACCGCGTTATCTGATGGAGTGGCGGCTGTTCGGCGACATCGGCGAGACCGCGGGGGAGAACAGCGTGACCCTCGACCTGGCCGACGGGGCGACTGTCGGGGACGCCCTCGACGCGCTGCTGGACGCCCACCCGGAGCTCCGCGAGCGCGTCCTCGATGCGGACGGAGGGTTGGAGGGCCACGTAAGCGTCCTCCACAACGGCGAGACCCTCCCCCCCCGAAAGCGAGAGCGGAAGGTGGCGGCAGACGACGAATTGGCTCTCCTCCCCCCGGTGAGCGGCGGATGAGCGGGCACGGCCACGCGGACGAACCCGGACACGGGGGGCATCACCACCACCCCGGCGACGCCGACGAGCTGGCCTTCGCGGTGCTCACCGTTTCGACGTCGCGGGCGGCCATGCAGGACCGCGGCGCGGACGAGCGCCCCGACGACCCGGGTGGCGACACCCTCGTTTCCGAACTCGAATCGGGCGGCCACCGCGTCGTGGCGCGCGACCTCGTGGCCGACGACTTCGGCGAGATACGGACCGCCGTCGCCGAGTTCTGCGCCGACTCCGGGGTCGACGCGGTCGTGACGACCGGCGGGACGGGCGTCGCACCCGACGACGTGACCGTCGGCGCCGTTTCCAGGCTGTTCGACACGGAGCTCCCGGGATTCGGGGAGGCCTTCCGCCGGGAGTCCTACGACGACATCGGCCCGCGGGCCATCGGGAGCCGCGCGACGGGCGGCCTCGTCACCACCACACCCGTCTTCTGTCTGCCCGGCAGCGTCGGCGCCGTCGAGTTGGGTGCGGAGCTGATTCTCGGCGTCGCGCCCCACCTCGTCGAAGTCGCGGCGTAAAAGAGCGGTTTCAGGCGTCGAACGGCTCGCTCGCGATTCGCTCGCGGAGGTGAGCCAGGTCGGCGTCGGCCCCCTCCGAGACGGCGACGGCAACGACGGCTTCCACTTCCTCTCTACTGACTTTCACACCCTCGCCGGTGAGCGCGGCCGTCGGGTGCGCGTCGAGTTCGCGGAGCGTCCCGACCGCGAGGAGGAACGGGACCGACCAGGCGGCGACCCGGTTCCCCTGGCGCTCGGGCATCTCCCCCAAGTAGGCCTCGGCGTCGTCGAGAAAGCCCCGGGCGGTGTCGGCCGTCTCGCGGACGACGGCGGCGGCGCCCTCGCGGTTCTCCTCGGCGAGGACTTCCTCCTGGTCGACGTCGTGGGATGCCAGGGACTCGGCGGGGAGGTAGACGTTGTCCTCCTCGCTGAAGTCGTCGTGGACGTCCTTCGCGATGTTGACGTGCTGGAGGAGTTGGCCGAAGGACTCGCTGTTCTCGCGGAGGGTTGCCTCCGTTTCCTCGTCGATGTCGGCGCGACAGACGATGTTCGTGATGAGCTCGCCGACCGTCCCAGCGGCGTAGTGACAGTAGCGTTCGAGTTCGGCGGGCGTCCTCAGGCGCAGGCCGCCCCGGTCCGCGTAGCGCTCGACGAACGTCGCCATGCCGGTGACGAGCTCGCGGACGGGCCCGCGGACGGCGCGGCGGATGGGTGCGGGCTGGGCCGCGAACGCGCGGAACACCTTCGGCGTGCGTTCGACGACGCGCCAGTCGGCGTTGGGCTCTTCGGGAACCCACTCCTCGGCGGCGGCGACGAACTCGTCGGGTTCGGTGTCGTCCGACGGGTCGAGCGCGCGCTCGTAGAGCGCCAGCAGCTCCGCTTGCACCGTCGCCGGGATGTGACCGGCGTCCTCGATAGTGTCGGGTATTCGGCAGAGGAGATAGCCCACACAGATGTAGGTCGCCATCGGGTCGGCCAGAATCTCAATCGTGAGCGCGAACGTTCTGGAGACGTCTTGGACGGCGCCGTGACACCAGTCCACGGCCGCGTCGGCCCGACGCCCGTCGGAAGCGGAAGCCATCAGTTGTCCCCCTCTACGTGTCCCTCCGGGAAAAACCACGGGCCCTTCGCCCAGGACCGACCAATCGGACGCCCAGTTTGAAAACCACAACCATCAGTCCCGCCCCGATTGAACGACCTTAAGGACATAATAAACCCAATATTTTGCCCGGCCGTCCGGTTTTTTCGCCATCTATGGCAGTATCCCAACAGCAACATATATAAAGTGCAACCCCATGTCCTATCTCGTGAGAATGAGACAATCAGGAAGCGTATTGTCTCAACGATAGCCATACACTGCTCTGAAACACGATATGCCCCACAAAAAGGAAGAATACAAGGACGGGATGTACGGCGACGAGGTGCGGGAGAAGATCGAGGAGTTCGCGGAGCGCGGTTTCGATTCGATTCCCGAGGACGAGCGGGACAAGTGGTTCACCCGCTTCAAGTTCTGGGGGGTCTTCCACCACCGCTCGGGCCAGGAAGGCTACTTCATGATGCGGCTGGCGAACGCGAACGGCCAGCTGAACGCCGAACAGCTCAGAGCCATCGGCGAGGTGGCCCGCGACTACGCGAACGGCCCCGCGGCGAACCCCGAGTTCGGGCACAACTACATCGACCTCACCACGCGCCAGTCCGTCCAGATCCACTGGCTCAAACTGGAGGACATCCCGGCCGTCTGGGAGAAGCTCGAATCCGTAGGCGTCACCAGTCGGTCGGCGGGCGGCGACACGATGCGCAACATCACGGGCTGTCCCGTGGCGGGCAAGGACAAACACGAGTACGTCGAGAGCGCGCCCGTCTTGGAGGAAATCCAGAGCGAGCTCCGGGACGACGACGACCTCGCGAACATGCCCCGGAAGTTCAACATCTCCGTGACGGGCTGTCGCGAGGGCTGTGCGCAGGACTCCATCAACGGCATCGGCCTCGAACCCGCCGCGAAGGAAATCGATGGCGAGGAACTGAGAGGGTTCAACGTCCGCGTCGGCGGCGGTCTCGGGGGGCGAGAACCCCGGGAGGCCCGTCCCCTCGACGTGTTCGTCACGCCCGAGAACGCCTACGACGTGACGCGGGGCTTCGTGGAACTCTACCACGACAACGGCAACCGCTCGGTGCGCTCGAAGAACCGCAGTCGCTTCTTCGTCGACGAGTGGGGCACCGAGCGCATCCGCCGCCTGCTCGCCGAGGAGTACGTCGACTTCGAGATGCACCGCGCGGGCGAGGACCTCCGCGACGACTACACGTACAACGCCGGGCGGCCCGACGAGGCGGGGAAACACGACCACACCGGCGTCCACGAACAGCCCAACGGCGAACACTACGTCGGGCTCTCCGTCCCGGTGGGGCGACTCACGGCGGCGGAAACCATCGAGATGGCCGACCTGGCCGAGGAGTACGGCTCCGGCGATATGCGCCTGACGCGCCGGCAGAACCCCCTCATCATGGACGTGCCCGAGGAGGAGCTGGACGCGCTCCTCGACGAGCCGCTCCTCTCCGTGCACACGCCCGAGCCCAACCCGTTCCAGCGCGGCGGGATGGCCTGCACGGGCACGGAGTTCTGCTCGCTGGCGCTCACGGAGACGAAGGCCCGCATGGCCCGGATGCTCCGGTGGCTCCGCGCGAACGTTGACCTGCCGAACGACGTCTCGCAGATCAAGATTCACTACTCCGGCTGTACCGCGGACTGTGGTCAGGCGCTCACCGCGGACATCGGCCTGCAGGGGATGCGCGCCCGCAAGGACGGCGAGATGGTCGAGGCCCTCGACATCGGTGTGGGGGGCGGCATCGGCGAGAACCCCTCTTTCGTGGAGTGGATCCAACAGCGCGTCCCGGCCGACGAGGCGCCGGGCGTCCTGAAGAACCTCTTGGAGGCGTTCGCCGCGCACCGCGAGGAAGGCGAGACGTTCAGGCAGTGGGTCGAAGCGACCGGCGAGGAGGCCTTGGTCGAACTCTCGGAGCCCGAAGAAGTGGCGGGCTACGAGGACCCCTGTCTCTACGACGGCAAGCAGGCGTGGTACCCCTTCGCCAGCGAGGGCAGCGACGGCGGTACCCCCGCGAGCGCGGACGACTGAATGCGCCGGCGTCTGCTCGACGTGACGGCCTACACGACCTTCGACTTCGTCGACGCCGAGATGCGCGGGCCGGACTGGACCGACGAAGGGGTCGCAGTAGTGGACGTGACCACGCCCGGTTCGGGCGACGAAGTGCACCTCGACGTGGAGTTGGACCCCGAAGCCTGCGAGCACGTCGAGACGCACGCCGATAGAATCAGACTGAACCCGACGCAGGCGCGGGAGCTGGCCGCCGCACTCGAAAAGAAGGCGACCGCGGTCGAGGAGGGGAACGCGGAGGGGAACCGACGGCGCGGATGACATCCTCCCCGCCGTAAACGGCGGGGTTTCCTCCGTAGGAGTCTTAGTCGGTCTAAGATTCCCCAGAAGCAACATTCCCGTTGTGGTGGACGGTACTCGGGTCTGTGCGCTGTTCTTTGGGACGGTGAGAGTGTGGTGACTCCGACCATTCGTGGTCGTCCCACTCGAACCGCACGGGCCGTGCCATCGGCCTGACTGCCTTCTCTGTGTGCCGTTGACGAGACGCTTCGCGTCTCGTTAACGTTCGAAAGACGCTCCGCGTCTTTCGAGCCCACAAGACCGTCGGTCTTGTGAACGTCGTGAACGGCGGGACTCTCTCGCTGGGAAAGGTAGGGGGGAGATTTTTCAATCTTCGAACTGTTCGTCGGACAAGCGAGCGCCGCGAGCCCGCGCTCCGTGTACGGCTCCGAGTCACTCCCACGGTCTGTCGAAGGGGACCGTCGGCACCGTAATCGTCACCCGCGTCCCCGCCTCGGTGACGGTCGTCGAGACGGAGCCGCCGTGGTCGGTCACGATCCAGTGGACCGTCCAGAGCCCGAGCCCGCTGCCGTGGACGAGCGGAGTCTCCTTCCCGTTGGTGAGGACCGCCGCCTCATGCTCGGGCAGCCCCGGCCCCGAGTCGACGACGTGAATCTCGGCCTCCCCCTCCCCGTTCTCCACGCGAACCCGGACCTCGGGCTCTGTACCCCCGTGTTTCGCCGCGTTCTCGACCAGCTCGCCGACCGCGGTTCGGAACGTCCGCTTGAGCGGCACGCCGGGCGCCGTTTCGCCCGCGACCGTCACGTCAGCGTCGGGGTAGGCGCGTCGCGTCTCCGCGGCGACCTCCTCAGCGAGCGGGCGAAGCCGACGCTCCTCGTACGCCGAATCGAGGCGAACGATGGCGTCCAGGCGGCGGGCCGTCGCGGCCAGCGCGAGGAGCTCCTCGGCGGTCTCCGCGACGCGGTCGAGCTCCGGGTAGTCGGCGCCGAGCTCTTCGGCCAGGGTCTCGATGCTCCCGAGGACGACGTTCATGTCGTTGCGCAGGTTGTGCCTGAGGACGCGGTTCACCACGTCGAGGAGGTCCGCGCGGCGCTGGAGCTCCGACTCGTAGTACACACAGGAGAGCTCGTACTCCACCATCCGCGCCACGAGTTCGGCGAACAACGTCTCGTGGTCCGCGAACGGTTCCTCTCGGGGCGCCTCCGCGACGAAACAGACCGTCCCGAACAGCGCGCCGTTGACCTCGATGGTCGTCCCGTGGTAGGTGTGGAGGTTGTGGGTCTCGAAGGCGAGAGTGTCCTCGAACTCCACGGCGGCGTCGTTGATGGTGAGCGACCCTTCCCCGTCGATGGTGTACTGACAGAAGGTCCGTTCCAAGTCCACCGCCGTGCCGACGGCGTAGGCGCTGTCGGCGTCGCCGGAGCTGGCGACGACTTCCCAGTAGTCGGCTCCCGTGTCGATGCGGGCGATGTGTGAGTTGTCGACGTCCAGGTACGCCTCCCCGAGCTCCAAGGCCTGTGTGGCCTTCGTCTCGAAGCCCGCGTCCCGCTGCATAATCCGGTACAGCTCCCGGCGCGCCTTGTCGGCGCTCAGCGAGTCAGCGGCCATCCGCTACCCCTCCGTGGGCGGGCAGTCGCGGCGAGCCGCCGTGGGTGTCGGGCTGTGAGCGGTGCAATACGCGCTGCCGGACTATCACTTCTGCTGATACTTTGGCGTTGGGGTTAGTCCGGGCGGCACCGGTCCGGAAACGGCGGGGTAGGAAGTTCACGCCCGGAGCTACGACCATCCCTTCGCCGAAGTTCGGTGTATACCGACAGCATGGGAGCACTCTCGACGGCGAGTAGATTAATCCCGTCCCCCCGAGAACGCCCGTCCAAAATGACACGGACGGAACAGGCGGGGGGACGGTTGTGAGCGGCCGCCTCGCCGCGGTGGACCGCGCGCTGTACGCGCTCTACTCTCGGCACGCGGATAAGGCGCGCCACGACCGGGACCGCCGGCGCTACCGGGGCACCACGGTGAGCGTTCCCTTCGAGGTTTTCCTCGCGCGGGTGTACGGCCTCTCGTGGCCCGTCGGCACGCTCGTCGGGGTCTTCGCGTTCGCCGCGGCGTTCGCGGTGCCGGCGCCGGTCCTCGCCGCCGCGCGCGACCTCCCGCTGCCGGCGGCCCCGTTGAGCGCGTGGGGCGCCCTCGCCGGCGGCCTCGCGTTTCTCCTCGCGAAACACCTCACAATCAGGCTCGGCGGGCGCTATCTCAAGTGGCGCGCGAAGGCCCGCCGGACGGACATCGAGCGCACCCTTCCCGGCGCCGTGCGCTACCTCCGCGCGCTGGCTTCCGGGAGCGCCGGCGAGCGCGAGATGCTCCGGAAGGTGGCACAACAGGAGGGCGCCTACGGCGAGACGGCCGTCGCCTGCCGCGCCGTCCTCAACAAGGCCGAACTCACGGGGAGTTTTGACACGGCCATCCGGCTCGTCGCGCGGGACACGCCCTCCCAGGAGGTTCTCGCCCCGTTCCTCCTGAAGTTCCGGGAGTACGCCGAACAGGGCGGCGACGCAGTCGAGGACTACCTCAGACTGGAGGGGCGGATGCTGGGCCGCAGACAGGAGCGGGCCCGCGAGCGCGCCGAGGGCTTTCTCGAACTGCTGGCGGAGCTGTTTATCGTTTTGCTCGTGCTCCCGACCCTGCTGGTCATCGTCCTCACCGTCCTCTCCGTGCTCTCGCCCGGGCTGAACCGACCGATACCTACCCCTCTGGGAGCGACGACGCCGCGCGCGCTGATGGTCTACGGGAGCGCCCTCTACGTCCTCTGTATCGGGGCGCTCACGGCGTGGCTCGTCGCGGAGCTTCGCCCGCCGAACGTCGGTCCCGAGGGGTACACCCGCTCCGGCGGGTGGCGGACGCTGACGAACGCGGCGCGGAACCCGGCGGACGCGGCGGTCGTCCTCGCGCTCCCCGCGCTCGCGGTCGCCGTCGGCCTGCTGGCCTGGGGCGTCGACCCCGCGAACGCCGCGCTCGGCGGGTACGTCGCCTTCGGGTTGCCGGTGGGCGCCGTCGAGCTCCGCCGGGCGCAGCTGGACGACGCCAAGGACAGGGAAATAAAGGACTTCGTCCACGCCGTCTCGGGGCACGTCTCGCTCGGCCGGCCGTTCCCGGAGGCCGTCGCGCGGGTCTCGCGGGAGGTGGACCTGGGCGCGCTCGACTCGAACGTCGCGGACCTGGCGTTCAACCTCGGGTTGACCTCGCGGGGGGAGAACGTGCGCACCGAGGCGCTGGCGTCGTTCGTCGAGGACGTGGGCACGCCCCTCGCGGGCCAGACCGTCGGGCTCGTGACCGGTGCGCTCGACGCCGGCTCGGACCCGGAGACGGTCTTCGACACGCTACAGGCCGAAATCGGCCGACTCCGGCATGAGCGGAAGGCACTCCGGGCGAGTTTGCTGGTGTACGTCGCCGTCGCCTGGACCACTGCGGTCCTCATCATCGGCGTGATGGTCGCCGTGAACACCCAAGTGTTGAGCAGCTTCGAGCGCCTCGGGACCGTCGCCGGGTCGATGGGCGGGTTCGTCATCGACCCGACGGCCATCGACCCCGAGCGGGACCGCTATCGCTTCTATCTGGTGACGCAGGCGACGATGCTCGCCTGTGGCTGGTTCGGCGGTTACGCCTCCCGGGGCCGCTACGAGGCGCTGTTCCACTCCGCCGCCCTCGTCGGTATCGCGGCGCTCGCGTTCATCGGGGTGGGCGCGCTGTGAGCGACCACCGGAACAGGGGTGGGCGCGCTGTGAGCGACCGGCGCGCCCAGTCACACGTCGTCGGCGTCGTCCTTCTGTTGGGTATCACGACCGTCTCGATGGCCGCGCTCGCCGCGAGCGCCGGCGTCGTCCTCGACTCGACGGCCGCGAACGCCGACGCGACCCGCGCGGCGGGGGCGCTCTCGGAGCTCGCGGCGGACGGGGAAGCCAGAATCGACCTCGCGGACGCCCGTCTGCACACCGTCGAGCGGGAGGTCCGAATCGGGGACGCGACGAACTGGACGGTCGTACACACCGGGGCGCTCGCGTACGACAACGGGGAGCGCGGCGCCCGCCTCCTCGCGGGGGCCGTCCAGCGCGGGGACCGCGGCTTCGAGCGCGACCCGGCGCTCGGGCGGGGGAACGACCGGCTCGTGCTCTCGGTCGTCGCGCTCCGGGGGGAAATCGACCGGTCCGGTTCCGGAACCGTGTGGCTGGACGCGGCAATCGAGCGGCACCGACGGACGCTCGAAGGGGCCGACACCGTCGCCGTCGAAACGAACCACACCGGGCCGTGGGAGCTCGCCTTCGAGCGCGCCGGCGGCGAGGTGGACGTCCGGGACATCGACGGCGACGGAACGCCGAGCGTCGTGGCGTCGTTCGACGTCGAGGCGGTGGCGCTCTCGGTGGGGCGCTACCGGCTCGCAGCGCCCTAATCCACTTCCCTCATAGGGAGCGGATTCTTGTACCCGGAGCGCCAGAGGGACGTATGAACGACTCGCGGCTGGGAGTCGAGGACGCCAGACGGGTCGCGGAGTGGGTCGACTCCACGGCGGCCGTCTGTATGGTCCTCGACGCGAACGGCCAACTGAGATGGGCCAACGCCGCGGTCACGGACGTTACCGGCCGCGACCCGGCGGCAGACGAGACGCACGCAACGTCCTTCTTCGCCGCCGAGGACCACGAGCGCGTCGCCGCGACCATCGCGACCGTCGTCGAGCGCGGGTTCGCGCGCCTCACGGTCGGGCTCCGGACGGCAGCGAGCGACACGCTCGCCTACGAGTTCCTCGGCGCGCACATCGAGGACGGCAATATCCTCGTCGTCGGCTGGCCCGCCGCGTCGGGCGCCGACACGGAGGCCAGACAGGCTATCCTCGACCGGATGACCGACGGCTTCCTCGCGCTCGGCCGCGACAGGGAGATAACCTACCTCAACGACCGGGCGTTCGACCTCCTCACCGACATCGGCGATGAGGGGGCACCCGCCGACGACCGGGACGCGCTGTACGGCCGCTCGCTCGGCGATGTCCTTCCCACGCCGGTCGTCGATGCCCTCCACGAACGCTGCGAGCGCGCGATGGCGAACCAAGAGCCCGCGGCCTTCGAGCTGCACCGCCCCGAGTCCGACCGCTTCTTCGAGGGGGACATCTACCCCTCCGAGAGCGGTCTCTCGGTGTACGTCCGTGAGGTGACCGAGCGCCGGCGGGCGGCCCGCGAGCGCGATCGCAGCGAGCGTGCGCTCCGCGAACTCTACCGCGTCTCGGCGGACCCCGACCCGGACTTCGACGAGAAGCTTGAGGAGGTGCTCGAAATCGGCTGTGAACGACTGGGGCTCCCCATCGCTTTCCTCACCCGCATCGAGGACGGTACGATGACCGTCATGGCCTCCCGCGGGAGCCACCCCGAACTCCAGAAGGGGGACTCCTGCCCGCTGGAGGAGACGTACTGCCGACGGACCCTCGAAACCGCCGAGCCGACCGTCGTCACCAGCGCCGTCGGGGACTCGAACGTGAGGGACGTGGCCTACGAGCGCTTCGAGTTGGGCGCGTACGTCGGCGTGAAAGTCTACGTCGCGGGCGAGCTGTACGGGACGCTCTGTTTCGCCGCTTCGAACGCCCGCCCCGGCGGCTTCGGCGACGAGGAGCGCAACTTCATCGAGCTCCTAAGTCAGTGGGTGCGCTACGAGCTCGAACACCAGCGCGACGAGGCGGTGCTCAAGCGCCAGAACGAGCGCTTGGAGGAGTTCGCCTCCATCGTCTCCCACGACCTGCGCAACCCGCTGAACGTCGCGCAAGGGAACGTCGAGCTGGCGCTCGAAACCGGGGAGACCGACCGGCTGGCGTCGGCGCTCGACGCGCTCGACCGGGCCGAGGAGCTGGTGAGCGACGTGCTGGCGCTCGCCCGGCAGGGCCGCGTCGTCGACAGTCCCGAGCCCGTCCCCCTCACGACCGTCGCCAACGCCGCGTGGTCGGCCGTCTCCCCCGGCGAGTCGACGATGACGGTGGAAGAGAACATCAGCGTCGAGGCGGACCGCGAGCGCCTGCGCGCGCTGTTCGAGAACCTCTTCCGGAACAGCGTCGAACACGGCGCCGACGGCGAGCCCGTCCACATCGAAGTGGGACCGCTTCCGGGCGGTTTCTACGTCGCCGACGACGGGAAGGGCATCGACCCCGCGGACGCCGAGCAGATATTCGACCACGGGTTCACTACAAACGAGGACGGCACCGGGTTGGGCCTCTCCATCGTGCGGACTATCGCGGAGGCCCACGGCTGGGAGGTCGAACTCGCCGGGGGCGAGGACGGCACGCGCTTCGAGTTCCGCGGTGTCGAGCTGGTGTAGGCGGAAAGTATTTGAGCCGCTCGCACACCCAACAGGGTGAACGTGTTCCACGACGCGTCGGTCCTCGCCGCGCTCACCGCGGTTGTCGGGCTCTGGGTGGTCCACCTCGGCGCGACGCTCGGCCGGCGCGAGGACATCGGCGCCACGAGCCTGAGCGTGTTCGCCGTCTCGCTGGGGGCGAACGCCGTCCTCACGGCCGCCGTCGTCGTCACCGTCGGCGCGTACGGCGTCACCGACGCGGCCGGGTTGGCGACGTTCAGCGCCCCCGCGCCCGTCGAGTTGGTTCTCGTGGGCACGACACCGCTCTCGGGGCTGTTGGCCGTCGCGGCGGTCCTCGGCTGGCTTCGTTTCGTTCTCACGTACACCGTCCGGTTGGAGCCCGCGGAGCGCACCGGCGTCCTCGCCGCTGCCGCCGGCGTCTTCGTCGTGGTGGCGGGCAACGGACTGTTGAGCGCGCTCGACACCTTCGGCTACGTCTCGCTCCCGCCCGCGTGGTGGGGTCCGATACTCCGCTTCGGGACGCTCATCGAGATTATCGGCATGGGCGCCGCCATCGGCGGGGGGATGGCCCAGCTCTATCGGGCCTCCCGCGGCGGGAGGACGTTCTCGCGGCGGGCGGCGCTCGCGCTCTCCCTGGCGGTTCTGCTCCCCTACCTCACGCGCTACCTCTACCAGTTCGGTCTCGTCACCGACTTCGGAACCGCCGGCGTGCTCCGCCTCGGGAGCCACACGGTCGCCCTCGGCTGCCTGTGGCTGGCCGTCGAGCGTGAGGCCGTCTTCGAGGGGCTCCCAGCCTCGCGAACGGTCGGCCGGGACACCGCCTTCGAGACGGCGGAGACGGCCATCGCCGTGCTCAACGGCGACGACCACATCGTCGATTTGAACCCCGCGGCCGAGTCGCTGTTCGGCGTCGAGGCCGACGCCGTCGTCGGCGACCCCGCGGCGACCGTCCTCCCACCCGAGACGCTGGACGCGGAGCAGGTGACCTACGAGTTCCCCGCCGAGGACCGCGTCGTGGAGACCCGGACGACCGTCACGACCGACGACCGGGGGCGAGTGGTCGGTCGGACGGTCGTCTACACGGATATCACCGGGGAGCGGCGGCGGGGCCAGCGCATCGAGGTGCTCAACCGCGTTCTCAGACACAACCTCCGTAACGACGCCAACGCCGTCGCGGGCTACGCCGATATGGCCGCGCGGGGCGGCGAGGAGGGCGAGCACCACGCCTCGATGGCCCAGGCGAAGCTACACGACCTCGTGGAGACGGGCGCGAAGGCCCGGGAAATCGAGGCGCTGCTGGCGCGGGACCCCTTCGGCGACCCGACCCCGCTGCGGGACGTCGTCGCGGACGCGGTCCCCGAGGACGCCCGGGTCTCGGTCGCCGTCCCCGACGACGTCCGGACGACCGTCGCACCGGGCGTTCTCCGGCCGGTGGTGGCTGAACTCGTCACCAACGCTCTCGAACACGGTGCCACCGAGGTCGAGGTGCGCTTCGACGCGGACGCGCCCGCGCTCGTGGTCGCGGACGACGGCCCCGGCATCCCTGAGCACGAAATCGAGGTGTTCGAGGCCGGGAGCGAGACGCCGCTGAAACACGGCTCCGGGCTCGGCCTCTGGCTCGTGAAGTGGGGGGTGAGCCGCTTCGGCGGCGAACTGCGCTTCGACACGGGTGCGTCGGGCAGCAAGGTCGGCATCCTCCTCCCGCCGGAGCGCGTCGAGCGCGGGGGCAACGACCAAACCTAACTGAAGAGAGTTCATTCGCCGGCGGCGCTCCCAGTGCCGGTCGGCGGGCCGTCGTCGCCCCGAGCGACGGCCCCGTCGCTTTTGCCCGTCGCCGCCGAGCATCCCGGTATGGACGCGCGCGCCGTCACGCCCGTCGTCGGGAAACTCCTCGAAGCGGGCCTCGCCGTCGTCTTCGTCGGGGTCGTGCTCGCGGGGCTCAACGCCGGCGTCGTACCCGGGTTTCAGGCGACGGCGACGGACGAGACGGCCGAGCGAGCGCTCGCGGCCGGCGCTGACGGCGTCGAGTCGGCAGCGCGCGCCGGCGCCGAGGGCGAGGTCCGTATCGACGCGGGCTTGCCCTCGGAAATCGGCCGCGAGCCCTACACCCTGCGCGGGGCGGGCGACGAACTCACCATCGCGTACGGCGACACCGAACGCCGCGTGCCGCTCTCGCTGCCCAAGAACGTGACGGTGACGGGAACGTGGGTGAGCGGCGGGCCGATGCGCCTGGAACTAACGGACGGGACGCTCCGGCTCGGTGGGTGAAACGCCGCCTGTAGCCTCCCGAAGGGTTAGGTGACCGGCGGAGGGTGGACGAAACATGCGAACCCTCACGGTGGCCGCGCTCGGTGTCGCCGCCCTCCTACTGGTCGGCACGGCGGTGGTCGGTGCCGTTCTCCTCCCCGACCTCGCCGGCACCGGCTACGACGAAACGACCCTCCACACGTTCGAAACGACCGGGCCGGCCTGCCCGGCAGAGGAGCCGGGTGAACGCCCGAAGAGCGGCTCTTACGCCCGGTCGGGCGGAGACGGACAGCGCCTCTCGGTCGTCGACAACGTGACCGCGCGCGGGGCCTCGGGGCTCGACGCCGACGTCTCCGAAATCGGGCCCGGACGCTACCATCTCTCGCTCTCCCGGACCGGGAGCGCCGAGTCGGCAGCATGCACCTCCGAGCTCCGGTACAACGCGACGCTAAACGTCTCCCAGCCCGACGACTACACGCTGGTCGTCACGCTCGACGGCGAGCTACAGGAGGTACGCTGGGCGGAGAGCTCCGCGATGGGCGGCGCCGCGGGCGCGTCCAGCAGCGTGAGCGCCGGGGGCGCGGACGCCGCCGGCGACGGGCCGAGCGAGAACACGACCGCGCAGAACACGGCAGCGGGCACCGCGCAGCCGACGTAGGCGACGGAGCCGAAGCCGAGGGGCTTGCCGCCCCACGAAACCCTTTGAGTGCGGGGGACAACCCCCTCGTATGGCCGAGAACCACGCGGACACCTTCGACATCGGCGGGGAGCTGACCGTTCGGCGGCTGGGCTTCGGCGCGATGCGTCTGACCGGCGACGACATCATCGGACCGCCGGACGACGAACAGAACGCGCGGAAAGTGCTCCACGAGGCGGTGAACGCGGGGGTCAACCTCATCGACACCGCCGACTCCTACGGCCCCGGGACGAGCGAGCGGCTCATCGGGGAGGCGCTGGCGCCCTACGCCGACGATTTGGTGGTGGCGACCAAAGGTGGACTGCTCCGCAACGCGGAGGGAGAGTGGCCCAAGCGCGGCGACCCCGCCCACCTGAAGAACGCCGTGCTCTGCTCGCTGGACCGCCTCCGAACCGATTCGCTGGACCTCTATCAGTTCCACCGGCCGGACCCCGACGTGGACTACGAGGCGTCCATTCACGCGCTCGCGGAGGAGAAGGACGCGGGGCGCATCGACCACATCGGCGTCTCGAACGTCACCGTCGAGCAACTCGAAACCGCCCGCGACATCGTGGATATCGCGACCGTGCAGAACCAGTATAATGTGGGCGATAGGAGCGACGAGGACGTCCTGCAAGCGTGTGAGGACTACGGCGTCGGCTTCATTCCCTGGGGTCCCCTCGGCTGGGGCGACCTCGGCGAGAAACAGGAGACTGCGGAGGCGGTCGCCGAGGAACTGGACGCCTCCACCTACCAGGTCGCGCTCGCGTGGCTGCTGGAGCATTCGGAAGTGATGCTCCCGATTCCGGGCACGTCGAGCGTGGAGCATCTCCACGAGAACGTCGCCGCCACGGAGTTGGAGTTGAGCGACGACCAGTACACCCGGCTCACCGAATAGCGGAGCCTCAGTACGTCCGGAGGCTCGCCGAGCCGATATCGACACGGACGAGCGTGTTCTCCGCCCACTCGTCCTCGTCGGCGCCGTACTTCCGGTTGATTTTCGCGTTCGCCTCCCGGAAAGCATCAGTATCCTCCACGACCGTCGCCGTCCCGCGGAGCGTGACCGTCCACTCGGGGCGCCCGCGCTCGGCTTTCTCGACCGACAGGGAGACGAAGGGGTTCGCGCGGATATCCGAGAGTTTCCGCCCCGTAGTGACGAGTTCCATGGTTCCGTCCTCGTAGCGGTACCAGACCGGCGCGACGTGCGGGCGACCGTCGTGGCACGTCGCGAGGTGCGCCGTGAGCGGTTCGGCGGTCAGTCGCTCGGGGACGCCGTCGGGGATGTTCGGCATACCCACACGAGGCGCGAACCACCCAAAAATCCCCCGCGGGGGAATCTACATATGCCTCGGCCCGGGAGGCTAGGGGAGATGTCGCATCGCCTTCTCTGCGTCGACCCCGACGAGGACGCGAGGGCCGAGACGGTCTCGCGCCTCAGGGAGGAGTTGGACGACCCGGACCTGACGTTCGTACCGTGCGCGACGCTCACGGAGGCCGAAGCCGAGCTCTCCGCGGAGACAGTCGCAATAATCACGGAGTACGAACTCTCCGACGGCACCGGGTTGGACCTGATCGGGGAGGCCAACGGGGTCTGTCCGGACGCCGGCTGCTTCCTCTACACCGACGCCGACCCGGACCGCGTCGAAACCGACGAACTCCGAGGGTCGCTCACCGAGTACGTCGGCAAGGGGTCGCTGTTCGGCAGCGACCGCCTCGCGAAGCTGGTTCGGACCACTATTGAACGCCGGAGCCAGGCCTCCTATCCCGTGCCGCAGTCCGAGGACGAACGGCTCGACGCGCTCCGTTCGTACGACCTCGACAACGAGGACCTACACGACGCGCTGGACCGGGTGACGGACCTCGCGGCGACCCATTTCGGCGTCGAAATCGCCTCGGTGAACATCATCGACGAGCACAGCCAGGAGTTCCTGGCCTGCTACGGGCCGGCGACGGAGTGGGAATCGACGGACCGCGAGGCGTCGATTTGTACGTTCACCATTCTGGAGGACGACGGCGTGATGACCGTCGAGGACGTCACGGAGGACCCCCGCTTCGAATCGCGGAGCACTTCGCTCATCGAGTTGGGCATCCGGTCGTACATGGGTGCCAACCTCGTCACGCCTTCGGGGTTGAACATCGGCTCGCTCTGCGTGTACGACGACGAACCCCGCTCGTTCTCGCCGGCGGACGAAGACTACTTACAGAAACTCGCCGAAACGGCGATGGAGTTCATCGGGTTACACAGCCGCCTTGACACGACGGCGGCCACGGAGGGGGTACGATGAGCGACTCGGCCTACCAGTTCCCGGCGGGCATTCCCATCGACCCCATTCCACAGGGAACGACGCTCCTAGTGTCCGGGCCGTCGCTGAGTCCCGCCGAGGACGTGGCCCGGACGCTAGTCGTCGACGGTAGCGCGCGAGAGGAAGGAGTGTTGTTCGTCTCCACCGGCGAGACCGCGAAGAAGTTCCTGGCGGCGTGTCGGCGGAGCGTCCCGTCGATAGACCCAGGGAAGCTCGGGGTCGTCGACTGCACCGGCCAGGACATCGGCCAGGCGGACTCCGGGATGCAGGTGAAGTACGTCTCGACGCAGAGCGACCTGACCGGCATCGGCATGAAGTACTCGGCGCTGTACGAGTCGCTGTACGCGAACGCGGAGGGGGGGCGGGTCCGAACGGGGCTCGTGAGCCTCTCGTCGCTTTTGATGTACAACGACCTGCGACAGGTGTTCCGGTTCGCACAGACGATTACGAGCCGAATCGACAGCGCCGAGGGGGTCGGCGTGTTCTCCATCGACCCGACGACACACGATGAACAGACCGTGAACATGTTCCACCAGGTCGCCGACGGCCTGGTCGAAGTGCGAGAGACCGACGGCGACGCGGACGGCGAACTGCGGGTCCGGGGCCTGCGCGAGCAGCCCGACGGCTGGCAGGCGT
>JBEQBK010000024.1:0-22384 GCA_041639855.1 Halobacteriaceae archaeon | reverse complement strand
CGCCTCGACGACGGTGGTCTTCCCGCTCCCGTCGAGACCCTCCAGCGTGACCAGCATACCCCCTACTCGGCCGGGGGAGGGAAAGTATCCACCGTCGTGGCCCGCTCGTTCGCGCGGGCCACACCTACGTCCTGTCCCCTCGGCGAGGCCGGCGTGCGCACGCCGGCCGCACCTTCGTTCGCGCGGGCGATACCTATCTCACCGAGGGGAGTACCTTCTTGATGGTTGCGCGCCAATATCAGGCCATGGACGTACTCATCGTCGGCGGGACCGGGTTTATCGGGACGCATCTCTGCCGGGAACTGGACGAGCGGGGCCACGAGGTGACCGCGCTCTCGCGGAACCCCGACGGGGAGGGCCTCCCCGAAGGGGTCGAGACGGCGATGGGCGACGTCACGTCCTACGACTCCATCCGGAGCGCCTTCGACGGGCAGGACGCCGCGGTCAATCTGGTGGCGCTCTCGCCGCTGTTCAAACCGAAGGGTGGGAACAGCAAGCACTTCGAGGTCCACCGCGACGGGACGGAGAACGTCGTGCGGGCCTGCGAGGACGCCGGCGTCTCCCGGCTCACCCACATGAGCGCGATGGACGCCAACCCGAACGGCGACACCGCCTATCTCCGCGCGAAGGGCGAGGCCGAGAACATCGTGAAGGACTCCGATTTGGAGTGGACCGTCTTCCAGCCGTCCGTCGTCTTCGGCGAGGGCGGGGAGTTCGTCTCCTTCACCAAACGGCTGAAGGGCATCTTCGCGCCGGGGCTTCCGATATACCCCCTCCCCGGCGGCGGGAAGACCCGCTTCCAGCCCGTTTGGGTCGGTGACTTGGTGCCGATGCTCGCGGACAGCCTAGAAGAGGATGAACACGTCGGGCAGGTGTACGAAATCGGCGGCCCCGAAACCCTCACCCTCGCGGAGGTCGCGCGTCTCTCCTTCGAGGCGGAGGGGAAATCCGTGCAGATCGTCGGACTGCCGATGGCGCTCGCGGGTGTCGGCCTCTCCGTGATGGGGAAGGTGCCCGGAATCCCGATGGGCGCCGACCAGTACCGCTCGCTGAAGATGGACAACACGACGGCCGACAACGACGTGGGCGCCTTCGGGGTCTCGGCGTCCGATATGAAGTCCCTCGACGAGTACCTAGGCCTCGCGTAACACCTTAGCCTCGCGAGGGGTATTTGAACCCTGCGGCGAGCGGCCCGCTCGCGGCTCTTTGTGCGGTTTGCGGCCCTAATTGAGGTACTCCACCGGAAAACTTATGCGCCTCTTCGTTCTGATTTCCGTCCAACGAAACATGAAACTCGCGATGGTGGGGTTCGGCCAAGCGGGTGGGAAAATACTCGATAAGTTCATCGAGTACGACCAAAAACACGACGCCGGCATCGTGCGGGCCGCCGTCGCCGTCAACACCGCGAAAGCCGACCTGATGGGTCTCGAACACGTACCGGAGGAGAACCGCGTCCTCATCGGGCAGGCGAGAGTGAAGGGGCACGGTGTGGGGGCCGACAACGAACTCGGCGCCGAAATCGCCGAGGAGGACAGGGACGAAGTGATGGGCGCCATCGACAACATCCCGGTCCACGAGGTCGACGCGTTCCTCGTCATCGCGGGGCTGGGCGGCGGGACGGGCTCCGGGGGGGCCCCCGTCCTCGCGCGCCAGCTCAAGCGCATCTACACCGAGCCGGTGTACGGGCTGGGCATCCTTCCCGGCTCGGACGAAGGGGGAATCTACACGCTCAACGCCGCGCGCTCCTTCCAGACGTTCGTCCGCGAGACGGACAATCTCCTGGTCTTCGACAACGACGCGTGGCGCCAATCGGGTGAGTCGATGCAGGGTGGCTACGACGAGATAAACGACGAAATCGTCACCCGCTTTGGCATCCTCTTCGGCGCGGGGGAAGTCAAGGAGGGCTCGGAGGTGGCCGAGTCGGTCGTCGACTCCTCGGAAATCATCAACACGCTCTCGGGCGGCGGCGTCTCGACTATCGGATACGCCGCGGAGTCCGTCGAGGACGAAACGAGTGGGAGCGGCGGCTTCCTCTCGAAGTTGACGGGAGGAGACGATAACCAACCGCAGGACTCCTCGACGACCACGAACCGGATTTCGAGTCTGGTCCGGAAGGCCGCCTTGGGGCGCTTGACGCTCCCCTGCGAAATCGAGGGTGTCGAGCGCGCGCTCCTGGTTACGGCTGGTCCCTCCGCCTTTCTCAACCGGAAAGGCATCGAGCGCGGGCGGAAGTGGCTCGAAGAGCAGACCGGCTCGATGGAGGTTCGGGGCGGCGACTACCCCGTGCAGGGCTCCACGCAGGTCGCGTCGGTGGTGTTGCTCTCGGGCGTGACGAACGCCCCGCGTATCAAGGAGCTCCAGCAGGTCGCCATCGAGGCCCAGGAGAACATCGACGACATCAGGTCGGAAAGCGAAGACAATTTGCAGGAGTTGGTCGAAGACGACGAAGATGAACTGGAATCGCTGTTCTAAGGTCGGGCTCGCCCTTCTGTGTGCGCTGTTCCTCGCCGTCTCACCCGTGGCCGCCGTGACGACGGGCGCGGACGGCACCCCGGACAGCGCTCAGGTCGGCGAGCAAGCCACGACGACGTACACGTTCACCGAGCTGTACGACCAGTACGACCAGTGGACCCTGCGGGGCCAGACGCAGCTGCAGGAGGTGACCTGGACCGTGCGCCTCTACGACCAGACGGGCTCGCGCATCGCTCGGGAGACGTACAACGGGGGGTCGTTCACTCAACGCGTCTCGGCGAACGACGACGTGAACCGCGTCGAAGTCGAGGTGACGGGCACCGTCCCTCAGGTGTCGAACTTCAGCTACGAGCCGCCACAGGAGTTCACCCTCGCCGCGTTCACGCAGACCCAACAGGGCGGAACGAGCGCGCCGCTGACGAGTGACTCGGTGCGCCACTACACCGAGTCCAGCCAGGAGGCCCGGAACGCCCTCGACACGGCCGCCACGGCCGTCGAGGGCGCCGGCGCGGGCGAGGAACTGTTGAACAGCGCGATTTCCTCGTACAACAACGGGAACTTCGAGAACGCTATTGACCTCGCCGAACAGGCCGAGACCGCCGCGAACCAGGCCCAGCAGTCACAACAGACCAACCAACTGCTCCTCTACGCCGGGGCGGGAGTCGTGCTCCTGCTGGTCATCGGCGGCGGTGTCTACTGGTTCCTCTCGAACCGGGACACCAACGACCCGCTGAGCTAGTGCGGGTCGTCGTTCCCTTCGACGCCGCGGCGCCGAAAACCCGTCTTTCGGAGGTTCTGAGCCCCGACGAGCGGAGCGCGTTCGCGCGGGTGATGCTCGACGACGTGTTACAAGCCGTCTGGAACGCCGGCCACACCCCGGAGGTGCTCGCCACGGAACCCCTCGGCTCCTCGCGCCCCGTGCGTGTCGACGAGCGGCCGCTCTCCGAGGCGGTGAACGCCGTTCTCGCGGAGCACGACGAGACGGCCGTCGTGATGGCCGACCTGGCGCTCGCCGGCGCCGACACCGTCGAACGCCTCGTCGGAACGCCCGGCGACGTGGTTATTGCGCCCGGCCGTGGCGGCGGGACGAACGCCCTCGTCGTCCGGGACCCGGCGTTCGAGACCGATTACCACGGCGTCTCCTGTCGTGACCACCGCCGTATCGCCCGCGAAATCGGCGCCGACGTGCGGGAGTGCGACTCCTTCCGGCTGGCGACGGACATCGACGAGCCCGCCGACCTAGTGGAGCTCCTCCTCCACGGCAGGGGGGAGTCGGCGGGGTGGCTCCGCGAGCGGGGCTTCGAGCTGGACGCGGGCGACGGGAGAGTTGGTGTCGAGCGGAGCTAATCCCGGCCCGTGCGGTACTGGAAGACGCCGATAATCGCGTAGACGAGCCCAAGGGCCGCGAAAACCCAGCTCTCCGAGAGCGCGCCGCCGCCGGCCTGGAGGAGGCCGACGGTAACCATCGCGACGCCCAGAACGCGTCGCTTGGTGTCCGTGTCCATACCGATAGTTCGGAGTCGGGAGAATAAACCCACCTGCCGCGAGAGGCAGCCTTTTGCGTCGGGAGCGTTGACCCACGGACGATGATTCCCGGCGCCGACGAGTACGGCATCGACCTCGGTATCCGCGAGTCGGATATCGACGCCCTCCTCGACACCACGCCCGACGACGTGTCGGCGGCGCCGGCGCTGACCTTCGCGCGGAACGTCTTCGTGCCGCTCACGACGGCCTGTCGCTACACCTGTACGTACTGCACGTACTACGACCCGCCCGGACAGGCGAGCCTCCTGAAACCGGACGAAGTCCGTGACATCGTCCGGATGGGTGCCCGGGCGGGCTGCACGGAGGCCCTCTTTACCTTCGGGGACGACCCCGACGAGCGGTACGAGCGGATTCACGAGCAGTTAGACGAACTGGGCCACGACTCCATTCACACGTACCTCCGGGAGATGTGCGAGATGACACTCGAAGAGGGCCTGCTCCCGCACTCGAACCCGGGCGACCAGACCTACGAGCAGATGGCCGAGGTCGCGGACGTGAACGCGAGCATGGGCGTGATGCTCGAAACCACCGCCGAGCTCAAAGCCCACGGCGGCCCGCGCTCGAAGACGCCCGGCCAACGGCTGAACACCCTCCGGAACGCCGGGGAACTGGGGGTGCCCTTCACCACGGGGATTCTGGTGGGTATCGGCGAGGACTGGGCGGACCGAGCGGAGTCCCTCCTGGCGATTCGGGAACTCCACGAGCGCTACGGCCACATCCAGGAAGTGATAATCCAGCCCGTCGTCGAGAACGAGCGCTGGAAGAACGGCGAACCCGATTTGGAGACGATGCGCCGGGTGACGGCGATGGCCCGCTCGTGTTTGCCCGAGGAGGTGTCGGTGCAGTCGCCCCCGAACCTCGCGCCCGTGAAGGAGCTACTGGACTGCGGCATCGACGATTTGGGAGGCGTGTCGCCGGTGACGGACGACCACATCAACCCCGAGCACAAGTGGCCCGCGCTACAGGAGCTCCGCGACGTGGCCGAGTACGGCGGCGTCCCCCTCCGCGAGCGGCTCCCCACCTACGAGCGCTTTCTCCCCGATTCGGGGGTCGAAAACGGGTGGGTGTCCGAGCCCGTCGGCGACGCTCTCCGGGCCGGGGACGAGGCGGGCGAGCGCTACCGGCGGATACGCGGCGGGCGTCCGGTGTAGCGGCTTCTTTTGCTCCTATCTCGGATTCGGTTGTTTCAGGCGCTCAGCGCCGCGCGAATGCAGTAGAAGGGTTTAACCGATTCGGCCCACCAGCAACGAACACGCCGTTGCGGATAGCACGGGGGGCGACCCGTGAGCGCGGGCACGTTCTGCGGGCAAACGCACCTTGACGTGCCCCTAGAAGAAAGGTCGCACATCCCCGCGCTGTCCCGGGGCCCGATATACGATGCACGGGACGGAACTACACACCGACGTTACGACGCCATGAGCAGGAACACCGTCGAGGAGTACAAGAAGGAAAAGCACCCCCTCGATGTGGTCGAGGACCTGAAGGAGTACGCCGCGGAAGGGCTCTCCTTCGAGGAGATAGAGGAACGCGCCGGCGGCGGCGAGTGGGAGCGCCTGAAGTGGGCGGGCATGTACACCCACGGCCGTCAGGACGGCTACTTCATGATGCGCACGAAAGTGCCCGGTGGGTATCTCACCCCCGACCAGGCCGAGGTCATCGGCGAGGTAGCCGACGAGTACGCCACCGCGCCCGAGGAGTACGGCGGCGAGGAGCAAAACGACCTCTGGGGCGACGCGTACATGGACATCACGACCCGCCAGGACATCCAGGAACACTGGATCGAGGTCGAGGACGTCCCCGAAATCTGGCGGAAGTACGACGAGGTCGGCCTCACGACGATTCAGGGCTGTGGCGACTCCGCCCGGAACGTGCTGGGTTGCCCGGCCGCCGGGTTGGACGACCACGAGCACTTCAACGCCCAGCCGGTCATCGACGCCGTCTCCGACTTCTTCACCGGCAATCGGGAGTACGCGAACCTCCCGCGCAAGTACAAGATGACCATCACGGGCTGTGCGGACGACTGCGCACAGTCCCAAATCAACGACGTTGGCCTGACCCCGGCACAGAAGGAGTTCGACGGGGAGCAGTACTACGGCTTCCACGCGAAAGTGGGCGGGGGGCTCTCGGACGGCCCGCGGATGGCCTCCGACCTCGATATCTTCATCCGCCCCGAGGACACCGTGGAGTTCTGCCGCGCCGTCGCCCAGACGTTCAAGGAGATCGGCGACCGGCACAACCGTGGCGTCTGCCGGATGCGCTATCTCGTCCAGCAGATGGGCGTCGAGAACTTCGAGGACGCGATTCGGGAGCGCTCCTCCGTGGAGTTCCCGAACCGCGGGACGGACCTCACGCAGGGGTACGCCGGCGACCACGTCGGCGTCCACGACCAGAAGCAGGACGGCCTCCAGTACGTCGGCTTCAACGTCGTCGCGGGTCGCATCGGCGGCAGCGAGTTCGCCGAGGCCGCCCGCGCCGCCAAGAAGTACGGCACCGAGGACACCTCCGTCCGCTTGGCGACCGACCAGAACTTCCTCATCACGCACATCCCCGAGGAGAACATGGACGACCTCCTCGCGGAGGACTTCGCAGAGGACTACCAGCCGGACCCCGGCCCGTTCGCCCGCGGTGCGGTCGGCTGCACCGGCTCGGAGTTCTGCAACTACGGCATCATCGAGACGAAGAACAGAGTCAAGCGGTGGGCGCGCGAGCTCGACGAGAAAATCGACACGCCCGACGACCTGGACGTCGTGCGCATGCACATGTCCGGCTGTTCGGCCTCCTGTGCCCAGCCCCAGATCGCGGACATCGGCTTCCGCGGCGAGACGGTGAAAGCGAACGTCGACGACGAGGACGACGACAACGACGAAATCGTCGAGGGGATGGACTTCGGCCTCGGCGGCGCGCTCGGCGCCGACAACGAGTTTATCGACTGGGTTGAAACCGCCGTCCCCGCCGAATCGGTGATTCCGGCGCTCGAAGAGCTCTTCGAGGCGTACGCCGAGGAGAAGACCGAGGGCGAGCGCTTCTACGAGTGGTGTCGCCGGGTCGATAACTCGCGGCTGCGCACCGTGATGCAAGGTGCCGACGCCAACGTCTCCGGGGGTGTTGCCCATGGGGACTAACGACCCGACGCCGGGCGTTCCCGACGTGGCGGGCGTGAACGACGACGAGGAGGACGCCTGCGGGTGTGGCGGCGACTGTGGCTGTGGCGCGAAAGCGGGCCACGACCACAGCCAGCCGAAAGCCGATGGGGACCACCGCCAACACGGTGGCTCGGAACGGCAGATGGCGACGGACGGTGCGGGCGTGGCCAACGCCGACGAGATGGGCAATCTCGGGGACGTCGAGTTCACCGAGCCCCAGGAGAACGCCAGCCAGGACATCGAGTCCGAACACCTCCCCGAGGAGCGCGTCGGCGAGGGCGCCGACGTGGAGACGCCGGGCTACGGCATCCGCTCGGAGATGAACGACATCGACACGCCCGACGACAAGACCTGGTTCATGGAGCTGGACGAGGCCGTCATCGACGAGGGCCGCTGTATCCAGTGTGGGACCTGCGTCGCCGCCTGCCCCTCCGACTCCATCGGCATCGGCGACGACGGCCTGCCCGAGCTCGTGAAGATGTGCACGGGCTGTTCGCTCTGCTGGGACTTCTGTCCCCGCGGGGGACTGCGCTACGAGCGCCAGTGGAAAATCACGGGCGGCGAGGACAACGTGAAGGGCGCCGGCGACCCCATCACGGAGTTCTCCGCGCGCGTCGAGGACGACTGGCGCGACGGCGCCCAGGACGGCGGGGTCGTGACGAGCGTGCTCATCCACCTCTTGGAGGAAGGCGAAATCGACGGCGCGCTCGTCGCCACCGAATCCGAAGAGGAGGAGTGGAAGGCCGAGTCCTTCCTCGCCACCACGCCCGAGGAGCTCATCGAAAATGCAGGTTCCTTCTACAACCAGACGATGGCTCTCGGAAACCTGGACTTCGCCCAGTGGGAGGAGAAGCTCCAGAAGGACCCCGAGGACCTCTCCCTGGCGCTGGTCGGGACGCCCTGCGAAATCGAGGGTATCCAGGCGCTCCAGGACTTCGACTGGGACTACCAGTCCCAGGAGGCGATGGTACGCGCGGTCGACTACACCATCGCGCTGATGTGCACGAAGAACTTCAACTACCAGCAGCTCCTCGGCGAGATGGTCGAGGAACAGCGGGGCGTCGACAGGGAGGACATCGGCAAGCTCGACGTCATCGACGGGAAGCTGAAGGTCTTCGACGAGGACCTCGAACTCGTCATCGACGAGGACATCGAGCACTTCCACGACGCCGCGCTGAAGGGCTGTGACGAGTGTGCGGACTTCACCGGCTACGCCGCCGACCTGGCGGTGGGTTCCGTCGGCTCCTCGGACTCCTACTCCTCGGTTATCGTCCGCTCCGAACAGGGCCTCAAGGCGTGGGAGATGACGGAGCCGGACCTCGACTACCACGACCTGGAGAACCGCGGCGCCATCGGCGGCCTCCAGAGCTGGGACAAGAAGAACGCCTTCGAGTCGCTCCAGCGGCCCTTCGACCCGGACGCCCCGCGCTTCATCGACTACGAGGACCACGCCGAGAACTACGGCACGGTGAAGAACCCCCACGACCGGGACCACTAGCCGACGCGGCTACCCGACGAAGCGGTCCTCGATTTTCGGAAGCTGCTTCCTGACGAGCGTGTAGACGACCGACACCGCGATGCCCGCCAGTAGGGCCTGTCGCGGGAGGCCCTCCAGAGCTACGAGCCCGGGCGCCGAGAGCAACACGACGGCCAGCAGGTCCTCGGGGGCGCCGTCGTAGCGGATCCACCGGCGGGGGGGAATCCAGCGCCGCCCGTAGTGGTAGTACACCCCGCGCTGGTCGTCGTTCGACCAGGGCCGACTACCGAGCCCGCCGCCGAGGGAGTCGGTGATGGAGTGAACCGCCGCGCCGAGCGCCGCGAAGGCCAGCCCGGCGGAGAGCATCGAGGGGCGCGCGAGCGCGACGACGCCGAGCGCGACGGTGAGCGCGCTGTAGTACTCCGGGAAATGCAGCGTCCGGCGGTGTTGCATCGGCGGGAGCAGGTCCAAGTCGGGGACGTAGCCACCCACCAACCCGCCGAGCGCGGCGGCGGGTGCGAGCTCCGGCGCGACGACCGTGAGGGGGAGGGCCAGCAGCGCGCCCATCGCCGCGTGGGTGGTCGCCATCACGCTAGAGCAACGGCGTGCCGTCGGCCTCCGGTCCGAGTTCGGGGCCGAAGGTGTCGGAATCGGTGTCGATGCGCCGGCGCTCCGTGTAGTCCGTCGAGCGTTCCACCGGGACGCGGCCCGCGGCGGTTATCATATCGACGTACTCCGCGAAGGAGCGGAACTCGCCGTAGTCGCCACCCGCGCGCTTGGTGATTTCCTCCGAGAGGATAGTCCCCATGAAGTCGTCGGCGCCACAGGAGAGCATCTTAATCCCTTGTGCGTCCCCGTACTTCACCCACGAGGACTGGATGTGCTCGATGTTGTCCAAAAAGAGCCGCCCTACAGCTATCATCAGCTCGTCCTCCGCGCGGGTGGCGCCGCCGTCGACCATCCCCTGATTGTGGAGGGGGGTGTCGGGATGGATGAAGGAGAGCGGGACGAACTCCGTGATGGCGCCCGTCCGGTCCTGGAGGTCCCGGAGCACCTTCAGGTGCATCACCCGGTGCATCTCGTTCTCGACGTGGCCATACATGATGGTGGCCGTCGTGTTCATGCCGACCTCGGCGGCGGCCTCCATCGCCGACACCCACCCCTGCGTGCCCACCTTGTCCGGACAGATGACGTCGCGAACTTCCTCGACGAGGATTTCGGCGGCCGTGCCCGGAACGGTGTCGAGGCCCGCGTCGTGGAGCCTGCGATACACCTCCTCGTAGCTCCACTCCGTCCCGCGCTTGGCGTGGTCGGCCTCCTCGGGCGTCATCGAGTGGACGTGGGCACCGGCGGTCGACATCGCTTCCATCTGCTCGACGTACGTGCCGGGGTCCTCGTCGTACTCCGAAGCGGGCCGGTAGTTGTGGTTGGTTTCCGCGGTTTCCAGGATTTCGCGGTGTTCCTCGTCGAGTACGAACGCCGGATGCAGCCCCGAAACGGACGTGACCTCGTAGACGCCGCGCTCGACCGCGTCGCGGACGATTTCTTCCGACTCCGCGGGCGTTTTGGTAAACCCGCCGCCGTGGTCACCCTCGTAATCGCTTCTGAAGGTCTCCGCGCGGTCCTTGAAGTTACAGAACAGACAGCCCGTGTTGCAGGCCGTCGTGACGGTGTTGTTGATGTTGGCGATGAAGGTGACTTCGTCGCCGACGACCTCGTGGCGGCGTCGGTCCGCCGCTTCGAGGACGAGTTCCTTGCGCTCGGGGTCGATACCCTCGAACTCGGTTCCCGTGGTGAGGAGTTCGACGCCGTCGTCAACCGTGAGCCGGACGCCGTCGCGGGCCTTCGCGAGCGCGTTCTCGAAGGACTGGTCCGTCTCGGGGACGTGCTCGAAGTCGAAGCGGTCCCGCGGCACGTTGGCAGTCGTGGCGTCGGCCATCAGGGAGTGAGAGGCCGCCCACTCTCAAAAAGGGTCGGTCTCCCACAGTGTTGGCCGGCGCCCCGAACGGAAACCGCTTAGGCGGTCCGCCGGGACAGTCGCGTATGACCAGCGTGAAGGAGTTCGTCGTCGAGGCGGAGCCGACGGCCGACGCCCCCGGCCGGGGGCGCTTTCGCTTCACGGACCGCTACTCCGTCTTCGACTGGGGCGAGATGCCCGACCACATCCCCGAGAAGGGCGCCGCCCTCTGCGCGATGGGCGCGGACAACTTCGAGCGCCTCGAAGCAGAGGGCATCCCCACCCACTACCGCGGCGTGGGCGAGGACGCCGCCCCGCTCGCGGTGGCCCAGGAAGCGCCGACGGAGATGGCCATCGAGTTAGTGAACGTGCCCGACCTCCCCCACGAGGGGAGAGAGTACGACTACGACGCCTACCACGCCGACGCGGGCGACTACTACCTCATCCCCCTCGAAATCGTCTTCCGCAACGAGGTGCCCGAGGGCTCCTCGCTTCGCTCCCGGACCGACCCGGCGGACCACGGCCTCGATTTCGACGCCTGGCCCGAGCACACCGTCGAGTTGGACGAGCCGGTCGTCGAGTTCTCCACGAAGTACGAGGAGAGCGACCGCTATCTCTCCCGGGAGGAGGCGGGCCGCATCGCCGGGGAGGCCGACGTCTACGCGCTCGAATCGGTCGCGCGCTCGGTGAACCAACTCATCACGGAGCGTGCCGCCGAGACCGGGTTCGTCCACCAGGACGGCAAAATCGAGTGCTGTTACGCCGACGGCGAAATCAGAGTGGCGGACGTGGCGGGCACTTTCGACGAGAACCGCTTCAGCTACGAGGGGACCCAGGTGTCGAAGGAGTGTCTGCGCCAGTACCACAAGCGCACCCAATCCGAATGGGTCGAGGCCGTCTCGGCGGCGAAGGCGGAGGCGAAGCAGGTGGGCGTCGCGGACTGGCGAACGCTCTGCGAGGAGACGCCCGAGCCCCTGCCCGAGTCGGTCGTGCAGGCGGCGCGAAACCTCTACGCCGCGGGGACGAACCGCTACACGGGGAGACAGTTCTTCGACGCGCCCCGGCTGGACGAGGCGGTCGAAGCCATCGAGGAGCTCTGAGGCCGAGCGCGACCGGCGAATACTAACCGGTCCCCGACGAACCGTGGGGCGTGTACGACCGCATTCTGGTGCCGACGGACGACGCAACGGAGATGGAACGGGTGTTCGAACACGCCATCGAAATCGCCCGTCCCCACGGGGCGACCGTCCACGTCGTTTCGGTTGTCGACGAACGCGCGTTTCTCACGCTCGACGACGACCTCGTCGACGACGTGGCGGACCAACTCCGGACGCGCGGCGAAACGGCAGTCGAACAAGCCGCCGACCGGTTCGCGGAGGCGGATTTGGAGGTGGAGACCGCGACGCTGCGCGGCGACCCGGCCGACGAAATCGTCCGCTACGCCAACGAGACGGGCGTCGACCTGGTCGTGATGGGCACCCGTCGGGGCGACGACAGCCAGGCGATGCTCGGGAGCGTCTCACAGCCGGTCACAACCCGGACGGACAGTCCCGTCCTCATCGTCGACATCGCGAGCGAGTAGCGCGGGGGGCCTTCCGTTCGCCGATACCCGACCAGCGACAGTATGCAGAACCACTAACACCGTCGAGCGAGACGGTTCAGTATGAAATCACCCCGGGCACCGGCCGTTCTCACGGGGTTCGGGGCGACCGTCTTTCTCGCCGCGGTCGTCCATCACGTCGACGAACTCCGCACGCTCGGGGAGTCGTTCGGACCGCTGGCCGCGTTCATCCTAGACGGGGGCCTCGCGCTCGGAATCGTCTACGCCGGCGTCGCGCTCGCCCGGAGCGACCTCGGGACCGAGGGGAAACGGCGGGTCGTCGCGTGGTCGCTGGCCGGCGGGTCGGTCTTCGCCGCTGTGATGGGACTCACCGTGCTCGTCCGCCTGTTCGAGGGGCGAACCATCACGGAGCCCGTTTTTCCCCTCCTCGTCATGACCGAAGCGGGCGTACTCGCGGGCGCGCTCGCCGGCTACTACGCCGCCAGAGCGCGGGACGACGCGCGCCGGGCGCGAGCGGTCAACGAGGCCATGGAGTTCGTCAACAGCCTCATCCGACACGACCTGCGCAACGACCTGAACGTGATACGGGGGTACGGCGAACTCGCCGCCGAAGGGGAGGACGGGGAGGACAACGCCGCGGTCGTCGTCGCGAAATCCGAGGAGGCGCTTACCCGCATCGAGACGACGCGAGCGGTTACCGAAACGCTGCTCGGCACGGCCGATTTCGAGCCCGTCGACCTCGTCCCGCTCGTCGAGGAACTGGCGGCGCGGGTTGAGGACACGTACGGCGTGACCGTCGCGCTCGACACGCCGGAGCGGGCGCGTATCACCGCGAACGCCGGGGTCCGGTCGGTGGTGGACAACGTCTTGGAGAACGCCGCCGAACACAACGACGCGTCCGAGCCCGTCATCGGGGTCGAAATCGAGACCGGCGCGGAGACCGTGCGGCTGACCGTCCGGGATAACGGCCCCGGTATCCCCGAGGAGGAGCGCGAGCGCCTGCTGGAGGCGGACGGAACGGAGGCGAGCGGCACCGTCCTGACGCGGACGCTGGTCCGGGAGTACGGCGGCGACATCCGCATCGAAGAGGAGGAGCCACGCGGAACGGCGTTCGTCGTCGAACTGCCGCGGGCCGAGACGGGTTAGTCGTCGGCGGGGGCGATTTCGTCGTGTCTGTCCACCGGCTCGGTTGGGAGCGCGTCGTCCGCCGCGGGGTCCAACCCCAACTGGTAGTCGGCCGCGCCCTGGCGGAGTTCGGTTCTGTCGTGTCTGACCACGCTGTCGCCGTTCAGGTGGATTTTCAGCGCCTCGACGAGCGCCTCGGCTTCGAGGGGCTGGCCGATTTCCCGGAGTTCCTCGGCGGCGGCCTCGGCCTCCGCCGTCTGGCCTTCCTCCTGTCGGTAGACCGAATCGGGCACGGAGAAGGCGCGCTGGGCGATGATGGGCCCTTGGTCCAAGTCGGTGGTGACGTAGTGGGCCGTCACGCCGGCGATGCGCGCGCCCTTCTCGACGGCCTGCCGGTAGGCCGACGCCCCAGGGAAGGCCGGAAGAAGCGAGGGGTGGACGTTGATGATGCGGTTGTCGTAGCGGAAGACCACGTCGGGCGAGAGGATGCGCATGAAGCGCGCGAGCGCCACCGTGTCGACGTCCTCCTCGTCCAAAATCTCCAGCAGCCACTCCTCGTCGAGCTTGCCGCTCGCGTCGCCGGCGTCGTAGAACGGCACGTCGAGTTCGGAGGCCTCCACGAGCGGGTGGAGGTCGTCGTGGTTGCCGACGACCGCCGCGAGTTCGGCATCGAGCTCGTCCGTCTCGAACGCCTCCAGGAGGCGCTCCAGACAGTGCGATTCCTTGGTGACCATGACCGCGACCCGCCGCCCCGCCTGTTCGGAGGGGAAACGGACCTGCACGTCGAGCCCGAGGTCCGCCCCGAGCTCGGCGAGGTCCTCGCGGAGGGTTTCCTCCGTGGTTACCATCCCCGCCGTGTCGACGTGCATGGTCATCCGGAAGACTCCCTGCCGGACGTCCTGGTCCAAGTCCTCGATGTTACAGCCACGCTCGAACAGCAGGGACGTGACGCGGGCGATGAGCCCCTCGCTGTCGTCGCCCACGACGGTGATTTCGGTGTACTCGTCGGTCATATCGCCGTTACACCTCTCTCCACCCCGGAGGCCAAAAGCCGTTCGTTCCCGTCGGTCCAGTACCCACGAACATGGATACCGAACTTATTGGGGAAGGTATTTGATGCACAAGCCCGCAACCTTCTCCCATGACCGCGTACACCGCGACGGTGACCGTGCGCCTCAAACGGGGCGTCCTCGACCCCGAGGCCGAAACCACGAAGCGCTCTCTGGAGCGGCTGGGCTTCGAGCTGGACGCGCTGCGGTCGGCCGACCGCTTCGAGGTCGATCTGGACGCCGAAAGCGAGGCCGACGCGGCCGAGCGCGCGGACGAGATGGCCGAGCGCCTGCTGGCGAACCCGACCATCCACGACTACGAGGTCGAGGTCGCCGAGAGCGACTGAGATGACGGTTTCCATCATCCGCTTCGGCGGCTCGAACTGCGACCGGGACGCCGCGCGCGCCTTCGAGCACCTGGGCATCGACGCCGAAATCGTCTGGCACGAAGACGGCCTGCCTGCGGACACGAGCGGGGTCCTCCTCCCGGGCGGCTTCTCCTACGGTGACTACCTCCGAGCCGGCGCGATGGCCGCGCGCACCCCCATCATGGACGACGTGAGAGACGCCGCTGAAAACGGTCTTCCCGTGCTCGGTGTCTGTAACGGCGCCCAAATCGGCTGTGAGTCGGGGCTGACCGAGGGGGCGTTCACGACGAACGCCTCCGCGCGCTTCCAGTGCGAGCCGGTCCACCTCCGCGTCGAGAACGCCGACACGCCGTGGACCGCGGCGTTCGAGGAAGGCGACGTGCTCGAAATCCCGATCGCCCACGGCGAGGGCCGCTTCGAAATCGGCGAGGAACGCCTGAACGAGCTCGAATCCGGAGACCGCGTCCTCTTTCGCTACTGTGACGCGGCGGGCGAGGTCACCGAGGACGCGAACCCGAACGGCTCCACCGGAAACGTCGCCGGCGTGCTCGGCGCGGGGAACGTCGCGGTGATGATGCCCCACCCCGAGCGCGCGACGCTCCCCGACATCGGCGGGACGGACGGCCAAGGCGTTCTGGAAGGGTTCGCATAGACGGCCACCACCTTCAGGTCGGGGCACGTTTCTTGTGGACGTATGGCACGACGCGACCCCACGGAGGACCGTGACTACCGTCTCGACGAGTGGGAGATAGCCGTAGCGGAGGAGCGACCGGTCGAACTGCTGGGTTTCGCCGGCGAGGAGAGCGAGACAGGGGGTGCGTTCGTCTACGACGCCGGCGTCGGCGCGGTGTACGAGGCCGAAACTGACGCCGAAACGGGCGCAATCGTCCCGGACGAGTCGAGTGCCCGTAACATCGACGCTGAGGAAGAGTTGGGCGAGGTCATCGCGGATATCGGCGACCGGCTCGGCTGGGACGGGGTGAGCGAGTTCGCCCGCGAGCACCTGGAGGAGTAATCAGTCCACGAGCGGCAGACTGTAGTCGCGCTCGCGCGCCAGCACTTCCTCGTGGGTGCGCTCGCAGTCACAGCTCACCTCGGAGAAAACGGTAGGGTCCTGGCGCAGGTCGAAGTCCTTGATGGCCTCGTAGACGAGCTCGTCGCAGTCGCCGCAGTTGTGTGCACCCCTGTCGGAGCCGTTGCCGACGGGGTCCGAGACGACGATGGCGTTCACGTCGACGGTGTCCTCAAGCACCGCCGCGACCGACCAGAGCCACGGCGGGCGATACCCCCCGCGGAAGTGGAGGTCGTCGACCATCGTGTAGCGTTGCACGTTACAGGGGTTCATCGAGACGGTGTGACAGTTCTCGACGGCTCCACAGCGCCGCACCGACTCCTTCATGTCTTCGAGGGACTCGCGCTCCGAGAGGAACGGCGGCTTCATCAGGAGGTAGGCTTTGACGCCCGCATCCGCTTGGGCGGCCTCGGCGCAGGCCGACTCGAACTCCTCGAAGTCGAAGTACTTGTTCACGCAGTCGTGCCGAACTCTATCGGTCGCGGTTTCGAGGCCGATGGCCACGTCGGTTTCGACGCCCCGGTCGGTGAAATCGCGGAGCTTGTCGGCCGCGACGAAGTCGGGGAGCGACTCGACGACCATGCGCTCGCGGTCGGAAAAGGTAGAAGCGATGGCGTCCCGGCTCTCGGCGGGGACCTCGCGCTCGTCGAGGAACGAACCCGACGTGTAGATTTTGATGAGGTCGGCGGGCTCGTCCGCGTTTTCCGATTCGTGGTCGAGACACGCGTCTATCTGGCTCATCAGCTGGTCGTGGGTGACGCTCCCGCCCTCGACCGACTCGGCGACGTAGCCACACATCGTACAGCCGCCCGCGCGGGCCCACCGGCAGCCGCCGGTGTTGAGGATGATGGTCAGCGAGTCCTTGACGCCGTCCGGCGTGTTGTCCTCGTCCAGCCAGACCCGGGTGGGTTCCTCCGGGTCGTAGGTCTCGTCGCGCTCGGCGCGCGCCTCCCGCATCACTTTGTTGTGGGCGTCCATCCCGCGGCCTCGCTCGTACACCTCGGGGGACGGTTCGGCGTCGCTCATTATGCTCGCTACCCGACCGAGGGGTAAAAGACCGCCGCTCCGGGTGAAGGTGTGGGTCGTGCGACAGCCGACTCACCCAACGTGCCCCCTGTGCGACAGCCGACTCACCCAACGTGCCCCCTGTGCGACAGCCGACTTGCCGGCGCTACGTCCACCTGACCCAGCGGTGACCCGTGCGGTAGAGCGCCAACGCGAGCGCCGTCCCCGCGACGTCGGCGGCGAAATCGGCGAACGAGGCGGTCCGCCCGAACGCCGGCTGGACGAGTTCGACGCCCGCACCGAGAGCAACCGTCAGACAGAACGCTCCCGCGAGGACCGTCCGCGGCGGACGGCCGTCGAGCGCGAACGCGTAGACGACGGCGAGAAACCCGAAGCCGGCGGCGTGGAGCACCCAGTCGGGCGCAAGGGCGGGCGCGGCGCCCGCCGGCGAGAGCGTCGCCCCGAGCGCGGCGGCGGTGACCAGAACCGCGGTTCCCCACCGGACGCGCGCGTCGGGAAGCGGAACAGTAGGCACAGTCGACGTAGCGGCCGCTACCCGAAGACCCCCCGGATTACTCGCCGACGGCGTCGGCGATGAGCGCGTCGAACTCCACCTCGGGGTCGTCGTACGCGTCGCGGTGGTCCACGACCGCGAGGCCTTTCTCCGTGATTTCGTAGAGGCCACTGTTCGGGGCGGGCCTGTGCGTCGAGAAGCGCCTTCGCCGCCCGCCACTCCACGGTGTCCGGCCCGTCCTACATCGGCGTATCGGTCGAGTCTCGCATCCTGTGGGACGTGTATTCCCGCAGACACAAAAACACGCGTGTCGAACGCGGAGGGGTCAGCGCCGGCGCAACGCCAGCAGCGCCGCGGCGGCGAGCGCGGCGAGCGTGGCGCCGGGCGTGAACCCGGGAGTCCCGCCCGAATCAGTGGTCGCGGTGTCTCCACCGTCGTCCGTTGTCGTCGCGCCCGCAGTCGTCGCGTCGCCACCGGCCGTCGTGTCATCGACCGCGGTCGTGGCGTCGTCGCTCGCGTCCTCGCTCGTCGTGGCGGTGTCCTCTCCGCCGTCGTCACCACCGCTGACGGTGGTCGTCGCGTCGCTGCCCTCCGGCGGCGGGAGGAAGGTGCCGCCACCGCCCCCACCGGCACCGCCGGTTGTGGTCGTTCCGTCGGTCGTCGTGCCGTCCGTCGTCGTGGTCGTCGCCGACTCGACCCGGAAGTTCGCCTCCGTCGCGGCGCCGGACTCCCAGCGGTAGGTCGCGTCGGCCCCGCGGACGACCACGGCGACCAGCTCGTCGGACTCGTCGGCGGCGGGGTCCGAGACCTTCAGTTCGTAGTAGCCGTCCTCGCCGGTCGTCGTCGTTTCGAGGACGGCGCCGTCGTGGCGGACCTCGACGGCCACGCCGCCGACGCCGTCACCGTCCCCGTCGGTCACCGTCCCGTAGAACTCGTGGGGCGGTTCGGGGACCTGTGCGACGGCGCCGCCGCTGGCGACGAGCGCCAGCAGCAGCGCTGTCGCCGCGAGGAGCGCGCCCGTCCGCGTCGTTCGTGTCATGTGTGAGTGGATTGGAGGGGAGTCAGAAGGGCGCCTCGGTGTAGACTTCCTCCTCGGTCGCGAAGACCCAGTAGGCTTCGCCGGGGTGGAAGCGCTCGTCCGTCCCGACGGTCTCGTAGCGGTAGGACACGGCGCCGTCCGCCTGTCCGTACACCCGGAAGTCGGTGTCGCCGAGCGAGGACAGCGCGACGCTACGGTTCTGCGCGCCGGGCTGCCAGTGGCCGACGAGGTTCCAGCCCTCTTCGAGTTCGTTCGCGCCGGGCGTCGCCGCCGCACGGTCGCCGCCGGGCACGTTGTTGACGTTTACCTCGACGGTCGTCGCGGCGGCCGTCTCGACCACGTAGCCCTGGCCGGGGCGGAGCGCCGCGATGTCGTCGCGGTTGCCGTCGTCGGGCGTGTAGCTCAGCCACTCGCCGCCGTCGTACGTCCAGACGCTCTCCACCGCGGAGCGGTCGAACGCCGACGGGTCGAGTTCGCCCGCTGCGGCCGGCACGGAGACGAAGTTCGTCCCCGCGTCGAGGCGGAGCACGTCGGTGTGAATCGTCGTGGCGCCGCCGGGAGTCCGCGCGCGGTCGCCGTACGTCTCGGTGTACGAGCCGGCGTCGACGCTCACCTCGGGGGCGTCCCCCGTCGGGAGCTCGCCGTTCACATGGGCGTAGACGACACCCGCCTGCGCGTAGTAGGCGCCGGCGTACACCGTCTCGACCGTCGCGCCCTCAATAGACACGTCGTCGGCGGTGAGCTCGCCCGCGACGATGGGCTCGTCGAACTGGACGCGGACGTACGTGCCGTCCGCGCCGGCCAAGCCGATTTCAGCCTGCACCGGCGTCGGCTCCGCCTCGTCGACCGTCGTCGTCGCCGAGACGACCTGCGGTTCGCGCTCGCCGTCAGCGGTCGTCAACACCAGCGCGTCGAGGGCGTACTCCCCGTCGCGGGGCGCCTCGAAGGACGCGGTGTACGTGTAGGCACCGTCGCCGTTGTCCGTCACGTCGAACGCGTCGAGCGTGCGCTCGACGTCGTCACCCGCGGAGCGCTCGCTCGCCAGGTCGAGGGTCGTGTCGACGGTCGCGCTCGCGGCCGCGACCTCCTGGGTGGCGGTGAAGGAGATCGAGACCGTCGAGCCCGAACTCTCCAGGGTCGCTCCTTCGAGGTCGGCGTCGGTGTCGAGGGTGACCGTCCCGTCCACGGGCGCGTCCGCCACGTCGTCGATGCCGGTCGTCGTGAGCGTGTCCGTTCCGATGTCGTCGCCGGTGACGGCGGCGTCGAGCGTGAGCGTGGCGACCGCGTCGCCCGCGTCGTGCTCGACGGAGACAACCGAGGCAGCGCCGGCGTCGTTGCCGTCGCCGTAGTCGAAGTTCGCCGCCGTGAGCGCGCCGTTCTCACCGTCGGAGACAGGCTCGCTGAAGGCGACCGCGACGGTCGTCGAGCCGGCCTCGGCGCTCGCGCCCTCGACGCTCGGGGCGACCGTGTCGTTGAGTCGGGCCGTGCCGGTGAGGACGTTACCCGCGCGGTCGGTCGCCGTGCCGGAGACCGTCACCGCGTCGGTGTCGATGGCCGCCGGCGGCACCGGGTTGCTCAGTTCGAGGTGGTAGGCGAAGCCGGTGCCCGAGACGACGTGTGTCACGTCGACGACCGTGTGGGCGTCGCTGGAGACGCTGAAGTCGTCGGGCGAGGGAGTCGCCAGCGGTTCGGAGACCGTGACGGTGACGCCCGTCGTCCCGGCGTTCGTCGTCGCCGAGAGCAGTTCGGGCGCGATAACGTCCGTCTCGCCCGGATTGAGAATCGCGCTCGTCGGGGCGACCGGCAGGCCGCCGTCGTCGACGAGCGCGCCTTCGAGCACGGTGACCGCGTCGGCGCCGATGTCGGCCGCCGTCGCGGCCGCGTCGAGGGTCAGAACGACCGAGGAGCCGCTGACCTGCGCGTCCGTGATGGCGCCCGCGCCGTCGCCGCTGGCGTCGTTGTACGCGAAGTCGCTCGCCGCGAGTTCGCCGTCCGCCGGGAAGACCGCCTCGCTAAAGGAGAGGCGGACGCGGTCCGCCTCGACCTGGGCGTAGACGGCGTCGAGCGTCGGCGGTCCGGCGTTCACCGAGATGGGACGGTTGACCGTCGCGTTCGCCGTGTTGCCCGTCGCGTCCCGCGCTCTGACGAGGACGACGTAGTCGTGGCCGTCCACGAGACCGTCGCCCTCGACGACGTCCGGCGAGGAGAGGTCCAGCGCGTCGTCACCGGTGAGGTCGGCGGCCGCCGTGGCGTTCCCGGCCGCGTACACCGCGTAGTTGCTGCCGTTCGTGTCGATGTCGTAGAGGACGACGGCGACCTCGCCTTCCGTCGCGCCGGTGTCGACCGGGTCCGGCGATTCGCCGATGTCGAAGCCGGCGGTGCTCGTGCTGTTCTCGCCGGGCGCGTTGCCGTTGGAGCCGTCGAACGCCGCGTCGCTACTCGTGCCGACGGAGTAGTTCAGCTCGTAGTCGAGCGCGTTGCCCGAGGTGGTGTCGACACCGTCGGTTCCCAACTGCGTCAGGTCGAAGCGTTCGATAGTGAACGGTCCAGTGACGTTCTCGAAGGTCAGTTCGACCACCGTGACGCCGCTGTTGGTGTTGACGTTCGAGGCGGCGAACGTCGCGTCGCTGGCCGCGACGTTGCTCACACCGAGACTGTCGACGTCGACGCCGTTCTCCGGGAGCGCGGTTACGTTGTAGTAGACCTTGACCGTGCTCTCGCCGTTCACGCCGGGGTCGAGCATCGCGCCCGAGACGGTCTGAACCGTCTCGGAGGGCGAGACGTCCTCCGGGATGCCCGCCGGGTAGTCCGGACTGGAGACGAGCGTGTCGTCGCCGTAGGTGACGCTGAGGTTCAGCGTGCCGTCCGGGGCGACGATGGAGTCCTCGACGTCGGCCTCCAGGTTCGGCGCCGTGTCGTCGACCGTGAGCGCGCCGGCCGCCGTCCCGGTGACGTCGCCGCCGGGCGTCTCGACCCGGAGCGTCACGTCGTACTGCCCGTCCGCGAGCTCGTCGGCGGTGGCGTCGAGGTCGAGCGTCTGGCTCCGGAGTTCGCCGGCCGCGTAGCCGGTCGAAACGTCGTACGCGTAGGTTTCACGCGCGTTCGAGAGCACGACCGTCGTGTCGGTCGCGTTCTCCAGCAGGTGGCTGAAGCGGACGTCGAGCTCGCCCGAGGACCGCTTGTACACCGTTTCGCCGGCGGGTTCAACCAGCTGGACGAGCGGGCTGCCGACAGTGTCGAGGCGCAGCGACCCCGCGAGCGCCGAGGCGTCGTTGCTCGCGTTGTCGGTGGCCGTGAGCGTCACGTCGGCGGGGGCGCCGTCGGCGGTGGGCGCGTCGTCGGGCACCGTGAACGTCGCGTTGTACGTCCCGTCGTCGGTCGGGGTCAGCGACACGTCGCCCGCACCGAGCGCGGACGCGTTCGCGCTGACTGACGCGACGCCGGAGAGCCCGTCAGCGACCGTCGCTGCGACGCTCACGCTCTCGCCGGGCGCGACGTAGCCGTCACCGTCCTCGTCGCTCAGGGTGGCCTCGTCGATACTGGGTGCAACGTCGTCGGCAACGAGAACGTCACTGGCAGTCGTGTCCGCGTCGTTGCCGGCGAGGTCGGTCGCCGTCAGCGAAAGGTTGTAGGACCCGTCCGGGAGGTTCAGTGCCCGGAACGTGTGATTCGACGCGTCAGCCGAAACCGGCGCGCTCCGGACGGCAGTGCCGTCCTGCGTAATCGAGAGCGTCGCCGTGTCGACGCCAGCCGTCGCGTCCGAGAGCGTGTAGTTGACCAACAGGTTGTCGCTGACCCGTACGGTCGAGACGTTCGGCTCGCCCAGCGAGACTTCGGGTGCGGCAGTGTCGACGACGACCGCGCCGCTCGCCGTCTCGGTTTCCGTCTCGCCCTCGGTGGTGTTCGTCACCGAGACGGTCACGTCGTCGCCGCCGTCGGCGACGCCGGGGAGGCTCCCCGAGAGGGTGCCCGACGACGCGGCGTCGACGGCGTCCGCGAGCGTGTTCCCACCCACGCTGAGCGTGGCTTCGCTCGCGTTCTGACTCGTGTACGTGAC
>JBEQBK010000023.1:0-22986 GCA_041639855.1 Halobacteriaceae archaeon | reverse complement strand
CTGTTCGAAGTGAATGTGCGTGCCCGCGCAGTGCCGGACGTGGTCGAAGTCCTCGCCGATGACCTCGGCTTGGATGCGCGTCCTGTCGTCGGGCAAGTCGGCGATGTCCTCGGCGGCGAGCGGCGTGCCGAGCGGGACGAGGCCCTTTCCCTGCTCGTCGGCGCGGGCGAGCACGTCGCCCAGCCGGGCGAACAGCTCCTCGCGCATCTCGGCGGTGCTCTCGCAGGGCGAGGTCTTCACTTCGAGGAGCGGTTCGACGAACTCCCGCTCGACGCCCGGGGAGTCGCCGAGGAGGCCGTCGGGTTCACAGAGATAGCCCTCCCCGTCGATGACCCAGTACTCCGCCTCGACGCTCCGGCGGAGCGGCTCGTCGTGCGTCCGTCCCTCCCGACTACGGTCGGTGTTTTCTTTCATCCCCAGTGTATAGTCTTTTTTAGCTTTTCCTACCCAGTTCGTCTTCTATTTTCGCTGTATAGTGCGCTATATTTTCAATACTAATAATATCTTTGGACATTCGTCGCCACCACACTCCGAAAGTCGCGTCGCCGGAAGGGATTTGGCCGCGAGACGAAAAACGAGTGTATGGAACGACGGAGATACCTCGCCGCCGCGGCGAGCACGGGGCTGGCCGCGCTTGCGGGCTGTTCGACCGCCGTCGGCGAGGTCGCGCCGCCGGACGTACCGACCGACCAGTTGAACGAGGGGGGCTGGGAGCGGACGGACGAGGACACCCGGACCGTGTTCGAGGAGTCCTACGGGCCCGTCACCGTGACGGCGAAGGCCCATTCCCTGACGTACAGCGACACGGCGCTGCGCGAGTCGATACGGGAGAAGACCCTCGGCACCATCGACGCACAGGTCGCGGTGTACTCCGCGACCCACATCGACTTCGGGCCCGACCTGAACAACCTGCCCGGGGGCGTCGGGCGCGCACAGCTACTCGACCAGACCGAACAGTCCGCGCGCTCGCAGTTCCGCTCGCGGATGGAGTCCGTCGGGTTACAGGACATCACGCGGAGCTCGACGGGGTCGTTGACCGTCGACACCGGCGAGGAAGCGAGCGTCACCGAGTACGAGGCGACGTTTCCGGTGGACAGCTTCAGCGCGGAGTTCCGCGGGGAGACCCTCGCGGTCGACCTGGACGACCTCTCCGTCGCGGGGACGCTCGCGGTGTGGAACCACGGCGACTACGTCCTCGTCGCCGGCGGCGCGTACCCGGCGCAGAACGCCGCCACCTCCGAGGCGACCGAACTGAGCGACGCGATTACCGTCAACGTGGACATCGACCTCGGCCTGACCCCCGAGGCGTACCGGGAGGAAGTGTTGGGTCTCATCACCGCCACCCAATGAGCTGGCAGGACCTCTTCGAGCGCGCGCCCGAGGGAATCAGCACCGAGGACGTCGAGGCGGCGCTCGAACGCCGCCGGAACGAATGAGCGAACCCGAGTTCACGCGGGTCGTTGCGGACGCCGACGTGCTGGCGGCCGACCTGCTGGTTGGCGGCGCCGCCCGCGACGCGCTCGACGCGGTCCGCGAGCACTCCTGGATGACACTCGTCGCCAGCGACCACCTGCTCGACGACGCCGAGGCCGTCATCGCCGCGCTGGCCGACGACGAGTTGGCCGCGGACTGGCGGGAGAAGGCCGAAGCCGAGAGCGCGCGGGTCGAGCACAGCGCGGGCGACCACCCGGGGCTGGCGAGCGCGCACTTCGGGTCGGCCGCACACCTGCTCTCCTTCGACTCGTCGCTCCGGAGCGCACACACGGGCGCGACCATCAAGAAGTACGCCGAGGTGAGCATCAAGTCCCCGGCGGGGTTCACGACGCTGTTCGACGCGGAATCCGTCTACGAGGCCGAGTTCGACGCCGCGTACCCCGGCCCCGACCGGGACCCGCGCGCCTAGCGCTCCGCGAGGACACCCCGGATGGCGGTCGCGACTTCTTCGAAGCCGTTCATCGCGAGGGCGTCCGTCGTGACGAAGACCCCCTCCTCGTTCTCGGCGTCGACGACGCGGGTGACGTAGCCCTCCTCGAAGACGCGGATGGTGAACTGGTACGTGCCCATCTCCGAGCCCCGGTAGGCCGCCTCCGCCTCGAAGCCGTGCTGTTCGATGGCGACGAAGGATTCGAGGTCGGCGTCCCGCTCCAGGTCGGAGCGGAGGTAGATCTGGTCGAACTCGGCGGGCGTGAAGTAGGTCACGCTGCGGAGACTGTCCCCCGTCGCGGTCCGACAGGCGCTCACGAGCTCGTCGCGGGTGTCGTTGTCCAGCGCAGCCATACTCGACCTACAGGAGGGACCGTGATAAACGTTATCGCCCCGCACGGAATCGCCCGATTACGCCTCGTACCACGCCGCGAACTTCGCCAGCGCCCGGCCCCGGTGTGAGAGGGCGTTCTTCTCCTCGGTGGCCATCTCGGCGAACGTGGTGCCGTCGTGTGCGAATATCGGGTCGAAGCCGAAGCCGCTCTCCCCGCGCGGGGAGACGATGGCCCCCTCGACGCGGCCCGGGAACGTCTCGACCGTGTCGGCGTCGGCGTAGGCGACGACGCTCCGGAACGACGCCCGCTGTGTGTCCTCTCCGAGCGCCAGCTCCGCGACGCGCTCGATGCCGAGTTTGTCCTCGGCGTACGAGGAGTAAGGGCCCGGAAACCCGCCCAGCGAGTCGATGAAGAGCCCCGAATCGTCCACGATGACCGGCTTGCCCGCCTCAGTGTACGCCTCGCGGGCGCCTGCCGCGGCGACCTCGGCGAGCGAGTCGCTCTGTATCTCGGTGTAGTCGTAGTCCAGCTGTTCGATGTCTGTGTCGAGGTAGTCGCGGGCCTCCCGGAGTTTTCCGGGGTTGGTCGTCACGAATCGGAGCACACCCGCGCTGGGGGCGCGGCGTGCAAAAGTCGGTCGCCGTCAGTCCTCGTCGACCAGGACCTCGACCGGCTCGGCCTCCTCCTCTTCCTCGACGTCGCTCCCGGAGCGCTCGTGGAGCAGGAGGGCGACGGCGACGCCCACGACGACCCACGAACGCGGGTTCGCCAGGTTGAGCGTGTAGCCGATGCCGAAGGGCTTCTCGACCAGCATGTCCTCGCCGGGCTGCCAGTAGGAGGACAGCATACGGGAGAGGGAGGGACGCTCGAAGTTGTAGGGCACGCCGAACATCTCGCCGGACGCCGGCTTCTCGCTCGCGGAGTTCTCGGACATACAACGCTGTAGAGGCCCCCGGGATAAATCGTTTATTGGTATCGCCATCACTGATACCGGCCGCGCCCCTCGACCGCGGCGAGGCGTTCGAGCACCTCGCCGTCGGGGTATGCGTCGACGACGGCCGCGAGGAGCGCCGGGTCCGCGGCGGTCCCCGAGAGCGACTGACGGAAGACGTGGAGGTCCATCGCGTAGTCCTCGACGTCCTCGGAGTGATAGCCCAGCCCGAAGTCGATGAGATACGTCCGCTCCGGACCGACCCGGACGTTTCTGACCGTGGGGTCGCCGTGAACGATTCCGGAGTCGTGGAGCGTCGCCAAGTGACGGGCCGTCTCACGGACCCGTTCCTCGGTGACAGCGTCGCGCAGGTCGTGGGCGCCGACGCGTTCGAGTTCGAGCGTCCGCGCTCCGGTGTCGACGTCGAAGACGACGGGCGTCGGCACGCCCGGGCGCCGGGCGCCACTCGTGAGGCGGGCCTCCGCGACCGTCCGCTCGCGGCGCAGCCGCTCGTCGAGTTCCGGGTGGCGATACCCCTTTTCGGGTCTCCGTTTCGTGACCCGTTCACCCATCTCGACGGTCGCCTCGGCGCCCCGGACCGGGCCGTCGTCCGCGCGGGGGTCGGGGTCGGGCGTCCGCCACGTCACGTCCACCTCGTCGGGGCGAAAGGAGGGTTTCACGTTCGAATCCTCGATGTCCAGATGGTCGCCCGCGGCGTGCATCTGGGCGCCGAGCGCGGCTATCATGCCGGCGTTGTCCCGCAGAAATCGGGGTTCGGGCGCGAAAAAGTCCGCGCCGCGCTCCGCGCACATCTCGGCCAGCATCCCCCGCAGGCGGTCGTTCTGGCCGACACCGCCGCCGAGGACGAGCTCGTCGCGGCCCGTCAGCGAGAGGGCCCGCTCGGCGACTTCGGTGAGCATCGCGAATATCGTTTCCTGAAGGCCACAACAGACGTTCTCGACGGGTTCGCCGTCGTCGACGGCCTGCTTGGCCGCGCTCATGATGCCCGAGAAAGAGAAATCCATCCCCTTCACGACGTAGGGGAGCTCGTGGTACTCCCCCTCCCGCGCCCGCTTTTCTACCTTCGGCCCGCCGGGGTGAGACCAGTCTAGATGGCGGGTGAACTTGTCGATGGCGTTGCCCGCGCCGGTGTCCATCGTCTCGCCGAGAACTCGATATTTCCCGTTCCGGTAGGCGAGCGCGTGGGCGTTCGCGCCGGAGGCGTTCAGACAAACCGGCGCCTCGAAGCCCGAGCGCCGGCGCCCGATTTCGAGGTGCGCGACCATGTGATTCACACCCACCAAAGGCACGTCGAGCGTCCCGGCGAGCGCGCGGGCGGCGGTGCCCGCCACGCGGAGACAGGGACCGAGGCCGGGGCCCCGGGAGAAGGCGACCGCGTCTATCGGCCCCTCCGCAGCGTCGAGGGCCGCCTCGATGACCCGCGGGACGGCTTCCCGCATGTGTTCGGCGGCTTCGCGCGGGTTGATGCCGCCGCTCTCGGGCTGGTAGGCTTCGGAGAAAATCTCGATGTCGGCGTCGGACGTGGCGTCACGCGCCACGCAGAGTGCGGCGCTCGCACACCACGCCGTCCCCTCGACGCCGAGAACGCGCACCGTTCTACCTTACTCCCACTCGGTGTAACCGCACTTCCCGCAGTGCTTGCGGTCGCCGTGGTCCGCGAGATAGGAGTTCTCGCAGCGCGGGCACTCCTCTTTCACCGCCTCGCCGTCCTCGTAGTAGTCGCTCCGGGGCATTTAGGCCTCCTCCGCCTCCTCGACGTCCTCGCCGATTTTGTTCCGGTCGAGCATGTGCTCCTGCTCGACGTCGCGGGCGGCGTCGGCGGAGTCGTACACCTTCGCGTAGCCGACGGTCTTGCGCATCCCGAACTTGGTGTCGAGTTCGTGGACCACGACCTCGTCGCTGCCCTTGTCGAGTTGGGCCGCCAGCGAGTCGCGGACGGAGAGTCGCGAGGGGGTGGCTTCCTCGTGCGTTACTTCGAAGCGGACGTCCGTTCGGTGAAGCAGGGGATTCGTGTCCTGCTCCAGAATCTCGATTTCCATAGTCAGTTACCGTACCTTCGCCCGGAAACCCCCAAAAGGATTTCGAAGGGTTACGGCAACAGCGCGTCCAGACGCTCTTCGGTGTCGAGTTTGGCGAGTAGCCCGCGCACCCGATCCCGCGCGTGAGCGTCGACGGCGACTCGGACCATCCCCTCGCCGGGCTGGCCGTAGACGACCAGCGCGCCCTCGGGTGCGGCGAGCACCGCTGGCAGGGTCGCTAAGTCCTCCTCACCCTCCACCGAAATCACCGTGCGCTCGCCGCCCGCCGCGGCGCGCACGGCGCTGACGAGCGCCCCCACTAACTCCGCCGAGAGCGTGCCCGGGTCGTTGGGAACCACCGAGTCGGGCGGAAACTCGTCGAGCGCGGCCGCCACGTCCGGGTCGACGGCCTCGCGCTCGGTCCGGCCGTCCACGAGCGCCACGTCCGGCGCGCGGTCCGCGCGCAGGAGATGGAACGTGACGACGTCACCGACAGCGATGACCGGCCCGTCGGCTCCGTCGAGCAACTCGGACACCTCGGTGAAAACGGGGCCCATCGGCTCCTTGAACGCGTCGCGAGCCGACGGCGGCAGCGTCGCGACGGTCTCTTGGCCCACTTATCTGACTTTCAGCGCGTACGTACCCGGTTCCGTCGTCTCCATCTTCTCCGCGATTTCGGACTCCTCGGGGTGGACGATGATGACGTAGCCCGCCCAGTCCTCGGTCAGGCTCGTCGAGCCACACGCCGGACAGGCGTCGGTGTCGGGCTCCACGACGCGGTGACACTCCCGACAGACCAGCCGGTTGGACGCCATTACTCGCCCACCTCGGTGTCGGCCTCGGCGCCCTCGCCGACGCGCTCCTCGCGGAGCCAGCCGTGCTTGCCGAGCCCGGGCTGTTTGGCCGTGAGTCCGATCTTCGAATCGCGGGGGTTGCGCTCGTCGATGGACTTCGTGACGATGCGCGCGCGGACGGAGTCGCCCACGCTCAGAATCTTGTCCGAGTCCCGCGAGGAGAGCTGCTGGTTCTCCTCGTCGTACGCGAGGTACTCGTCCGATATCTGGGAGACGTGGAGCAGCCCGTCGACCGGCCCGATGCCGACGAAGGTGCCGAAGTTGACCACTTCGACGACCTCGCCGTCGACGACCTCCTGCATCTGCGGGTCGAAGGAAATCACGTCGAATTCGGCGTTGTAGTAAACGCCGGGCCGGTTGGGGATAACCGCGCCCTCGCCGATGTCGTGGACCTCCGTGACCGTCACGATGCTGCCGATGTCCTCGTCCATACGCCCTTCGAGTTTCTCCTGAAGCAGCCGCTTGACCCGTTTGGGGGTCACGTCGGCGAGATGCTTCGGGGGAACCTCAACCGTGTCCTTGAGCCTGACTCGTTTGTACATCTTAGGGGGTACTGCGTTGGAGTTGGTTCCGGCCCCGTAAATGAATTACCGGCACGTCCGCGTCCAGCAGCCGTGCCTTCAGGGGTCCGTCGTTCGTGACGACTTCCTCGACCTCGCCTCTGAGGGCGAGTTCGAGGACCGCATCGTCCGCGTACGGTTCCTCGTGGGAGAGCGTGGGCAGGTCGGACGCCAAATCGAGCCCCACCGACGCCGCGGTCCCCTCCTCCCCCGCGCCGTCCGCGAGGGCCTCGAGTTCCGCGCGCACGGCGCGGGGAACGCCGTACTCGGCGTGGTCGGCGTCGGGGCGGACCCGCTCCAACTCCTCGAAGAGCCGAAGGTCCGCCTCGACGGGGGCCATGAGTGCGTTGGCGTCCAGCGCGATCATTTCAGCGTGCCCACCCCGATGAGCCGCCAGCGCGCGCCGACGCGGCGATTGATCGCTATCTTGGCGCCCTCGGGCGCACAGACCGGTCGCTTGAGCGCGACCTCACACTCGCCGCCGCGGGCGCTCGTGACGGAGCCGACGGTCGTCGCCGTGCCCACGGTCAGCATGAGCGGTTCGTTCGTCGATATCTCCTCGACCTCGTCGTCGTCCATCTCGCCGACCAAGCGGTCGAGGAGCTCGACATCCATCGTGAACTGACGGCGCGTCTCGGGCAGCGTATCGGGGGGACCCGCCACCTGTCCCGCGAGCGCGTCGCCCTTCGTGAGCGAGGGGTCGAGCCCCGTACCCACGCCGAGGAGGCCGCCGGGGGAGACCTCCTCGACGTTCTGTCCGCCCGCCTGCAGCGAGCGAACGTCGGTTTCGATGTCGCGCCACTCCGACTGACCGCCCTCCTCGACCTCGTGGCCGGGGCGTATCTGGAGGTCGTCGCCGACTTCGAGTTCGCCCTGAACCAGACTGCCGCCGAGGACGCCGCCGAGGAGGTCCTCGGGCTTCGTGCCGGGGCGGTTGATGTCGAACGAGCGGGCGACGTACATCAGCGCGTCGTCGTCGGGGTCGCGCTCCGGCGTGGGGATTTCGTGCTCGACGGCGTCGATGAGCACGTCGAGGTTGATGTCCTGCTCGGCGCTCACGGGCACGACCGGCGCGTCCTCGGCGACGGTCCCCTCGACGAACTCCTGTATCTGCTCGTAGTTCTCGCGGGCCTCCTCGGCGTCCACGAGGTCCACCTTGTTCTGGGCGATGACGATGTTCTCGATGCCGATGATGTCCAGCGCCATCAGGTGTTCCTCCGTCTGTGCACGGGGGACGGGCTCGTCGGCGCTGATGACGAGCACGGCGCCGTCCATCAGCGCGGCGCCCGCGAGCATCGTCGCCATCAACGTCTCGTGACCCGGCGCGTCGACGAAGGAGACCGTCCTGAGAACCTCGGTCTCGACGCCGTGTTCGGGACACTCCTCCTCGACTGTGTAACACTCGGGCTCGTCGCACTCGGGACAGCGGCGGAAGGTCGCGTCCGCGTAGCCCAGTCGGATAGAGATACCGCGTTTCATCTCCTCGGAGTGCTGGTCGGTCCATTCGCCGGAGAGCGCACGGACCAGCGTCGTCTTCCCGTGGTCGACGTGGCCGACGAGTCCGATGTTCACCTCCGGTTGGCGGTGTTGTCCTGCCATCGTGAGAGTAATCTTGTGTGGATTTCGCCCCGAACGAGTGATAAAGCTGCTGTTACGGACCGCGATGTGTGACCCGCGCGGTCACGGCGGGCGGACAGCGAGAACCGCGCCGCACGGGGCCGGCGGTCCGCCCCGCCCGAGGCGTTTTTCTCCGCGCCGCCCGAACCGGACCTGTGCGCGAGTACGCCTTCGAGTTGCGCCTCTGTGCCCGCCTCGAAGAGCGCTTTCCGGGGACCGTCGCCCGCCAAATCGGCGCGAGCGTCGGCGGCGAGCGCGTGATGGACAGCGTCGTCGTCACGCCGGGCCCCGAGTTCGACGCGCGGGCGGCCATCACGAGCCACACCATCCCGCCGGTCGTGCTCGAAGCCGAGGTGGGCCGGCGCTGGACGCCCGTCACCGACGCCTTCGACGGCCCGCCGGGACGCGCTCGCTCCCTCGCGGAGCGCGGCGTCGAGTCGGGCTTCCTCGAACGCGAGTTCCGGGACGGCACGGACTGCGTGCGCGCCGCCGCCCGCTACCCCGACTGGATAGGTGAGTTGGTCGGCTTCGAGCACAAGCCCGACCTGGGGAAGCCGGGGGGCCTCTACACCCAGCTCAGGAAGGACGCCAGCCTCGCGCTCCTCGATGCGGTCGTCCTCACGACCGAATCCTACGTCACCGGCGCGCACCTGAACCGCATCCCGCCGGAAATCGGGGTGTGGCGCGTGGACTTCGACCGCCCCGACCCCGTCGAAACCGTCCGCGAACCCACGGCGTTGAACGCCGACGGGCCCGGAATCCAAATCGAGGCCAGAGGTGTCGGGAAATCCGACGTGCGGCCAGTCACAACCGACGAAAAGGCCCGCCAGCGCCGCCGCGTCGCGGAGCGCGCCTACGGGAAGGGCTGGCGACCCCGCTTCCCGGGCTGCGCGCGAGTGGAGAGAGGGGCGGAGGCGGGCGCGACACTCCCCTACTGCCCGTGGAAAGGGAGGCTCGTGAACCCGAACGCCGACTGCGGGCCCGGCTGTGCCGGGTTCGAGGACGGGGCTCCACCCGAAACCGACCCCCGGGCGGAGCGCGCGGCGCGCACCGACTGGGTGGCCGACCCCGACGGGGCACGGACCGAACAGGCCCGCCTCGGGGGCTGGACAAGCGATAAGTAGCCAAACGGGCAAGAAAGGGTATGAACACCGCCCGTTCGCTCGGCGTCGGTGCGGTCCTCGCGGCAGTCGTGACTGGCGGGACGTACGCCGTCTTCGAACCCCCGGCGCAGCTTCTGGTCGGAATCGCCGCCGTCTACCTCGCCGGCGGTGCCGTGAGCGCCTTTCGACCCGCCGTCTGGCGCGTGAAAGGCTCGAAGTGGGCCGGCCTGTTCGCCGCTGTGAACACGTTCGGCGTGCTGAGCCTGATGAACGGCCTCGGGCCCGACCCGCGCTTCGAGGCCGTCGTGCTCGGATTGGGGCTCGGGGCGTTCGCCTACGTCTGCGGCGCGGCGATGGCGCTCGACGATATGGCCGATGGGAACGACGAGCCGGAGCCCGAACCCGCGCCCGCCGACTAGCTCAGAGCTCGTAGGTCTCGCCGTCGACGGCCAGCGGTTCCTCGAAAGCCTCCTCGGCGTTGTAGAAGTGCGAAACGTGGACGAGTCTGTACTCGTCGGCGTCGAGTTCCTCGCAGAGGTCGATGGCGCCCTCGCGAGTCATGTGCTTCGTGCCGAACGTTCTGGGGACGCCGTCCTCGTCGTGGTGGGTCCCGCCGATGGGGTGGTGTTCACAGAGGCGCGCGGGCACGATGCCGTCCGCGAGCAGGAGGTCCGCGTCCCGGAGCCGGTCCCGGCTTGCGTCGGAAAGCCCGTAGTTCGTGTCGCCCGTAAGCGCGAGTTTTGCGCCCTCCCCCTCCACGACGACGCCGTAACACACCGTCGGGGGGTGTTCGACGGGGAGCAGCGTCACGTCGAAGCCACAGACAGAGAACGGCTCCGCCGGCGTTCGGGAGTGGACGGTCACCGTGTCGAGGTAGTCGTACTTCTCCCGTACCGTTTCGGCGACGCTCTCGCCCGTCGCGGGGTCGGTCTCGTCGGCGGCGTACGTCGGCAGGGAATCCACCAGCCGGTAGGCGTTGCCGAGGCCGTCGACGTGGTCGAAGTGAATGTGCGTTATGAGACAGGCGTCGGGGAGCGGGACCCCCGAGCGGCGGAACCGCCTGCGGCCGTCGGGGGAGGCGTCGATGAGGAGGCTCTCGCCGGTAGTCTCGTTCTCGACGTGGACCGAAAACCGGGTGCGCTCGATGCCTTCCTCGCGGGCCCGCTCACAGGTGGCGCAGTCACAGCCCGGCGTCGGGGTGCCGGTCGTATCGCCCGTCCCCAAGAGGGTGACGCGCATTCAGTCGTGACTGGCGTGGGCGCCGTGGTCGTGGTCGTATTCGTCGTCGTGTTCGTCGTCGCCCACGTCGGCCACGAGTTCCTCGCTGTCCTCGATTGCGTCGAGGTTCTTGAGGTTATCACGCTCCTCGAAGGCCTCGACGGCCTCGTGGAGGTCCTCCTGGGTGAGCGCCGTCCGGCCCTCGACGAGCGCGGCGAGCACCGCCTCCCGGAGGACGAGTCGCAGGTCCGAACCCGTCAACCCCTCCGTCTCGGCGGCGAGCTCCTCGGCGTCGAAATCCGCGAGCTCCATCTGCGCCGTAATGAGTTCGAGGATGGCCGCCCGCATCTGGCGGTTGGGCTTCGGGAAGTGCAGAATCTCGTCGAAGCGCCGCCACGCCGCGGCGTCCAGCTGGTCGGGGTGGTTGGTCGCCCCGATGAGGAGCACCTCGTCCCGAATCAGGGAGACGTCGTCGATGGATTTCAGCAGGGTGTTCACCGCGCGCTTGATGGCCGCGTGCTCGTCGGACCCCCGCGTCTTGGCGACGAAGTCGAACTCGTCGATGAACAGGATACACGGGGAGAGCCGCTTGGCCACCTCGAAGACTTTCTCGACGTTCTTCGCCGTCTCGCCCAGATACTGGCTGGTAATCATCGAGAGTTTGACCTCCACGAAGGGGAGGTCCATCTCGCTGGCCAGCCCGCGGGCGGTGGAGGTCTTCCCTGTGCCGGGAGGTCCGACGAAGAGGAGCTTCCCGATCTCCCGTAGGCCGATGTCCGCGAGGTAGTCGCGGTGGGCGATAGCCTTGCGTATCTTGTCGATTTCCGCCTCCTGTTCCTCGGTGAGGACCACGTCGTCCAGGGTCAACTCGACCTCCTCGGGGGCGTGGACGTCCACGAGGTCGAGCATCTCCTCGTCGTCCTCGTCGAAGTACTCCGAGAGGAGGTTGTCGATCCACGCCCGGTCGGCGTGCACCGACGTGTTGGCCTCGCGCGCCTCCTCGTAGGAGACGTCGAACTCCTCGCCGAACTCGTAGGCGAGGACGGGGTTTTCCCGCAGGCGCTCGGCGTCCGTCCGGTCGAGATACCACTCCTCCGCGAGGTCCTCGTCTATCAACTCTAACCGACCCGAGAAGTTGTCGCGGTCGGTGAACATCAGCCCCGAAATCGCTTCCCAGGGCTCCTCGACGCCGGTTGCGGCCGCCGCCGTCTCGGCGTCCACCGGGACCGGGCGTTCGAGGCTCCCCTCGTCCCAGAGGGCCTGCCTAACGCCCGGGGGGAGGTCGCCCTCGTCGAGTGCCGGCGACCGCTCGTAAACCCGGGCCGTCAGCAGCGTTTCGACGACCGCGAGCGCTCCGTCGCTCATCGTTTCCCGTTGACGAGCGGCCCGTATAAGACCGTCGGAGGGGGCCGAGTCAGTCACCTCACTCGGCGACGCCCGGCGCGAGGAAGAAATGCAGCGGCCGGTTCGACTGGTACTGCTGGTAGACGACCTCGGTGTAGCCCCGCTCGCGCAGACACTCCCCGATGTCGCCCGCGACGAGCTGGGGGTCGCCCTGCCCCGCTTCGAGCGCGACGATGACGGGCGCGTTGGCCTCGCAGGCGACGCTCGCGTTCGTCGTGTCGCCGGTCGTTGCGTTCGCGCGCTCCGTGTACCACGGCAGCGGGAGGCGGTCGAACCACGCCGGCGGCGGTTCCTCGACCCACACCCCCTCGTCGGAGAGCAGGTCGCCGTAGTAGAGCACGTCCGTCCCCTCGTTCGCGGGCGCCACGCGCTCGATGTCCCGGAGGACCGGCTGCATCTCGCCGGCGGGCTGGGCGTACTGGACCATCACGCCGTCCCCCCCGATGTCGGGGGATTGCGGGTCGAGATACGAGGTTTCGGCCGCGACGCCCCCGGTGATGCTCGCCGCGAGGACGAGCGCCCCGACGCCGAGCGCGAACCCGACGGTTCCGACCCGGTCGGTGCGCGCGTACGCCCGGCGGACGAGGCGCCAGAGCCCGGCGAGGCCGACCGCCGCGGGGACGGCGAGCGGCACGACCATGTTGAGCCCCGACCACGGCGCGGCGATGTCGGTGATGATGGGGTAGCCGAAGAGGCCCGAGAGCCCCCAAAAGAAGCAGAACGCGACGAACTCCCGGGTGTCCGCGGCCGCGTAGCGGTCGGCGAGGAAGCCCGCGACCGCGAACACGACCAGCGGGAGGGAGGTGTAGGCGAGGACCTTGGTGTAGTAGATGAAATAGGGGATGTACGCGTGGTCGCGCATCCCGCCGTCGAGCCAGGTACCGAGCTTCTCCCACACCCCGACGGTCGCGCCGCCGAGCGCGTCGGTGAGGGAGGTGACCGGCAGGGGGGCGTAGAACGCGACGAACGTCCCCGCGAAGACGAGGAAACCGCCCAGCGCCGCGGCGACGAACGCCAGCGCGCGACGCCGCCCGACGTTCCGGAGCCGTTCGCCGGCCGCCCCCAGGGCGCTCTCCCCGCGCTCGCGTTCGAGGAGTATCCGGGCGTCAACGACGAGCAGGCCCGCGCCGACCCACGAAATCGGGTAGGCCAGCGCGTTCTCCTTGGTCGTAAAGGCGAGCGCGAGCGTGAGCCCCGCCGGCACCAGAAAAGAGGGCCGGTCCGCGTCGTAGGCCCGCACGGCGAAGGCGACGGCCGCGAAGGTGAACGCCGCCAGCAGCACGTCGTTGCGCATGAACCGCGAGTAGTAGAGCAACAGCGGGTTGGCCGCGAGAAAAACCGAAAGGGCGACGACCTCCGAGTCGCGCAGGCGCTCGCGGAGGAGGAGCGCCGTGAGCGGGAGGAGCCCCCCGACGACGGCCATCGGGAAGCGCGCGAGGAAATCGCTCGGGCCGAACCACGAGAAGAGGACGCCGTTGACGTGCGGGATGAAGGGCCCGTGGATGATGGGCCGGTACTCCCACGCGCCGGTCTCCATGTAGTGGAGTATCCACCCACCAACCCGGCCCTCGTCCTGGTGGAAGACCCGCCAGCCCAGCGCCCACAGCCGGGCGACCAGCGCCAACGCCGTCACCGCCACGACGGCGGGGACGGGGCGGGAGAGACGCGTCCGGAGCGACCGCGGCATGGGTGCGAATTGCGGGAGGGGCGATAAACCCTTTCTGCAACGGGGCGGGACGGCGCGGGCTTTTATGCTCGTTCGGGGCGCATCCCCCGTATGGACCGACCCACCCCAGTCGTCGTCGACGCCGTGCGAACCCCCCAAGGGAAGGAGGGCGGCGCGCTCGCTGACGTGCGCTCCGAGGACCTCTCGGTTCCCTTGGTGGAGGCCCTCCTGGACCGGACGGACGTCGAGCCCGACGCCGTCGAGGACCTGCTGTGGGGCTGCGCCCAGCAGCGCGGCGAGCAGGACAACAACCTCGCCCGCGTCATCAGCCTGCTCTCCCCGCTCGGGGAGGGGACGCCCGGCACCACCATCAACCGCTGGTGTGCCTCCTCGATGGAAGCCATCGCGCGCGCCGCGGACGCGGTCCGTGCCGGCCAGCGCGACTGCCTGCTGGCCGGCGGCGTCGAGTCGATGACCCGCGTCCCGATGGGCGATTCGATGAACGACCTCCACCCCGATTTGGGGGACCGCTACAACGTGCCCGACCTCTCGATGGGGATGACCGCCGAGAAGGTTTCGCGGGAGTACGACGTCTCGCGGGACGCCCAGGACGAGTACGCCCTGCGCTCGCACGAGCGCGCCGCCGCGGCCACCGAGGAGGGGCGCTTCGACGACCAGCTCGTGCCCATCGAAACCGAGGACGGAAGCCTGGAGACCGACGAGGGTATCCGCTACGACACAAGCATCGAGAAGCTCTCGGGGCTCTCGCCGGTGTTCCGCTCCGACGGCACGGTCACCGCGGGGAACGCCTCTCAGATAAGCGATGGCGCCGCGGCGACGATGGTCACAAGCGAGGCGTTCGCGGAGGAACACGGCCTCGAAATCATGGCCCACGTCGGAAGCCACGCCGTCGCGGGCGTCGACCCGACCGTGATGGGCATCGGCCCCGTCCCCGCGACGGAGCAACTGCTGGCGAGCGTGGGCAGGGAAACCGAGGACTACGATTTGGTGGAGCTCAACGAAGCCTTCGCCTCCCAGGCCCTCTACTGCCGGCGGGAGCTGGGCATCGACGAGGAGAAGTTCAACGTCAACGGCGGCGCCATCGCCGTCGGCCACCCGCTGGGCGCGTCGGGTGCGCGCCTCCCCGTCACCCTGCTCCACGAGCTGGAGCGCCGCGGCGGGAAGCGGGGACTAGCGACGCTTTGTGTCGGGTTCGGACAGGGAATGGCCATCGAGTTCGAGCGGCCCGAATAGCGCCCGAGCGAGCCTGTGAGCGAGGTGTGAAAAGGTCGCAGGTGGATGGCCATCGGGGTCGAGCGAACGTTTTTGTTGGTGAGCGTGAAAGAACTCCGCATAGACATGAGCGCCGAAACCCTCCCCGAACTCGTCGCGGCGTGGCAGACCGGCGCGGCCATCGTCATCGCGTCCGTGCTCACCGGCGCAGTCGGCGGCTTCGCCGTCGTCCGGACGGGCGCCCTGGGTCTGTTTCCGGGGTTCGTCGTCGGGCTGCTCGGCGGGACCCTACTCGCGTTTCTCGCGCTGTCCTACCTGCTGTACGGGCGCTAAAACCCGGTTTCCTCAGGCCTCTTCCCCGCAGAAGCTCATCGCCTCGCGGATGGCCTCGTCGCTTCCGATGACGGTGATGCGGTCACCCGCCTCCAGGACGTCGTCCGCCTCGGGCACCCACACCTCGCCGTCGCGGGCGACCAACGCAATCAGGCAGCCGTCGGGGAGTTCCGGCCCGACGTCTTTGACCGCGCGTCCGGCGAGCTCGGGGTTTCTGACCTCGATTTCCTGGACGTCGCCCTGTCGGCCCACGTCGGTCATCCAGGAGGACATCGCGGGGCGCTCGATAGCGTTGTCGATGGCCCACGCCGTCGCCAGCGTGGAGGCGATGGTCCGTACCCCTAAATCCTCGAAGGCCTCGACGTTGTCCGGGTTGTTCGCCCGGGCGATGACCGTCTCCACGTCGAACTTCGATTTGGCCAGTTGGGCCACGAGGAGGTTCGCGTCGTCGTCCCCGGTGGCGGCGACGACAATACGAGCGTTCGAGCCCCCCGCGGAACGGAGTTCGTCCGTGTCGGTGCCGTCGCCGATGTGTACCGTGTGACCCGCGTTGCGGGCGGTTTGCACGACCGATTCGTCCTGTTCGACGATGACGACGTTTTCGCCCCGGTCCTCGAGGCGCGTGGCGAGCGCACGGCCCACCCTTCCGCCGCCGACGATGATGACACGCATTGGAATCACGTCCAGGTATTCAGCGATGTGCCGGGCGAAGCCGGCCTCGAAGACGACGGTCGCCAGAATCACGAGGAAGACCGTCCCGACGAGGAGGTTCGCGCCCGCGTCCATCCCGAGCGCCCGCAACTCGACCGCGAAGAGGGTCGCCACGGAGGCCGGGATGATGCCCCGCGGGCCGACGAAGCTCATGAAGAGCCGCTCGGAGAAGGTAAAGCGGTCACCCAACCCCATCGTGGAGAGGAACACCAGCGTCGGGCGGATGACCAGCGCCACCGCGAGGACGACGGCGACCCCGCCGACGCCCAGCGCGAGGAGGTCCTCGAAGGTGAGTAGGGCGGCGAGCGCGATGAACACGAAGGAGAGGACGACGAGCGTCACGTCCCCTTTGAACTCCGCGATGTCCTCCTCGTAGGGGATGTCCGCGTTGCCCAACAGGATGCCCGCCGTCGCGACCGCCGCGATGCCCGCCTCGGTGAAGATGGCGTCAGCAGCGGCGTAGGCCGTCAGCGCGCCCGCGAGCGTGAGCAGGCGAGCGTTCTGCGGTGCGTTGCCCGGCGAGAGGTCGACGTGTTCGAGGATGTAGTAGATGACGCCCGCCACGAGCGTCCCGACGAGTAGGCCGACGCCCAGTCGCTCGGCGAACAGTTGGACGAAATCGATGGGCGCGGTCGTGCCGGTCCGGATGCCCTCGAAGATGACGATGGCCAGAATCGCGGCCGTCACGTCGTTGATGATGCCCTCGGCGTCGAGGGCCGTCCCCACCCTATCGCGGACGGGGACCACTTCGAGGATGGGCGCGATGACCGTCGGCCCCGTCGCCACCAGGAGGGAGCCGACGAGCGCCGCGATGGACCACGTCGCCTGCGGGAGGAAGAACTTCACCGCGAGCGTGGTCCCGAGGAAGGCGATGGCGGCGCCGACGGTGACGAGCCGGACCGTCGCCTTCGGCGCTTCCCGTATCGTCTCGATGTTGATATGGAACGCACCCTCGAAGACGATGATCGCCACCGAAAGCCCGACGATGGCGGGGAGCGCGCCGCCGAAGGATTCCTCCGTGACCAGCGGGTCGATGCCGGGGAGCCACGCGCCCAACCCCTCGGGCCCGAGCAGGATGCCGGCCGCGATGAGAAAGACGACGCTCGGCACGCGGAACCGGTCGGAGAGCACCTGCGCGACGATGCCCACGCCGACGACGGCCGCAACGAGCACGAGGAGGTCGCTGCTGGCTGCCACAGTTACATAACAACGTTTCGGGGGGCAGCGTATAAAACCCGCAGAAGCGGCGGTTTCGGCGCGCGCGAACCGCCGCTCACCGGTAGACCGACTCGACCTCGTCCGCGTAGTGTTCGAGGATGTCGCGGCGCTTCTTCTTCAGCGAGGGAGTGAGCAGGCCGTTCTCCTCGGTGAAATCCTCGGGGACAATAACGAAGCGCTTGACCGACTCGTGGGACTCGAAGCCGCGGTTGGCGAGTTCGACCTCGCGGGCGACCCGCTCGCGGACGCCGTCGTGGTCGACGAGCGCGGCGTCGTCCTCGGGCACCGAGACGCCGGCGTCGGCCGCCCAGTCCCGAATCGCACCGGTGTTCGAGACGACGAGCGCACCCACGAACTTCCGGTCGTCGCCGAAGACGAGCGCCTGCTCGATGAACGGGCTGGTCGCGAGGGCGTCCTCGACGGGGCCGGGCGCGACCATCTTCCCCGTCGAGAGCTTCAGAATCTGCTTCGAGCGCTCCACGAAGGAGATGTACCCATCGGAACGCCGCTCGACCACGTCGCCCGTACGGAACCAGCCGTCGTCGAAGGCGTCCTCGGTGGCCTCGGGGAGCCCATGGTAGCCCTCGAAGACGTTCGGCCCGCGGACGAGGAGTTCGCCAACCTCGCTGTCGGGCGCGACGCGGGGGTTCTCCGGGTCGACCGACTCGTCGACAGTTACCTCACAGTCGAGGACCGGCGGGCCGACGGTGCCGATTTCGAAGGCCTCCGGCGGGTTCGCCGCCACGACGGGCGCCGTCTCCGTGAGCCCGTACCCCTCCAACACGGGGATGCCCATCGCGTGGTAGAGCCGGCAGAGCTCCGGTTGGAGGCTCCCGCCGCCGCTGATCATGAAGTCCAGTTCGCCGCCTAGCGCCTCGCGGACCTGCGAGAACACCAGCCTGTCCGCGACACCCATCCCGGCGGCGAGCAGGACGCCGGGGTCGTCGGCACGGTGGTAGCGCTTGCCCACGTCGGTCGCCCACTCGAAGATTCGCTTCGAGACGGCCGAGTCGGCGGCGTTCTCAGCGACGGCGTCGTACATCTTCTCGTACACTCGGGGAACGCTCGTTCCCACCTCGGGGCGCACGGCCGAGAAGTCCTCGCGGAGCGTGTCGGAGCTCTCCGCGTAGGCGACGGTCGCGCCCGACGCGAACATCAGGAAGTGGCCCGCCAGCCGCTCGAAGACGTGTGCGAGCGGGAGAAAGGAGACAGTCCGGGTCCCCTCAGTGACGGCCGGACCGGCCCGGTCGGGGCGGGGGCCGAAGCGCCGGAAACACTGGTCGACGTTCGCCTTGAAGTTCGCGTGGGTGAGCGTGACACCCTTCGGCTGCCCGGTCGTCCCGGAGGTGTAGATGAGACTCGCCGTGTCGCTCGGGTCGCGTTCGTCGAGCCACGATTCGTACGCGGGCTCGTCGTAAGCTTCGACGCCGAGGTCGTACACGTCGCCGAGCGTGTAGCAGTCCGGCCCCGCGTCGAGGGGGTCGGACTCGTCCATCGTGACGAGGAAGTCGAGGGACACGTCGGCCTCGACGACACGCTCGCGGAGCTCGCGGTCCGCGACGACGGCGCCGACGGCGTCCGAATCCGAGAGCAGGTGGGAAACCTGCCGGACGGACGCTTTCGGGTAAATCGTCGTGACGACGCCGCCGGCGGCGAGCGTCGCGAAGTCGGTCAGCGCCCACTCCAATCTGGTGTCGGCGTAGACGCCGAGCGCGTCCCCGGGCTCGACGCCGAGTTCGCGGAAGCCGGCGGCGAGACGGCGGACGACGCCCTGCGTGTCGGCGTACGTCAGCGACCGGTAGTCGCCATCGGGGGCAGCCGCGATAGCCGTGGGGGCCAGCGAGCGGTCGTGTATCCCACCCTTGTAGGACTGTGCCGGCGTGTCCGGGTGGCGCTCAACGCTGGCCTCGAACATCTCGGGCAGGGTCGTACGTCCGAGAACGGGGTGCTCGAACTCCCGTTCGACCTCGCGGGTGTCCATTAGTCCCGTTTCCGGGGGACGGGGCTTAATCTATTCCCCCGACGCTACGCGCCGAGCCACTCGTCGTCCCGGACCTCGTAGCCGTTCGACCGGCAGAACGTCGCGGCGCGCTTGCGGACCTGTCGGGAGCCCGGGAACGCTCCCTTTTCGTTGACTTGCTCGACGATCCAGTCGCCGATTACCTCGATACCCTCGTCATCGTCGTCGGCGTCGATCGCTTTGAGCGCCCGGAACGTGCGCTCGTAGGCCTCGTACTGGGAGGTGCCAAACGTTACACCCGGGGCGTCGTCGGCCTCCGCGACGCGCTTCATCGCCGCGGCGACCGTCGGGCGCGCGACGCGGAGCCGGACCGCGTCCGGACTATCGAACGTCTCCGCGTCGGTCGCCGGGACCAGCTCCGCGACCGTGTAGGTCCCCTCGGCGGAGACGACCTCGCGGTCGCCGAGCGCCGCGACGACCGCCGCCCCAGTCGCCGGGAAGGAGACGCCGTCGAGGTCCTCCTCGAAGGCGTCGAGTTCGGACGGGTCGGTCGGGGGTTCCGTTTCGTCCCCCCGCTCCAGTTCGGCGAGCATCGCCCGCTCGCGCTGGCGGCGGTCGACGTCCCGGGCCTGCTTGTCGCGGCTGTTTCTGTTGTCTGCCATCCCGAACTAGAGGGCTTCCCACCGGATAACCCTGTGGACCGATTGCACACGGGAGAGGTCCCGGTTCGCTACCGCCCTTCGAGATAGCTCAGCGCGCCACGGACGTTGAGCCTCGCCTCCTCCTTGGCCTTCCGGGCGCCCCAGACGTCCGCGAAGCGACGCTCGTACTCGTCGGCGAGCGTCGCGGCGGGGTCCGCGCCGTCCTCGCGGAGCAGGCGGACGCGCTCGACGAACTCGCGGAGTGCCCCCGCGTACGCCGAGAGCGCCGCGTCCGGCTCGCCCGCGCCCGGCCCGAAGTGGGTGTAACAGAGGCTCTCGGCGCCCAACTCCCGTATCGTCTCCAGGTCGTCGAGACACGTTTCGAGGTCGAACTGCGGGGGCGGCGTCGTCGGCACCACCTCGTCGTGGCTCGGCGCCCACAGCCCCGCGGCGTCGCCGACGAAAACCACATTCGAAGACTCGTCGCGAAACACGACCTGGTGGGGCGCGTGGCCCGGACAGCGGTGCGCGCGAAGGGCCCGTCCGCCAAGCTCTATCGGGTCGCCGTCTTCGAGTTCCACGATGCGCTCCTTGGGGACCGGCTCCGGCTCGGCGTAGAACTCCCACATGTCGCCGACGGCCTGTTTAGTGCCTGCCACCAACCGGCCGGGGTCGGCGAGGTGGTGCGCGCCCGATTTGTGGGCGTAAACCGTGAGGTCGGGGTAGCGCTCCGCGAGGAAGCCCGCGCCGCCCGCGTGGTCGAGATGGACGTGCGTGAGCAACAGGGCCTCGGGCTCGCAATCGAGGGCGTCCAGCGCGTCGAGGACGGCCTCGCGGTCGGCGCCGATGCCCGACTCCACGAGGAGCGCATCACTCGGGTGGATGTAGACGCCGCCGTAGTTCGGGGTGCCGTACATCCCCGTGTCCGCGAAGTACCACTCGGTGCCGGGGACGGGTTCGGGTTCGCCGACGGTCATACGCCCGAATCGGGGCGGGGGCACGAAAAACGACCGGGCAGTAGCGACACGGTTTTGCCCCGCGCCCGGAAAGGCCGGACAAATGTTGAGCAGGCAGTTCGTCCGGGAGAACCCCGACACCGTCCGGGACGCCATCGAAGCGAAGGGCGTCGAGTTCGACCTCGGCCATTTGCTCGAAGTCGACGAGGAGTGGCGCGAACTGAAATCGCGCGGTGACGAGCTGCGCCACGAGCGAAACGAGGTCTCCGAGCGGATCGGGAAGCTCAAAGCCGAGGGGAAAGAGGAGGAAGCGCAAGAAGCCATCGAGCAGACCCAAGAGCTGAAAGCGGAGCTCCAAGCCGTCGAGGAGCGCGCCGACGAGCTCGAAAGCGAACTGGAGGAGCTGCTGTTGGAAGTGCCCAACGTCCCCCACGAGTCGGTTCCCGAGGGGGAGGACGAGTCGGACAACGTCGAGCGCTACCGCCGGGGCTTCGACGACCTGCGCGACCTGCCCGAAGAAGTGACGCCACACTACGACCTCGGCGAGGACCTCGAACTGCTGGATTTCGAGCGGGGCGCCAAAGTCTCGGGGGGCGGGTTCCAGTTCGTGAAAGGCGAGGGCGCGCGCCTGGAGCACGCCCTCGTCCAGTTCATGCTCGACGTCCACCGCGAGCAGGGCTACGAGGACGTGCTGCCGCCGATTCCCGTCAACTCCGCGTCGATGCGCGGCACCGGCCAACTCCCGAAATTCGAGGAGGACGCCTACCGCGTGGGGGACCGACCCGAGGACGACTACGACGACGACGACCTCTGGCTCCTCCCCACGGCGGAGGTTCCGGTGACGAATATGCACCGCGACGAAATCCTGCTGAACGACGACCTGCCGCTGAAATACCAGGCCTTCTCGCCGAACTTCCGGCGCGAGGCCGGCGAGCACGGCACCGAAACGCGGGGCTACGTCCGCGTCCACCAGTTCAACAAGGTCGAACTCGTGAACTTCGTGCCGCCCGAAGCGTCGTATGACCGGCTGGAAGGCCTGCTGGGCGAGGCCGAAGCGGTTCTCGACGAACTCGGCCTCCCCTACCGGGTCCTAGATATGTGTACCGGCGACATGGGCTTCCAGCAGGCCAAGAAGTACGACATCGAGGTCTGGGCGCCCGGCGACGACATGGAGGACGGCCCCGAAGAGGGGGGCCGTTGGCTCGAAGTCTCTTCGGTGTCGAACTTCGAGGACTGGCAGGCCCGGCGGGCCGGGATTCAGTATCGCGAGGAGGACCACGAGGCGGCCGAATACCTCCACACGCTCAACGGCTCCGGAGTTGCTGTGCCCCGCGTGATGGTCGCTATCCTCGAATACTACCAGAACGACGACGGCACCGTGGACGTGCCGGACCCCCTCCAGCCGTACATGGGCGGCCAGGAGGTCATCGAGGGCGGCGAGGCGGTCGGCGAGAGCGCGCTGGGGGACGGGTAGGCTAGTCGGCGCGAACGCCGAACTGAGGGGCTTTTGCCGCTCGGCCGCCAAGCCGAAACGTGGACCTCCACGTCCGCTACGAGGGCGACGACGACCCGGCGAAGTGCACGGCGAAGAAGCTCGAACGCTTCGAGTTGGCGGAGCTCCACCGCACCCACCGGGAGACGCCCTACGGCATCGTGCTCAACCCCCACGCCGAGCGGGCGCTCTCGCCCGCCGATGCCGAGCACGACACGCTCGTGGCGCTGGACTGTTCGTGGGAGTCGGCCGGCGAGGCCCGCTTCGAACTCCCCGGCGAGCACCGCGCGCTGCCCTATCTGGTGGCCGCCAACCCCGTGAACTACGGCAAACCCCTGCGGCTCACCACCGTCGAGGCGTTCGCCGCGGCGCTGGTAATTCTCGGCGAACGCGAACACGCCGAGCGGATACTCGCGAAGTTCACCTGGGGCGAGACGTTCTTGGAGATGAACGAGGAACCGCTGGAGCGGTACGCGGACTGTGAGGATTCATCCGAGGTCGTGGACGTGCAATCGGAGTACGTGGAACGATAGATAGACGCGGCACTCGTCCGCGCCGCGTCACTCCGGAGGGGAATAGCCAAGTCTTAAACGCGGGGCCGGCTATCCTCCGGACATGCCGAGTGTGGAAGACCGTCTCCTCGACAAGTCCATCTGCATGCGCTGTAACGCGCGCAACCCGCCCGAAGCGGACGAGTGCCGAAAGTGCGGCTACGGGAATATGCGTCCCAAGGCCCGCGAGTCCCGCTCGACATAGCAAGCCCTCGCGCGAACGGGTCTTGTGCCCGTTCGC
>JBEQBK010000022.1:0-23004 GCA_041639855.1 Halobacteriaceae archaeon | reverse complement strand
GCGAAGGCCGAAAGGAGTGTGTTCAGCATACGCTACGGAAGGTCGCGAACGGTGAAAAGGGAGTCGGCCGACTAGTGGTCGTCGGCGTCCTCGTACACCCACTGCGAGCTCTGCTGCTCCCAGTCGACGAGCTCGTCCTCGTCGAAGAAGAGCGCGATTTCGCGCTCGTTGGCCCCCTCGTCCTCGTGGTCGGAGCCGTGGATGATGTTGTGGCCGAGGTCGTTACCGTAGTCGCCCCGAATCGTGCCGGGGGCGGCTTCCTGGGCGTCCGTCGCGCCCATCATGCGTCGTACCTGACGGGTGGCGTCGGCGCCTTCCCAGACCATCGCGAACACCGGTCCACTGGTAATGAACTCGACGAGTCCCTCGAAGAAGGGCTTGCCCTCGTGCTCGCCGTAGTGCTCGTGGGCGAGTTCCTCGTCGATTTGCATGAACTTCCCGCCGACCATCTTGAGGCCCTTGTCCTCGAGTCGGGAGACGATGTCGCCGATAAGCCCGCGCTGAACGCCGTCGGGCTTGACCATCACGAAGGTGCGCTCGTCGTGGTGGCTCATTCGTTATCGGCCCACTCCAGGTTGCGCGGCTCGCGGTTCAGGTCCGCGTTCTTCTCGCACTTCGACGAGCAGAAGTGGTCGGTACGGCCGTCCGTGTAGACGTACATCGTCCCGGTGCCGGGTTCGATGTCCGCGCCACAGTAGTCACACTCTCGGGTTTGGGGCATTATTGACCACCGATGGAGTCGGCTTCACGGGCGGTCTCGCGGAGCTGAATCACGTCGCCCTCGCGGACCGGCCCGAGCACGTTTCGCGTGATGATGCGACCTTGGTTCGAGCCCTCTTGGATGCGGCACTTGACCTGCATCGCTTCCCCGTGCATCCCGGTCTTGCCGACGACCTCGATGACTTCGGCGGGGGTAGAGCCCGACTCGCTTTCCTCTGCGCTCATCGGTTTACCGGAGCTCCTCGATCTTCGAGGAGATGTCCTCGACGTCCTCGTCGGCGTCGCCGGCGTCCACGATGGCCGCGGCGGCGGAGCCGACTTCGAGGCCGGCGGCGTGGCCGAGGTCGTCCTGTTGCTCGACGAAGACCGTGGGGATGCCCTTCTCCTCGGCGAGTTCGGGCAGGTGCATCACGACTTCCTCGGGCTGGACGTCCTCGGCGACGAAGACGAGCACGGCGTTGCCGCGCTCGACGGCCTTGGTCGTCTCGTTGGTTCCTTTGCGCACGGTACCGGTGTCGCGGGCCACCTCAAGCGCGTCGGTAGCTCGCTCCTGCAGGTCGGCTGGGACGTCGTAATCGACGTAGACTGGCATGTATGGATCACCTTTCCCGCGGGGGCTCGGGCGTCGGCCGTCAGAGAGGTTCCGGGACGAGCCGTCGCATCATCGACCCCGCACGGGTTGTACTCCGAATAGTGGTTCCCCTGCATAAAAGCGCTTCCAAAGGGAGGGCGGCCTGTGAACCGTGGACACGGTCACGGTTCGCCGTCGCCGACTTTCACCAGTTGCTTGCCGACGTTCTCGCCCTCGAAGAGACCGATGAAGGCCTCGGGCGCCTTCTCCAGCCCCTCGGTTACCGTTTCGCGGTAGCGCACGTCGGCCTCGCTGACCCACGCCGCGAGCTGTTCGGTCGCGGCGCCGTGGCGGGGCGCGAAGTCGCCGTGGAGAAAGCCCTCAACGCGGGCGCGCTTCGTGACGAGTTGTCCGAGCTTCCGCGGTCCGGTCGGCGTGTCTTCCTCGTTGTAGAGCGAGATCTGCCCGCAGACCGCCACGCGCGCATCGACGTTCAGCCGGTCGAAGACGGCGTCGGTAATCGGCCCGCCTACGTTGTCGAAGTAGCCGTCCACCCCCTCCGGACAGACCCGACCGAGCGCCTCCGACACGTCCCGCTCCGCGTAGTTGATCGCGGCGTCGAACCCCAACTCGTCGGTAAGCCAGGCGGTTTTCCGCTCGGAGCCGGCGATGCCGACGACGCGGGCGCCCGCCAGGGAGGCGATCTGTCCGGCGACGCTCCCGACGGCCCCCGCGGCGCCCGAGACGACGACCGTGTCGCCGGGGTCGGGCTCCATCACGTCGAGCGTGCCGAAGTAGGCGGTCCGACCGGGCATCCCCAGCACGCCGAGCGCCGTCGAGACGGGCGCGAGGTCGGGGTCGACTTCGACCAAGGCGTGGGGCTCCGCAACGGCGTAGTCGGCCCAGTAGAGGTTTCCGGTGACGATGTCGCCGACGGCGAAGGCGTCGGTCCGGCTCTCGACTACCTCTCCGACGACACCCCCACGCAACGTATCGCCCACGTCCCACGGTTCCGCATAGGATTCCGCGTCGCGCATCCGTCCGCGCATGTAGGGGTCAACGGAGAGATAGCGCGTCCTGACGAGCACTTCTCCGGGTCCCGGCTCGGGGACCTCGCGTTCGACGAGTTCGAAGTTCTCGCGTGTGGGTTCGCCTTCGGGGCGCTCGTGGAGCAGGATTCGACGGTCGGTGTCGGCCATGCGGGACCGTCGGTCGCGCCGACCTAAGCCCTCGGGGAAGCCGGCAGACCCTTCCCCGGTCCGGGCGAGGGGGGAGACATGAACACCGCGGCCGTCGAAACCCTCCACGCGGAAGCCGCCGAGGCCAACGAGCGACGGGTGCTCGTCCTCCACGGCGAACGCGAGCGCTGTTACGACGCGGCCGAGGCCGCCCTCGCGGCGACCGTCGGCTTCGGGGAAACGACGCTCGTCGGCGAGCGGGACGTCCTCCCCTGTGAGCGCGTCGGCCCGCGGAAGGCCGACCGCCTCCTCGGCACGACCCGCGACGCCGTCGTCCTCGACTGCCACGACGAGACGCGTCCCAACGCGCTGGGACGCGTCGTGGGCGCGGTTGAGGGGGGCGGGCTGCTCGTGATTCTCGCGCCCGACCTCGATGCGTGGCACACGCGCCCGGACGGCTTCGACGGGGCGCTCGCGGCGCCGCCCAACCACGAGGGGGATGTGACCGGTCGGTTCCGCCGGCGCCTCGTGACCCTGCTCCGCGCACACCCGGGCGTCGCGATACACGACGTCGACGCCGGGACGCTCGAAGCGGACGGATTGACACACCCTGCACCCAGGTTCGCCGCGGCACCGCCCGAGCCGCCCGCGGAAAGCGCGTTCCCGGACGCCGCCTACCGGGCGTGTCGAACGCCGGGGCAGGCCGACGCCCTCGCGTCCTTCGAGACCCTTTCGGAGCCGGGACACGCGCTCGTGCTCGAAGCCGACAGAGGGAGGGGGAAGTCCGCGGCGGCGGGGCTCGCGGCCGCCTGTCTCGCCGCGGCGGGAAAGGAGGTGCTCGTCGTCGCGCCCGCCCGACGGAACGCCGACGAACTGTTCGAGCGCGCCGGGGCGCTCCTTCCGGAGCTCGGCGTTCGCTGCACGGAATCGGAGGGACGTCTCGAAACCGAGGCCGGCGATATCCGCTTCGCCAACCCGCCCGACGCCGACCCCGAATCGGCCGACGCCCTCCTCGTGGACGAGGCTGCCGCGCTCCCCGTCGGCCTGCTGGAAACGTATCTCGGGGCGCCCTCGGTGGCTTTCGTCACGACGGTCCACGGCTACGAGGGCGCGGGCCGTGGCTTCGACGTGCGCTTCCGCGAGGAACTCGCCGCGTCGGCCTTCGAGGTGGAAGCGTGTTATCTCGACGAACCGATCCGGTACGCCGCGAGCGACCCCGTCGAACCGTGGGCCTTCCGCGCGCTCGCGCTCGATGCCAGGCCCGCCGTCGACCCGCTCGTCGAGGACGCGACACCCGAATCGAGCGCGTACGAGGCGCTCCCGCCCGAACGCCTCGTCGCCGACGAGAACCTGCTACGCGAGACGTTCGGCCTGCTCGTGCACGCACACTACCGGACCGAGCCCAACGACCTCGCGCGGGTGTTGGACGCGCCGAACGTGGAAACCCGGGCGCTCACCCACGACGGCCACGTCGTCGCCGTCTGCCTGCTCGCGCGGGAGGGGGACCTCGACGCCGACACTCGAAAAGAAATGTACGAGGGCGGGCGCGTCCGGGGCAACATGATTCCCGACGTGCTCACGAGCCAGCTGCGCGACGAGTCGGCCGCCGAAACCGTGGGCTGGCGCGTCCTCCGCATCGCCACCCACGGCGCCGCCCGCTCGCGGGGGCTGGGCTCGAAGCTCGTCGGCGAAATCCGAGCGGAGTTCGACGGCGCCGACTGGCTCGGGGTCGGCTTCGGCGCGACCCCCGAACTCCTTCGCTTCTGGTCCCGGAACGGCTTTTCGACCGTGCATCTCTCGACCACCAGAAACGAGCGCTCGGGCGAGTACTCCGCCATCGTCCTCGACCCGCTCTCACCCCGGGGCGAGACCCTCCACGAGCGCCACGCCGGTTGGTTCCTCCGCCGCGTCGACGACGTGCTCGCGGACGCCCTCGACGACTTGGACCCCGACATCGCCCGGGGCGCCATCGCGGGCTGTGGGGCCGACTACGCGCCCGAACTGGAGGCCCCTGACTGGCGCCTCGTCGCCGGCGCCGCGGCGGGCCCGGGGCTCTGCACGGTTGACCCGGGACCCTTCCGGACGCTCGCGGTCCGTCTGCTCGCGGACGACGGTCTCGCGCTCCCGGCCCGCGCGGAGCGCCTGTTGGTCCGGAAGGCGCTCCAGGCACGGCCCTGGGACGAGGTGGCCGATGAGATGGGATTTCACTCCACGGGGGGCTGTATGCGCGCGTTCGGCGCGGCCTACGAACCCCTCGTCGAGGCGTACGGCACCGATGCGGCCCACGCGGAGGCGGGGCGGTATTAGATGGCGCTCGAATCCATCACCCTCCCGCCGGTGCCCGTCCTCGTCGCGTTCGTCCTGCTGGGCGCCGCGATGGTTGGGAGCGTCGTCCCGCTCGTTCCCTCCGGGCTCCTCTCGCTCGCGGGCCTCGGCCTCTACCGGTTTGCGACCGGCGACCCGGGTGTGCTCGTTCTGGCGCTCCTTGCGGTGCTGGCGCTGGCGGCGCTCGCCGTCGACTGGTTCGGCGGCGCCATCGCGGCGAACGCGGGCGGCGCCGCGACCAGAACGACCGCGATTGCGGCCGTCGTCGGCCTCCTCCTGATTCCGCTCGGGCCGCTCGGCGTAATCGTCGGCATCGCGGGGACCGTGTTCGCGCTGGAGTACCGAACGCATACGGACGAGAGACGGGGCGCGCGGGCCGCGCTGTACGCGACGGCTGGCGTGTTGGCCTCGGCCGTCGTCCAACTCCTGTTGACGGGCGCCGTCTTCGGCGCCGTCCTGTTGCTCGCTCTCGTCTGAGCCCGCTCAGGGATGCGCGAAGTACGCCACCGTTTCCTCGGACTCGTGGCGGTCGACGCGTGCGAAGCCGATGCGCTCGAACTGGACGAGCGCGTCGGGGTCGTAGTCGACAACCCCTCGCTCGGCGTGGCCCGACACGTCGCCGTCCATCGTCCGCAGCCGGAGCGGGACGTTCGATGCCGCGGGCACCCAGTGAATCACGTCGACGCCGCCCTCGCGGACGGCTTCGATGTCGTCCCCCGTCGCGACGAGGGCCCCGTCCTCGAAACGTACACAGCCTAACCCCTTCAGCCAGACGCGCTCGCCATCGCCAGGCAGGTCTTCCGGCTCGACGAGCACGGCGTCGCCGGCCTCGATGTCTCTGGTTCCTCGTTCCTCGTGGTTCGGGTGGAGCGGCGGGTGAGCGACGTCGAGGTCGCCTTCGAGCGGGAGCTCCTCGCCGTCGCGGACGAAGAAGCGCCGGTCCGTCTCCTCGTCCACGAGGTCGCGGTTCGCGGCGTACACCGAGGACATGGCCAAATCGACGTCCGAGGTGGACGTGCCGAGTTTAACCATCGCGTCCGTGACGGCCTCCCCCCGGATGCCGCGGCGGCGCACGCTCTTCAGGGTGGGCGCGCGCGGGTCGTCCCACCCCTCCAGTTCGCCGGCCTCGATTTTCTCGGCGATGGTCGAGGTGCTCATTTTCACGTCGTAGGCGTCGATTTGGACGTGGCCCCAGTGGAGCACCTCGGGGTACTCCCAGCCGAAGTAGTCGTAGAGGAACCCCTGGCGCTTGGCCGAGTCCTGCAGGTCGATGCCCCGGATGATGTGGGTAATTCCCGTGAGGTGGTCGTCGACGCCGCTCTGGAAGTCGAGCATCGGCCAGCAGCGGTACTCGCTCGCTTCCTCGCGGGGATGGGGCGTGTCGATGATTCGGAAGGCGACCCAATCGCGCAGGGCGGGGTTCTTGTGCTCGATGTCCGTCCGTACTCGGAGGACCATCTCGCCGGAGCTGTACTCGCCCTCGACCATCGCCTCGAACTCCGCTTTCGTTTCCTCGACGCTCTTCTCCCGGTGCGGGCAGGCCTCGCCGCCGTTTTTCAGCTCCGAGAACGCTTCGCCCGAACAGGAGCAGGTGTACGCGCCGCCGAGCTCGATGAGCTCGCGGGCGTGCTCGTAGTACGTCTCCACGCGGTCGGAGGCCCGGAGGACTTCGTCGGGCTCGAAGCCCAGATACTCGATGTCGTCCAGAATCGCGTCGTAGGCGTCGAGGTCGGGCCGCTTGGTTTCGGGGTCGGTGTCGTCGAAGCGGACGAGCATTTCCCCGTCGTAGCGCTCCTTGTAAGTCCCGATGACCGCGGGCATCCGCGCGTGGCCCAGATGCCACGGGCCGTTGGGGTTGGGTGCACAACGCATCCGAACCTCCCCGTCCTCCGCGTTTGGCAACTCGGGCAGGTCGTGCTCCTCGCCCTCGTCCTCGGCTTCGAGTTCTTCGAGGCGGTCGGGCGCCAGCTCCGCGAGGCGCTCGCGGCGCGCCTCGGGGTCCATGCCGTTCACGTTGCCGACGGCGCGGCCCGCGATGCCGGGTATCTCGTCACCGTGCTCCCTGAACTCGGGGTTGTCGCCCATCATCGGGCCCATGATAGCCCCGACCTGAGCGTCCTCGCCGTGTTTCAGGGCGTTGTAGAGCGCGTACTCCTCGGCCGTTTCGAGCACGCGCTGTTCTAAGTCCGCGTCCATACCCGACCCAACCGGGGACGCGACGAAAAGCCGTCGAAAGGGTTACTCCGTCGGCGTGTCCCCCTGCGGGTCCGTGTACCCCGGAAGCCGCTCGAGTATCGTCCACTCGCAGTAGAGCGTCCAGAACGCCGAGAGCACCGCCGCGATGGCGATGGCTGTGAGCCGCGACGTGCTCCCTCCCGCGAGGGCGGCAGGTAGGGACTGGAAGATGAACACGCCCGTAATCATCACTGCGAGCGTGTAGATGTACATCACGGCCGTCCCCTCGTCGAAGGTCAGCCCGAAAGGTGCCATACCATCCCGTTCGACGCGCCCACCACATGAACCCCCGGGAACACGGGGCCGTTGGGCAACGCTTTTGTCCCGCTCGGGCGGCCGTCCGGTATGCGATACGCCCGTTTCCGCGACCCTGCCGGGAGCGTCCGGACCGGCGAGTACGGCGAGCGGACGGTTCGTTTCGGCGGCGCCGAGTACAGCCACGACGAGGTCGAGTTCCTCCCGCCGAGCGAGCCGACCAAGGTCGTCTGTGTCGGCCGGAACTACGCGCCCCACGCCGAGGAGCGGGGCGCCGACCTTCCCGAGCGCCCGCTGCTCTTCCTCAAGCCGCCCAACGCGCTCGCGGCCCACGGCGACACTGTCGTTGCGCCCGCGGGGGCGGAGCGCCTCGACCACGAGGCGGAACTCGGGGTCGTCATCGGCGACCAGTGCCGGCACGTCGCTGCCGCGGACGCTGCGGACGTCATCGCGGGCTACACCTGCGTGGACGACCTCTCGAACCGCGACGACCAGCGCCGCGAGCGGAACTGGGTCCGGGGGAAGGCCTTCGACAACGCCTGCCCCCTCGGCCCCTGCGTCGCCACGCCCGACGAACTGCCGGCCGACGCCGAAATCGAGTTGCGCGTGAACGGCAACGTCCGACAGTCCGGCAACGTCTCCGACCTCGTCTTCTCGGTGCCCGAGCTCGTCGCGGAGATCACGACGCATCTCACGCTGGAGCCGGGCGATGTCATCGCGACGGGGACCCCGGCGGGCGTCGGAAACCTCGAAGATGACGACGCAGTCGCTATCGAAATCGAGGGCGTCGGGACGCTCGAACACGACGTCGAACGCCCGTAGACCGGTCCGCGGGCCAGCTTGTCCCGTCCGGAGGGGTCAGTAGCCCCGCTCGATGAGGTAGTCCGCGAGCTGCGCGAGGCGCTCGCGGGCCTCGTTGTCGGGGAGCGTTTCGAGGTGGTCTTTCCCCTCCTCGACGAGGTCGCGCGCCATCGTGCGGGCGTAGTCGATGCTCCCCGCGTCGCGGAGCGTCGCGACGGCTTCCTCGACGGCGGCCTCCGAGACGCTTTCGGGGTCCTCCGCGTCCAGGAGCTCGCCCACGTCGACGCCTTGGTCGGCGGCGTGCAACGAGATGATGGTGCGCTTCTCTTCGACGAGGTCGGAGCCCCGCTGTTTACCGAGCTTGTCGCTCGGGACGGTCAGGTCGAGCACGTCATCCTGTATCTGGAAGGCCTGTCCGACACAGACGCCGTAGGAACGAAGCGCATCGACGGTTTCCTCGTCGGTGCCCATCAGGAGCGCCGGGATGGCGGCGGCCGCCGCGTAAAGGACGGCGGTCTTCAACTCGATCATCTCCAGGTACTCCTCGGGAACGATGTCGGTGCGCCCCTCGAAGTCTACGTCCATCGCCTGCCCTTCGCAAATGTTGGTGCAGGTGGCCGCGAGTTCCTGTGCGGCGGCGAGGCCGTTGTCGGCGGAGGCGTTCGCGCCGAGCAGTATCTCGAAGCCCTTCGAGTAGAGGGTGTCCCCGGCGAGAATCGCCGTCTCGTCGTCGTACTTGCGGTGGACCGCGGGAACGCCCCGGCGCATGTCGTCGTCGTCCATGATATCGTCGTGGATGAGCGTAAAGGAGTGGATGACCTCGACGCTCACCGCGGCGGACATCACATCGACCGGCCCACCGGCGGTGGGGAACGACCGGTAGTCGGCCGAGAGGGGGTCGACGTCGGCGAGCGCCTCCGCGACCAATAGGACGGTCGCCGGACGCAGCCGCTTGCCGCCGGCCTCCAGCAGGTGCCGAGAGGCCTCGTAGAGGCGTTCAGGCTCCGCCATCGGAAGCTGCTCGTCGATGGCCTCGTTGACCAACTCGCGCCGCTGCCGGACGGCGTCGAGCACCATTTCCTCCCGCGATTCGGGCGTCATCTTACTCGACGATCTGGTGGCGGGTACCGTTGCGCGAGATGTGGAGGTCCCGGCCGACGGTATAGCCCTTGTTCTCCGCGAGGTTCACGTAGCTCGCGATGGCGCTCATGTCCTGGTGGGCCGGGAGGACGTGTTTGGGCTGGAGCGCGTCGAGCATCTGGTAGTGACCCTCCTGTGAGAGGTGGCCCGAAACGTGGATGTCGTCGTAGATGCGCGCGCCCTGCATCTTCAGCAGGTTTTCGGACTGGTAGCGCTGGCCCTCGTTGGTGGGCTCGGGAATCACGCGGGCGCTGAAGATGACCTTGTCGCCCTCGTCGAGCTCGTAGGGCGTCTCACCGCGGCCCATGCGGGTGAGCATCGCGCGCGGCTCGCCCTGATGGCCTGTGACGATGGGCAGGTAGTTCTCCTTGCCGTCGTTCATGATGCGCTTGAACGTGCGGTCCACGGACTTCCGGTGGCCGAACATCCCCAAATCGTCGGGGAACTCCGCGAAGCCGAGTCGTTCGGCGGTCCCGGAGTACTTCTCCATCGACCGACCGAGGAGAACGGGCTGGCGGCCGATTTGCTGGGCGAACTCCACCAGAGAGGTCACCCTCGAAACGTGACTGGAGAAGGTGGTAGCGACGATACCGCCGTCGTAGTCCTCCATGGACATGATGGTGTCCTCGAGGTGCTTTCGCGCGACCGACTCCGAGGGGGTTCTCCCCTTGCGGCCGGCGTTCGTACAGTCCTCGATATACGCGAGGACGCCCTCGCCCTCGCGGCCGATTTCCCGGAAGCGCTCCATGTCGATGGGGTCCTCGATAACCGGATTGTGGTCGAGGCGCTTGTCCAGACCGTACACGACCGACCCCTCGGGCGTGTGGACGACCGGATTGACGGCGCCGATGATGGAGTGGGTGACGTGGACGAACTCCAGTTCGACCTGGTCGCCGATCTGCATCGTCTCGCCGGCCTCCATCTTCCGGAGGTCGTTGTCGAACTCGAACTTCTGCTCGCCCTCGATCTGGTTGCGGACGAGTTCGATGGTGAAGGGGGAGGCGACGACGGGCGCGTCGTAGCGGTGGCCCAACTTCGAGATGGCGCCGATGTGGTCGAGGTGACCGTGCGTGGGCACGATAGCCTGTACGTCGCCCTCGATTTCGCTCATGACACGGTCGTCGGGGATGGCGCCCATGTCGATGAGGTCGAGACTGTGCATCCGTTCGGTTTCGACGTTGTCGTGGATGAGGACTTTCGAAAGGTTCAGCCCCATGTCAAAGATGACAACGTCGTCCCCTGCGCGAACGGCAGTCATCTGCCGTCCGACTTCTTCGTAGCCGCCGATGGTTGCGATTTCGACTTCCATGATTGAAACACCGAGATCCGTTGCGGTTCGGTACTGAAACGCCGCGTCGCCCGCCCGCACCCGGCGTCTTGCAGCCGTCGCGCGCGCAGGGTCGTCGCGGTCTTGGTAGCTCTAATGCCCCCCGCTATTAAAAACGGCGGGTTCTGCGCCGTTTATATGCCATCGATTCGCGTCCCCACCCGCTCGCCGGCGAGAAACCCCGCTAGGTCGTCGGGACCGAACACCGTCGCCGGCGCGTCCAGTCCCAAGAGAGTTCGGACCTTGCCAGCCATCCCTCCGGTCACGTCCGTCGCGTCGCTCCCGCCGAGCGCGTCGGCCACGTCGTCGAACGCCCGAATCTCGGGGACGACCTCGCCGGAGGTATCGAGAACGCCCGGAACCGTCGAACAGAGTCCGGCACGCTCGGCGCCCAGCCCCTCGACGAGCGCCACCACCAGTTCGTCGCCCGAGAGCACCGTCACCCCCTCCCCGGCGCGGACGACGCCGTCGCCGTGGAGCACGGGGAGAAACCCCTCATCGAGCAATCCGGAGACGGCGTTCGTCGGGAGCGTCAGCCCGCCCGATTCGCTCCGACTCGCCAGCGAGAGAGGATGGACCGGCACTGCGGGCGCACCCGCATCGGCCAACGCCCCGACGACCCGCTCGTTCAGCCGCCCCATCGCGCCGTGTATGTCCCGAACTGCTTCGGGGTCGTGGGACCCCTTCTCGACACCGACGCCGTGGCGCTCGGCGGCGGGATGACCGAAGGACCCACCACCATGAACGAGCACGAGGTCGTCGTGTCCGGCGACGACGTCGGCCGCCGCGTCGAGCGCCTGGGTGTCGACCGTCTCGGGCTCGTCTTTCTCGGTGATTACGGACCCGCCGAGTTTCAGGACGGTCGTCATTCCGCGCGCACCCCCTCGCGGTCCAGCGGCGCCGCGAACGCCTCCTCGCAGGCCGGTGCGAGTTCGAGGGCGCGTAGTGCTGTCCCCTCGGGATCGAGCGCGACGACACAGCCCCCGCCGCCCGCGCCAGTGAGCTTCGCGCCGGCCGCACCTCCCTCCCGGGCGGCCCACACCATCTCGTCGAGCGAGCGGGCTGACACCCCCAGCGCCGAGAGGAGGCCGTGGTCGAAGTCCATCAGCCGCCCGACCTCATCGAGGTCCCCCGATTCAACGGCCGGCCGCCCCGCGCGGACGATGTCGCCGATGGCGCCGACCGTGTCAGCGGCGAAGCCGTACGTCTCTTTTAGCTCCCGCACGTCGGCGACGAGTTCGCCCGTGTTCCCGCTACCGCCGTCGTACCCCACGGCTAAGGGGAGCTCGGGCGCCTCCAGTCGTTCGCCCTCCTCGCCCTCGACGCGGACGGCCCCCCCGACGGTCGTGCAGTAGGTGTCCATCCGGGAGGCGTCCCCGTCTTGGACGTCTGACTCGACGCGGTAGGCGCGTTCCGCGAGGGTCTCCTCCCGGATGTCGCCGTCCATGGCCCGGACGGCGGCGTGTAGCGTAGCGACGACGACGGCGGCGGACGAACTCAACCCCGCACCCAGCGGCAGGTCGCTCTCGACGGTCACGTCCAGCCCGGCGCGCTCGCCGACGTGGTCGTAGGCGCTCTCGACGGCGCCCCGGACGTAGCCGAGCGCCGCAGCGACAGCCCCCTCGTCGGCGTCGACGGCAACGCCCCCGTCGGCGCGCTCGCCGAACTCGGCGGCGAAGGAGTCCAGCCGGAGGTCCGGCGCTCGGACCCGCAGACGGTCGTCGTCGCGGCGCTCGACGGTCGCTGTCACCCGCCGGTCGACGGCGCAGGCGATGGCAGGTTCCCCGTAGACGACAGCGTGCTCCCCGAAGAGATAGAGCTTGCCGGGGGCGCTCGAAACGGTCATACCCGTCCTGTCGGGGCCACGGCCGAATACGTTACGGGGCGTACTCGACCGCGGGGAGTTTCCCCCTCTATTCCGGACGGGCGGAGTTCGCCTACCGTCATGTCCTCGCGGGCAGGTCGGGGAACAGCTCCTTCGGGCGTTCCGGAAGGCGGGAGCCCCGACCATAGCAGTAGCTCGTCGGCGAACGGGTTACGCGATGCGGGAACGTGAAAAACGTCGGATTAAATTTCGGACTCGAAGTCTTCGAGCGCGTAGGCGGGTTCGGCGCCGCGGCGGTCGAGAGTCTCGTTGGCCAGCAGCCAGTAGACGACTGCGAGCGCGCGGCGACCTTTGTTGTTCGTCGGCACGACGAGGTCGACGTTGCTCGTCTGGTTGTTCGAGTCACACATCGCGATGACCGGAATACCCACCGTGATGGCCTCCTTCACCGCTTGCGCGTCACCGATGGGGTCCGTGACGACGACCACGTCGGGCTCGATGTAGCCCGCGTAGTCGGGGTTCGTCAGCGTGCCCGGGATGAAGCGGCCGGTGCGAGCGCGTGCGCCCACGGCGTCGGCGAACTTCTTGGCGGGGAAACGACCGTACTGGCGCGAGGACGCGACCAGTATCTGCTCGGGGTCGTAGTTCGCGAGGAAGTCCGCGGCGGTACGGATGCGCTCGTCGGTCTTCGCGACGTCGAGCACGTAGAGACCGTCGGTCCGGACCCGGTGGATGAAACGCTCCATGTCGGAGGTCTTCTGCTGGGTCCCGATGTGAACACCGGCGGCGAGGTAGTCCTCGACGGGGATGAGGAGGTCGGCGTCCGTATCCGACATGACGTCCTCCTCGGACTCCCCGGCCGTGGGCTCCTCGACCGTTTCTTCTTCTTCGGCCGCCTCGTCGGCGGGGTCCTGTTCGACTTGTGCGTCTGATTCGTCCTGACTCATAGGGCTTCGTCGGCGATTCGCATGAGTTCGTTGAGCTTTGCGGTTCGCTCGCCGCCCACCGCGCCCGTCTTGATGAAGGGCGCGTCGGTTGCGACGGCGAGGTGTGCAATAGTCGCGTCCTCCGTCTCGCCCGAGCGATGGGAGATGACCGGCGAGTAGCCGTTCCGCACGGCGAGCTCGACGGCGTCGAAGGCGTCGGTGAGCGTGCCGATCTGGTTGGGCTTCACGAGAATGGCGTTTGCCGCGTCCACCTCGATGCCCTCCTGGAGACGCTCGGTGTTCGTCACGAAGAGGTCGTCCCCGCAGATGAGGGTCCGCTCGCCCACCTTCGCGGTGAGGTCGGCGAACCCTTCGTAGTCGTTCTCGTCGAGGGGGTCCTCGACGTACGCGAGGTCGTACTCCTCGACGAGGTCGGCGATGTACGCGACCTGCTCCTCGGGAGTGCGCTCGGTGTCGCCGTAGCGATAGACGCCGGCGTCGGCGTCGTACAGCTCCGCGGCGGCCACGTCGAGCCCGAACTTGATTTCGAAGCCGACGGCGTCGGAAACCTCGTCGACGGCCTGCTCGACGATTTCGAACGCCTCGGCGTCGGAGACTGCAGGCGCCCACGCGCCCTCGTCGCCTTTCGCGGCGGGGATATCTCGCTCCTCTAAGATGTCGGCGACCTCGCCGTGAACGGCGGCGTTCGCGAACACCGCCTCACGAACGGAGGGCGCGCCGACGGGCGCAGCGAGGAACTCCTGAATGTGTGTCGCGTCCGCGGCGTGTTCGCCGCCGCCGACGACGTTCCCGAGGGGAACGGGGAAGTTCTCGCCCCGGAACGCACCGCCCAGATGCTGGTAGAGCGGCGCGCCGAGCACGTCCGCCGCGGCCTTCGCGGCGGCCATGCTGATTGCGACGGCCGCGTTGGCACCGATTTCCGAGAAGTCGTCGGTGCCGTCCGCGGCTCTGAGCGTTCGGTCCACCGCGCGCTGGTCGCCGGCGAATGTCCCTTTCAGGCGGGGAACAGCCTGTTCGCGGGCGGCAGCGATTGCCTCGCTGGGGTCTCGCTCGATGGCCTCGTACTCGCCCGTGGAAGCGCCGCTCGGGGCGGCACCCCGGCCGAATCCGCCGCTCTCCGTGAGCACGTCGGCCTCGACGGTCCGATTACCCCTAGAGTCGAGGATTTCACGGAGGCTGACGGATTCGATGCGGGTCATTCGTGTCTCACCGTGAACGGCAACACGCCCGCGTCGTACTCCTCGGCCGCAACGAGGATGGGTTCAGTCTGCTCGGTGTCGACGAGCACGGGCGCCCCGTAGGACACCTGCAGCGCTCGCGCACCGATGATGCGGGCCTTCTCGTAGCGGTTGTGCTTGCCGGCGCTCATTGGTAGGGGGAGACCACGTCGACGAGGTCACGGTGGGAGACGAGCATGCGCCGACAGCAGTAGCGGTCGACGCCGAGGTCGTCAAGCACTTCCTCGGGGTCCTCGTCTCCTTCCTTCGTCTCGGCGCGGGCCTTGAACTCCTCCCAGTGTTGCGCGATGACTGTGCCACACGTGAAACACCGGACGGGGGCCATCATATTTGTATCACCTTAGCGGTAGGACTTCTGGTAGCGGGCGCGGGCACCGGGACCGCCCCAGTGTTTGGACTCGCGCTGACGCACGTCGTTGACCAGAAGCGTGCGGTCGAACTCCATAAAGGCGTCGCGGAGTTCGGCGTCCGTGCTGTGTTCGACGACGCCGCGGGCGATGGCCGTGCGCACCGCGTCGGCCTGACCCATCACGCCGCCGCCGGAGACGGAGACGTTGACGTCGATACCGTCGCGGATTTCGTCGCCCGCGATGCGGAACGGCTCCAGCATCTTCAGCTGGGCAAGCTCCGGCTCGACGAGCTCCACCGGCTGGGAGTTGATTCGGACGCGACCCTCGCCGTCTGAGACGGTCGCGCGGGCGATGGCGGTCTTCTTCTTGCCGCTGGTGTTGGTTACCATGTGATGTTAGCACCCAGGTGCTCGGAGAGGTCGCCGAGCGCGATGAACTTCAGGCTGGAGAGGCGGTCCAGCGAGGTCCCCTCGATGACGTCGCCGTCCTCGTCGTAGGGGTTACCCACGTAGGCGCGGACGTTCGAGAGGGCCTCCCGGCCGCTCTTCTTCTCGGTGGGCACCATGCCGCGGACCGAGCGCTTGAGGATGCCGTCCGGACGCTTGGGGTAGGCCGGACCGCGGTCGGAGGTGAGCTCCGTGCGTGTGCGGTACTTCTCGATGGTGTCCTCCTCGCGGCCGGTGATGACCGCGTCCTCGGCGTTGACGACGGCGACCGTCTCGCCGTCGATCGCGCGCTGGGCCACCTCGCTGGCGACCCGACCGAGGATGCAGTCGCGTGCATCGACCACGAGGTCGGCGTCGAACTCGGCTGCGTTCATCGGATCACCCGGACGTTGGACCCCTCGGGGTTGCGGTCGACCGCATCCTCGAGTGTAAGGGCCTCGCCTGCTGTCTGTTCGATTTTCGTTTCAGCGGAGGAGGAGAAATCGACCGCCGCGACGGTCACGTCCTTGCGGAGCGCACCGCTGCCCAGCACCTTGCCGGGCACGACGACCGTTTCCTCGGCCTCTGCATACCGTTCGATTCGACTCAGGTTGACCTCTGCGTGCGTCCGGCGCGGCTTCTCTAGCCGGTCCGCGACGTCGCCCCACACGTCCGCGCCGCTGCGGGCGGCGGACTTGAGGTCGGCGATGAGGTCGCTGAGCCGTGGGCTCGTCTTGCTCATGATTTGGAAGAAGGGGAGTGCAGGGAGCAGGATTTGAACCTGCGAACCCCTACGGGACAGCGCCCTGAACGCTGCGCCTTTGGCCAAACTTGGCTATCCCTGCACGCGATTTCCGATTCGCCCCGCCCGCTTTTGAGGGTTACGGTCCGTCCGTCGGACCGTGCCGTCTCCGTGGTCCGGGAGCCGGACCGCACCGTCGCTGCCGGGGTCGGGCAGGCGACGTATCGGCGGGTGGGGGTGTCTTGCATCTGTTTTAGAGTGCGACCGCGTCTTCGAGCTCGTCCGCGCGGGCGTACAGCGACCCGACGGCGGCGAGCACGAGTTCGTCGACGGGCATCGAGCCGTCGGATTCGACGTGGAACACGAAGGTGTCCTCGACGTCCTCGACGTCGACTTCCTTCCCCTCGTGGAGGTTCCGGAGGTCGTTATCGAAGCTTTCGGCCTCGATCAGCTCGCCGTCGTCCTCGACGACGCCCCGGGCGATTTGGGGCTCGTCGTCCTCGTAGGGCGCCGCGTCGTCGCCGACGACGACGCGCTTGAGGTGTCGGTAGCCGACCGCGACGCCGCCCTGGTGTTTGGCGTGGTCACGGCCGCGTCCGAGCACAGCATCCGCTTCGAGTTCGACCCGCTGGCCGTCGTTCAACTCGATGAGAGGGATGTCTTCGACGGCGGGTTCGACGTTCGGGTCGGAGGGAACCAGGTCGCCGGAGTAGGCGGTGGCGGGCCCCTCGACGTCGAGGCTCAGCGTGACCTCCTCGTCGCCGCGCAGGTCGCCCGGCGTCGTGAGAGGAACCAGACCGAGCCGAAGCGCGAGCACCTCGTCGAACATCACACTGGAGTTCTCGACGAAGCGAACGTCGTCGATACTCGCCGTGGGCACGTCCGCCAGAATCGCGCGGCGGATGCCGTTGGCGAACGCGGGCGTGATGTTCCGGACGAGGAAGTCGGCCTCGTTCTCGGAGCGTTCGATTACCTCAACGTCGAACTCGCTCATGTTAGAACCCCGAGTTCTTCGGCGCCCGCGTACCGTCGTGCGGGATGGGGGTTACGTCTTCGATGCGGCCGATTTCGATACCGGCACGCGCCAGCGCACGGATGGTCGCCTGCGCGCCCGGGCCGGCGGACTGCTGCTGGTTGCCGCCGGGACCACGGTAGCGGACGTGAACGCCGTCCAGGCCGGCCTCGTGGATGTCCTCGGCGACGACCTCGGCCATCTGCATCGCGGCGTACGGCGACGCCTCGTCACGGTTCTGCTTGACGACGGCACCGCCGGAGGAACTCGCCACCGTTTCGGCGCCGGTCAGGTCGGTGACCGTGATGAGGGTGTTGTTGAACGAGGCGTACACGTGGGCGATTCCCCAGCGTTCTTCGGATTCGTCTGCGCTCATGGGTTACTCTTGGTTGTCCGCTCGCGCGGGGTGGAGGTCGTCCGCGATGGGACTGTTCTCGTCGAACTCCAGTTCGTCCTCCTCGCCGACCGGAACCGTGTAGCCCGGCTCCTGCACTCGGCGTCCCTCGATGGTGATGTGGCCGTGGGTGACGAACTGACGCGCCTGCTTGGGCGTGTTCGCGAGGCCCTTGCGGTAAGCGACCGTCTGAAGGCGGCGTTCGAGCACGTCCGTCACGTCGAGCGAGAGGACGCCGTCGAGGCCCTCGTTCTCCGAGAGCACGCCTTTTCGGTGGAGGCTGTCGACGAACTCCTCGCGCTCCTCGCCGGGACCCTCGGTCAGACCGAGGAGACGGCGAGCCTCGCGACGGTAGCTACGCAGTTCCGACTGCGCGCGCCAGAGTTCCTCCTTGTTCCGCAGCCCGTACTGTCCGACCAGCCCGTGCTCCTGGGAGATACGCTCGCCCTGGAAGGGGTGGTTCGGCGTCTCGTATCGCTTGGTGTTCTGTCCGAGTGCCATTACTCTTCACCACCTTCCTCTTCGTCGCCGCCCGCTGCGGCTTCTTCTTCCATCTCTTCTTGAAGGGCTTCGACGTTGACACCGATGGTCCCCTCGGTACGACCCGTGGACTTGGTACGCTGTCCGCGGACCTTCTGCCCGCGCTCGTGGCGGACACCCTTGTACGAGCGGATCATCTGCATCCGGTTGATGTCCTGCTGTCGGGTCAGGGAGAGGTCATTACCGGTGATGTGTTGGTCCTCACCGGTGTAGAAGTCCTTCTGTCGGTTGGTAAGCCACGCGGGAACGTCGTCGGCGTACTCCTCGACCGACTCGACGAGCGAGTCGACCTCGTCGTCATCGAGGAGCCCCATCGTGGCCGTGCGGTCCACCTCGGCCTTCTCGGCGACAATACGCGCCGTGCGTCGGCCGATTCCGTCCATCTCCGAGAGCGAGCGCTCGACGGTCTTCGTACCGTCGAGGTCGGTCTGACCGATTCGGACGAAGTAACGGATGTCCTCTTCTTCGCCCTCGGGTTCGTCTGGTTTTTCGGCGCTCATAGTGTGTTGTGGAGAGGCGTCATGGCGGGGATTTGAACCCCGGAGGCTTACGCCACAGAGTTAGCAACCCTGCGCCTTGGCCAGGCTAGGCTACCATGACGCGCTGTCGTGTGTATCTTCGCCCTCTCGGACTCGGGACCCGGCGCCCCTACAGGCGTCTGCGCTCACGGCTACACGACTCGCCCATATAAACGCAACGAACCTGGTGCCGCAGCCGTACGGTGTGTGAGCGCGCCTCACAGTCCCTGAGCCGCAGGCCTTATCGCCGCCACCTCCCCTACGGGGAGGTATGGACGCGGACGCGGTACGCGAACGACTTCGCCGGGTCGAGGACCCCACGCTCGGGGAGGACATCGTCTCGTTGGGGCTCGTCGGTGATATCGTCGTCGAGGGCGGCGTCGCCGAGATTCCCGTCGCCCTGAACGCGCCGTTCTCGCCGGCGGAATCGGACATCGCCTCGCGCGTGCGCGAGGAGGTCCGCGATATTGGGTTGGAGCCCTCCCTGAGCCAACTCCACAAGGAGCGCGGCGAAGACGTGCTCCCCGGCGTAACAAACGTCGTCGCCGTCGCCAGCGGGAAGGGCGGCGTCGGCAAATCGACCGTCGCGGTGAACCTGGCGGCGGGCCTCGCGGACCGGGGTGCGCGCGTCGGGCTGTTCGACGCCGACGTGTACGGGCCCAACGTTCCGCGGATGCTGGACGAGACGGAGAAGCCCGACGCCACGAGTGACGAAACCATCGTCCCGCCGGAGAAGTTCGGCGTCCGCCTGATGAGCATGGGCCTCCTGGTAGGGGAAGACGACCCGGTTATCTGGCGGGGCCCGATGATACACAAGGTGCTCACTCAGTTAGTAGAGGACGTCGAGTGGGGCGAGTTGGACTACCTCGTTATTGACCTCCCCCCTGGAACGGGCGACACGCAGCTCACCATGCTTCAAACGGTGCCCCTGACGGGCTCCGTCGTCGTCACCACGCCCCAGGAGGTCGCCATCGACGACGCCCGGAAGGGCCTGCGGATGTTCGGGCGCCACGATTCGGTCGTGTTGGGCATCGCGGAGAACATGGCCTCGTTCGTCTGCCCCGATTGTGGCTCCGAACACGCCGTCTTCGGCGAGGGCGGCGGCGAGCGCTTCGCGGACGAGAACGAGTTACCCTTCCTCGGCTCCATCCCGCTCGACCCGGACGTGCGCTCGGGCGGCGACGAGGGCCGCCCCATCGTGCTCGACGACGACCACCGCGTGGGCGCGGCCTTCCGCGAGATGGTCGCGAACGTCGCCGACCAAGTGGGAACGGTCAATCGAGGTAACCAGTAATCAGTCGGATATCACGTCGGCGAACAGCTCTCCGTGGGTCGACCCCCCGGAAAGCGCCTCGTTCGTCCGCTCGGAGAGCACGCTGAGGTCGATGTTCGGTGAGCGCGTCTCCCCTTCGCGGGGCATCTCGCGGAAGCCGTGTTCGGAGGTCTCGAACTCCTCTTGGCTCCAGAATCGGGCGTCCGTCGCGTCGTCCCCGGCTTCGACGGCGCCCTCGGTATTACGTCGAGCGATACCGTAGTAGACGCCCATCGTGTGCATTCCCTCGACGACTTCCTTCGCGTCCTCGAAGAGGTAGACCAAATCCCCCGGGTCCACGGAGAGCCCGGTTTCCTCTTCGAGTTCGCGCGCCGCGCCTTCCCGGGGCGACTCGGGGATTTCCGGGCGGCCCTCCGGGACTTTCCATGCACCGGACTCGCGGAAGTCCTCGACTAAGAGGACCTGCTCCCCGTCCACGACGACGACCCCACAGCCGAGCGTCGGGTTGTGGAACACGTACTCCTCGCAGGCCGCACAGCGATAGACGGTCGGCTCGTCCAGCCCTTCCAGCTCCGAGCCGCAGTACGGACAGAAATCGGGCGGGAAGTTGACCATGCTTCGGATGTTCGGAGGCACAACATAAGTTCATCGCCGGCGCGGCCGCGAGCGGCGGGTTCTTCGGGGAGTTCCGAAACGCCCCAACCGTGCGAGGGGGTCCCAATCCCTCACGAACTTTGCTTGCTATTGAATGGCAAACGGTTTTACCGGACCGGGTGCAACCTATTTCCTAGGGCCCTGTGGGGCCACGGATTGTTAGACTATGTCACAGGACGAACTCATCTGGCGTATCGCGGGCGGTTCCGGGGACGGAATCGACTCGAACGGCCAGGCTTTTGCCACGGCGATGATGCGCAGCGGGTTGAACGTATTCACACACCGCCACTACCCCTCTCGCATCCGTGGCGGCCACACGTACGTCGAGGTGCGGGCGTCGCCGGAGGAGGTTACCTCCCGAGGCGACGGGTACAACGTCCTCCTCGCGCTGGGTGACTCCTTTGCCCGGAACGAACAGGAGAACGCCTACTACGGCAACGAGGAGCTCAAGCCCCTCGCGGAGAACTTAGACGAGCTCCGAGAGGGCGGCATCATTATCTACGACGAAGGGCTCATCGACGCCTCCGAAATCGAGGACTTCGAGCAGCGCGTCGAGGAGAACAACTGGCACGTCTACCCGATGGACCTCCGCGGGATGGCCCGCGACCACGGCCGGGAAATCATGCGCAACCAGGCCGGCATCGGCGTGACGTGTGCCGCCGCGGGCATCGACCTCGAACCCTTCCGCGAGCTCACCCGCGAGAACTTCGCGAAGAAGGGCGAGGACGTTATTGACCAGAACATCGAGATTCTGGAGATGGCCTACGAGGCCGCCGAAGAACAGTTCGACTTCGAAGAGAACGACGTCTCGGCGCCCGAGGGCGAACACGAGGAAGAACAGGTGCTCATCTCGGGCTCCCGCGCCATCGCCTTCGGCGCGCTCGACGAGGGCTGTCGGTTCATCGCGGGCTACCCCATGACCCCGTGGACGGACGCCTTTACCATCATGTCCCAGATGATGCCCGAAACCGGGGGCATCTCCGAACAGGTCGAGGACGAAATCGCCGCGGCCGCGATGGCCGTCGGCGCCTCCCACGCGGGCGTGAAGTCCATGTCCGGCTCCTCGGGCGGTGGCTTCGCGCTGATGAGCGAGCCGCTCGGGCTGGCGGAGATGACCGAAACGCCGCTCGTCCTGCTCGAAGCGATGCGTGCGGGTCCCTCCACGGGGATGCCCACGAAGCCCGAGCAGGCCGACCTCGAACACGTCCTTTACACCAGTCAGGGCGACTCCCACCGGGTCGTGCTCGCGCCCTCCAACATCAAGGAGTGTTACGAGCAGTCCCGGAAAGCCTTCGAGCTCGCCTACGACTACCAGATTCCGGCTATCATCCTCTACGACCAGAAGCTCGGCGGCGAGTACCGCAACGTGCCCGCCAGCTTCTTCGACCGCGAGCCGAACCCGGGTCTGGGCGAGACGCTCACCGAGGCCGAACTCGAAGAGGCGTCCCACGACGTGACTGGCAAGTTCAACCGCTTCCAGCACAACCCCGACAACGACAAGGGCGTCAGCCCGCGCTCGATTCCGGGACAGAAGGGCGGTCGCTTCCTCGCGACCGGCAACGAGCACAACCCGCCCGGCCACATCAGCGAGGACCCCGACAACCGGGTCAACCAGGTCGACCGGCGGAACCACAAGCTCTCGAAGATTCGGGAGAACCTCGACGAGGCCGACCAGCAGACGGCCTACGGCGACGACACCGCCACGTTCGGTATCCTGACGTGGGGCAGCCAGCAGGGGACCGTCCGCGAGGCGGTCAAACGCCTCAACGCCGACGGCACCGCTGTGAAGGCGATGGGCGTCAGCGACATGGCGCCGTTCCCGAGCGAACAGGTAAAGGAGTTCATCGACAGCGTCGATGAGGTTCTCGTCGTCGAAATGAACTCGACCGCCCAGTTCCGCGGGCACGTCCAGCGGAACCTCGGGACGGACGGCGAGAAAATCTCCAGTCTGCTCAAGTACAACGGTAACCCCTTCGAGCCCGCGGAAATCGTGGAGGGAGTCGAACTACAGCTACAAGGCGACGCCGGCGCACCGAGCGCACAGACGCGCATCGAGCCGGCAGCGGGTGACTAACCAATGAGTGCATTCAGCGCCATCGACGAGCAACGCGAGGTAGAGCGCGACGAGTTCACCCCGGGGATGGAGCCCCAGCCGACGTGGTGTCCGGGCTGTGGCGACTTCGGCGTCCTGAAGGCGCTGAAGGGTGCCATGTCCGACCTGGGCAAGAACCCCGAGGAGGTGCTCCTCTGTACGGGCATCGGCTGCTCGGGCAAGCTGAACTCCTACTTCGAAGCCTACGGGTTCCACACCATCCACGGGCGCTCGCTGCCCGTGGCCCGCGCGGGCAAGCTGGCGAACCCTGAGCTGGAGGTCGTCGCGGCCGGCGGTGACGGCGACGGCTACGGCATCGGCGGGAACCACTTCATGCACTCCGCCCGGGAGAACCACGACATGACGTACATCGTCTTCAACAACGAGGTCTTCGGCCTGACGAAGGGCCAGTCCTCGCCGACCTCGCCGAAGGGTCACAAGT